>NZ_JBVJYM010000006.1:0-427644 GCF_055600495.1 Streptomyces sp. NPDC038213
CGGTCCGACAACCGCTCACCCGCAGGCGACTTGACCTGCCCCACCCTCGCCACACCACAACCAACGAGCACAGAACATCTAAGTCACCAGCATTGCCCTTAGGCCGCCTGCGGCCCGTCCCCCCGGGTGCGGTCAAGCGATCAGTCAAGCCGATCCGTCAGGCGACCGGTCCGGCGTGCCCTCCGGCGTCCCGTCCCGTGCCTCGCGCCGGGCCGCGAGCTCCGCCTCCACGTCGAACGGCTTCAGGTTCAGCGGCGGGCCCGGCGGGGGGCGGCGCAGCGCGGCGGCGATCTTCTCGTTCACCTCGGCGAGGATCCGGCGCGCCATGGCGTCGCTCGGCGCTCCGGCCGCCGCCTCCCGCGCGTCCTCGGCCTCCTTGCGCAGCTGGAGCGCGGGCGGGAGGACGCCCAGGCCCTCCCGGTGCAGTGTGCCCTTGACCCACCACAGCTCGTCGTAGGGCGCGGTGTCGTCGGGGAGGGGTCTGCCGAGGCCCGGCAGCTTCGCGAACTCGCCGCGCTCGGACGCCTCGCGGATCTGCCGGTCGACGAAGGATTCGAAGCTGACGCCTGGGGGTTTCCGCTCGGTCATGCCTCCAGGCTACGAAACCGGGGCCGCTTGCGCGGGGCCCGCCAGGGTCACCGGGGCGGGGCCGTCCGGCCGGACCGTGATCCCCCACGCCGTGCACTGCGGGACGGAGCGGAAGACGGGGGTGCGGGCGGGCAGGAGCAGTTCGAGCAGGGCGGTGGACTCGCGCAGCGCGAACTGCACGCCGAGGCAGGCCCGCGGGCCGATCCCGAAGGGCAGGTACGCGCCCGCGCGGCCGGGCCGCCCGCCGGGGTCCGTGAACCGCTCCGGGCGGAAGTGCTCCGGGTCCGGCCACAGCGCGGGGTCGCGGTGGGTGAGGTACGGGCAGACGAGCACGTCCGTACCGGCCCCGACGGCGTACCCGGCCAGGGTGCCGGGCTCGGGCAGGTGGCGGGGCAGCAGCCAGGCGGAGGGGTAGAGCCGCAGGGTCTCGTGGACGAGCGCCTGGATTGCCTGGCGCCGGGCGTCCGAGCCCTCCGGGCCTGCGGCCAGGGTCCGGGTGCGGGCCCCGGGGTGGCGGTCGAGGAGGAGGTGGAGCCAGGTCAGGGTGGTGGCGGTGGTCTCGTGCCCGGCGACGAGGAGGGTGACCAGCTCGTCGCGGATCAGCCGGTCGGTGTACTCGGGGCGGGTGGCACCGGCCTCGACGAGTACGTGCAGGAGCCCCGGCCCGTCCGGTCCCGCGGAGCCGGCGCGCGCCGCTTCGACGGCGCGGTGGGCGACGGCGTCGATCCGCGCCAGTTCGGCGGCGACCTCCGGAGCAGGGGCGGTCCCGTCCGCGGGGAGGGTGGGCAGGGCGGTCACCACGCGTGCCACGGAGGCGAGTTCGGCGTCGGTGTCCGGGTCGAGGGGGTGGCCGGTGAGGGAGCGCCAGATGGTGTCGAGGGCGTAGCGGCGCATCTCCCCGGCGAGGTCGAAGACCTCCCCGGTGCGCTCGTACCCGGCCCAGCGGGCGGCGGCGGTCAGCGCGGCCGCGGCGATGCGGCCCTCGTAGCGGCGCAATCCACGACCGGTGAACTGGCCTTTGAGGAGATGCCGTTGGCGCTCCCAGGCCCCGCCGGTGGCGGACAGCAGTCCGTCGCCGACGAGGAGGCGGGCGCGGTGGGAGCGTTTGACGTAGGCGTCGGGCTGGAGGGCGAGGACGTCCTGCACGGCCTCGGGGGCGGTGACGAGGACGGTGCGCTGCGGGCCGAGGTGGAACGCCGCTACCCCGCCGTGCCGTTCGCGTACCCGGGTGAGCAGTGCGACCAGTCCGGCCCCCTCCGCCCGCCAGGCGGCGACGAGTTCGGGATCCGCCTCGGGAACGGGCTGCCCGGCGGGGGCGGTTGCGGAGGCGGCGGCCGGGGCGGGGGTGGTCACGGGCTGCTCCTCGTTCGGCTGCGTACGGACCCGGCGACCGGGGCCCCGGGACTCGGGAGTCGGGCGGAACGGACTGTACGGGAGCGCGTACGGAACGTGAAAGGGCGCGCGGCGGCCCCGGACGCCCCTCAGCCGGCCTCCCCCGGGCGCCACATGGCGGTGGTCCGCAGCCGCCCGAGGTCGACGGGGCGCAGGACGGTGAACCCGAAGTGCTCGTACAGGGGCACGTTGGCGGGGTCGGCGGTGGTGAGGAACACCCCGCCGGGTGCGGGCACCGAGCCCAGCAGGTGGTCGAGCAGGAGGCGGCCGGCGCCGCGGCCCACGGCGGCGGGTACGACGCCCACGAACTCCAGGGTCCAGGCGCCCTCGGGGGCGAGGGGTTCGGTGCGGTGCAGGTAGCGCAGGGTGCGGGTGAGGGCGCGGGGGCCGCAGCGGGTGGCGGTGCGGGCGGCCCAGCGGGCCTGCACGGCGGGCCCGGGCCGGGCCCCCGGGGCGGTGAGCACCGCGGCGGCGACGGGGCGGCCCTGCGTGTCGGCGAGGAGGTGGCGGCGGGTCCCGGGGAGGGCGGCCTGCGCGTCGAGCACGGCCTCGAACCAGGCGCGGCGGGCAGGGCTGGAGCCGGAGGTGATCCAGGCGGTGGCGGGCTCGTGCGCGAAGGCGTCGGCGAGGACGTGGGCGCAGGTGCGGGCGGGCGGGTCGTCGTGGAGGGCGGCGCCGGGGCCGCCGTCGCGGTTGCTGTCAGACACGGCGGCCAGCCTCCTCGACGGGGGCGGAGGGGGCGTCGGAGGGGGAGTCGGGACTTCCCGGGGCGGTGAAGGGGGCCTCCGGGAGCAGGTGGGCCACCAGCAGTTTGAGGAAGAACAGCGGGGCGAACCAGGCCAGGGCGGCGGGCAGCGGCAGCCAGAAGAGGTTCACCAGCACGGCGGCGGTGTACGCGGCCATGGCCACGGGCCGGGCGAGGTGGACGGGCGCGAACTCCACGAGCACGGCCCCGGTCAGCAGCAGGGCGCTGTTGGCGGCGGCCCAGCGCCAGTCGCCGTCGAGGACGACGAGGCCGAGGGCGGCGAGGTGCGCGACGTGGGCGGAGACGAAGAGGAGGCGGGCGCGGCGGGCGCCGGGGGCCGGGCGGTGGTACCAGCGCTTCGCGGCGTTGGTGGCGTTGGTGAGGATGCCGCCAATCAGGTCGAGACCGGCGAGGACGACGACGGCGAGCTGCCAGGCCGACCAGGTGCGGACGGTGTCCGCGTGCACGGACCAGACGCCGGCGGCGAGCAGCACCGCACAGACGACGGCGCCGGCGCCTTCCGTGGCGGACTCGGCGGTGGTCTTGCCCGGGCCCATGAAGCGTTCCAGGCGGCCGGCGGGGCCGGGGGGTGTCGGCGGTATCCGCCAGTCGATACGGGGCGGGGTGGTCATGTCGGTCCCTTCCTGAGTACGGATCTGTGCAACCGGTCTGGTGTCGCCGCGGCGGTGCCGGCCGGCCGGGGTCCGCGGGCGGAACGGGTCGCCCGGCCGGGCCGATGAGCCGGCCCGGGTGCCCCTACACCCCCGCTGCGCGGGGCCCTCTCCCCCACCCCGCCCCTCCCCGAAAGCAGGGGCTCCGCCCCCACACCCCCGCGCCTCAAACGCCGGCGGGGCTGGAGTTGGCCGGGGTGCCAGCCCGGGACAGCGCCCCGAAACCAACCCGACCCGGGCAACCCCAGCCCCGCCGGCGTTTGAGGCGCGGGGTCCGGGGCGGAGCCCCGGGGTCGGGGTGGGCGGGGTCAGGGGGTGGGGTGCCACAGGGAGCGGAGGAGGGTCCAGACCGGGGTCGGGTCGGGCGACTCGCCCGTTTCGCGCAGAGCCCGCAGCGCCCACGCGTCCCCGGCCCGCAGCACCGCCTCCGTCGCCCCCGCCAGCAGCGACCGGTCCACGTCCACCCGGATGACCCCGACCCGCTGCCCGTCCGCGACGACCGCCTCGAACCAGCCCTGCCAGGCCCGCCCCTCCCCCCTCCGCACCGCGGTCTCGGCGAGCGCGAGGTCGTCGGGGTGGGCGGCGAGGTGGCCGGCGAGGGCGGCGGTGCCGGATTCGAGGGCGGCCCAGAAGGCGGCGGGCCCGGACGCCGGGGCCCACGGCCCCAGCACGGCGAGCAGCCGCTCCAGTACGTCGTCCAGCACCGCGGACAGCAGGTCGTCCCGCCCGTCGAAGTACTGGTAGGCGGCCGTCTTCGAGATCCCGGCCGCCTCGATGATCTTGTTGTACGAGGCGGCTTCGGGGCCGTGCGCGGCGAAGTGGGTGCGCGCGACGGCCAGGATGGCCGCACGTCGCTCGTCCGGGAGCCGGTGGAACCGGGGAAGCGGGGTCATGGACTCAAGGTACACACCATCAGGGTGTACCGCTAGTACACCCCAGCGGTATGCGGACATCGCCGGGTCGTCCGATCGGTTGACCCCGGGGTCCACCGGGGGGTGCAGCAGCCCGACCCGGGCGGCGGACCGGGGCCGGGCGCGGCCCGCGGCAGGCTGGGGGTACGGCGTCCCGCACCGTACGGGCCACGGGCCGCCGGGCCGGTCCGACGCGCCCTGGAGGATTCATGAACACGCACGCGCACACCCACGGCAGCAGGAGCCGCCGGGGCCCGGGGCCGCTGGGCACCGTCACCCTCGCCGGGCTCGCCCTGGCCGCCCTCCTGGCCGGCTGCGCCCCCGCCGGGAACGCATCCGGCTCCCCCGCCGCCGCCCCCGCCTCCGGGAGCGCGGGGCTGCCGACGGGGACGCCGACCCCGCAGGGGGCGCTGCTCGTCGCCGACTTCGGCGCGGACACGGTGACCTTCGTCGACCCCGCGGGCCGCGGGCCGGCCGCGCACCTCGGTTCGGTGCGCGTGGGCAGGGCCCCGTACGGGATCGCGCTCGGCCCGGACGGCACCGCCTGGGTGTCCACCGCGGAGGGCGTGGCGGCCGTCGACACGGGGACCCGTACCCGGACCGCCCTGATCCCGTACGCCACCGCCACCGGCCCGGTCACCGGGGGCGAGTACCGCGGCGGCGGCATGGGCATCGCGGTCTCGCCGGACGGCGCCCGGGTGTACGTCGGGGTGAACGTGCCCGGCGGGAACGGCGTGCTGGAGGTGGTCGACACCGCCGCGCGCAAGGTGGTGCGGACCGTTCCGGTGGGCCGGCGCCCCTTCGACGTGGACGTCTCCGCCGACGGCCGCAGCGTGTACGCCACCGGGCACGACTCCTTCGACGTCACCGTCGTCGGCACGGACGACTGGCGCGGCCGCCGGATCGAGGTGGCCCCGTACGGGACGGAGGGCGGGCTCGGCTCCTGGCTCAAGCCGCACTACGCGGCGGTGCGGAAGGCGGACGGCGCGCTGCTGCTGCCCTTCGAGGGCGAGCGGCTGGCGGTGGTGGACCCCGTGAGCGGCCGGGTGCGGGTGGAGCGGATGACGGCGCGCACCCACCAGCACGGGGTGGCCGCGGGGCCGGACGGCACGCTGTACGTCGTCGGTACCGGCCCCGTGGCCGGCTCGGAGGAGGGCCCGTCGCTGACGGTGCGGACCGCCGACGGCCGCGAGCGGGTGATCCCGCTGGAGGGTCCGCACGAGGACGTGGCCGTCTCCGCCGACGGCCGCACGGCGTACGTGACCGGGGGCTTCACCCGGGACGGCTACTGGGACGGGATCAGCGTCGTGGACACCGCCTCGGGGCGGGTCACGCGGGTCCCGGTGGGCGAACGCCCGCTGGGGGTCGTGGTCCTGGACCGCTGACCGGGGACGCCCCTCAGGGGTCTTCCGGCCAGGTGCGCAGGAGGGCGTCGAGGGCGGTGAGGATGCCGGTCCAGCTCTCCTGGGGGCCGGGGGCGCTGTGGTCGAAGCCGCCCGCCTCCTCCAGGCCGATGTAGCCGTTGAAGACGCTGCCGAGGAGGCGGACGGCGATGGTCCGCTGCGGTTCGGCCAGTCCGTAGCCGCGCAGGACCGCGCGGGCGAGTTCGGCGTGCCGGGGGCTGGCGCTCGCGGCGGCGGTGGCGGCGTCGAGCCGGAAGCGGGTCGCGGCGAAGCGGCCGGGGTGGCGGCGGGCGTAGTCCCGGTAGCCGTCCGCGAAGGCGGTCAGGGCCTCCCGGCCCGCCCGGCCCGCGAGGGCGGCGGCCACCTCGTCGGCCAGTTCCTCCAGGGCGAAGAGGGCGATCCGGGTCTTGAGGTCCGCGGCTCCGCGCACGTGTGCGTACAGGCTCGCCGGGGAGACCCCGAGGCGCCGCGCCAGCTCCGAGGGGGTCACCGCGTCGAAGCCGATCTCGTCGGCCAGTTCCGCCCCCGCGAGGGTCAGGCGCTGCGCGGTCAGTCCTGCTCGTGCCATGGCCGGTCGTCCTCCCGTGTTCCGGCCGTGATTATGCCCGTACGGGGCGGGGGCGGGCACGCCCGCGGCCGGCGGCCCCCCTCGGGGGGGGCCGCCGGCCGCGGGTTCACCGCCGGACCGGAGAGGGCACCGGGACCGGCACCCGGATCGCGGGCTAGAAGACGCTCACGCCGTACACGCTGAGGGCCTCGGTGACCGGCTGGTAGAAGGTCGTGCCGCCGGAGGTGCAGTTGCCGCTGCCGCCGGAGGTGAGGCCGAGGGCGGTGGTGCCGGAGAACAGTGCGCCGCCGCTGTCGCCGGGCTCGGCGCACACGTTGGTCTGGATCATGCCGTAGACCACGTCGCCGCCGCCGTAGTTGACGGTGGCGTTGAGGCCGGTGACGGTTCCGCTGCGCAGGCCGGTGGTGCTGCCGCTGCGCTGGACGGACTGTCCGACGTACGCGTTGGCGGCGCCGGTGATGTCGCGGTACGAGCCGTTGTAGAGGTAGACCCGGCCGTCGGCGGCCGAGGCGGTGGCGTGGCGGATGATGCCGTAGTCGTTGACCGGGAAGCTGGTGCCCGTACGGGAGCCGAGCAGGGTGGTCCGGGACGAGTTGGTGTACCAGGTGCTGCCGATGTTGGTGCAGTGTCCGGCGGTGAGGGCGTAGTAGGTGCTGCCGCTGCGGACGTTGAAGCCGAGCGAGCAGCGGCTGCCGCCGGTGTAGATGGCCTGGCCGCCGGCGATGAGCTTGTTCAGGGTGCCGGTGGTGCGCTTGATCTGCAGGGCGGAGGCGCGGTCGCCCGCCGCCTTCTTGATCGTGGCGAGCTCGGCGGCGGAGACCGTGGAGTCCGCGGTCAGGACCACCTTCCCGGTGGCCGTGTCGGTGTACCAGGCGGTGCCCGCCACGTCGGCGCCGAGGACGGCGTCGCTGACGGCGGAGAGCCCGGCCGCGCTGACGCGGGCGGTCTGGGTCTCGGCCGCGGACGAGTGGGGGGCGGCGAGCGCCGAGGCGGCCAGGAGCGCGGAGGTGACGGCGATCAGCCGGGCACCGCGGGACAGGCTGCCGAGGGGGTTCGGGCGCTTGGGGTTCACTGCTTCCTCCGGTGGGGGGAGTCCGTGGCCCGCTGGGTGGGCGGGCCGGGGAACGCGGTGGTCCGGCAGGCCGTACGCAGCGATTGGCCGTGAACCTGACAACCGCGACGAGAGGAATCCTCAAATGGGGGCGGCGGCGCGACAAGGACGCCTTTCGGCCGATCTACGCGCGTTCCAGTGGGACCGCCGCGGGCGCCGTCCGGAACCGGGGCGCGGCGGCCACCGCGGGGCCGCCTCCGCGGGCGCCCACGACGGGCGGGGCGGGCGGCCCGGACGGCCCTGCACGCGCTTGCGGAAATTTGCTGAGACTCTTTCAGGGGGGCCGGGGGCAGGGGAGGTTACACCCTGCATCCGGACCGCTCCGGTTACGGGCGCACAGCGGCGGCGACCCTCGGACGCGACCGGCCGGGGGCGGGCGGGCGTGGGCGGCGGGCCCGCCGCGGCCCCCGGTGGACGGCCTCCGGGAGGGGCCGGCCGCCGGGGGCCGCGGCGTGATGCCGTGAACGTTCCCCTTTGGAGGCGGAACAGGATTGTCCGGTTCCCACCCTCGCGCGGAGGCGGCCGCTGTGCGTCGGGGGCGGGCCGCCCGGCCGGCACGGAACCGGGCGCGCCTACGGCGCGTCAGAAGCTGAGCGATTTCTCCGCGCTCACGGGCGGGAAGTCCCGTCCGTACCCCGAGGGCGCGGGCGTCCCGGGACGTTCGGGAGTCCCTGGCGTCCCGGGAGTCACGGGCCTTCAGAGGCTGAGGGCGTCCTCCGCGTTGCCCACCCAGGCGGTGACCGAGTTCTTCTCGGGGTGGACGTGGAACCCCGGGGTCGCGAACTCGAGGGGGGTCTGCTCCAGGTCCGATTCGGTGTTCATGGTCATGGCGATCCGGTTCACCGTCTTGCCGGTGCCGTCCTTGGTGCCGCCCATGAGCCCGGCGTACGCCGACTCGCCCGGCGCCAGCCGCAGCGCGTCCTCGATCCCGGGGGCCGGCCCCCGCTCGGTGGCCTGGCCGTCCAGGTCCCCGAAGGTCACGACCGGGTGGCCCAGCACCCGGCAGGGCTTGCCGCTCTTGTTGGTGATCTTCAGCAGGTAGCTGCTGGTGGTGGGCTCGGCGAGGCTGGCGGTGAACTTCACGTCGAAGGTGCTGCACGGGAAGACGTCGTGGTCGGGGTCGGCCGGGGAGGTGCTGGGCGAACCGCCGCCGGGGGCCGTCGGCGAGGCTCCGGAGGAGCTTCCGCCGGAGGAGCCCCCGCCCGCGGGGGCCGACGGGGTGGCCGCACCACCGGACGCGGTGGAGGCGGAGGGGCCCGTACCCGGACCGCCGGAGCCCGCCCCCTCGTCCCCGGACGGGCCGCAGGCGGTCAGGGCGAGGACGGAGGCGGCGGCGAGGGCGGCGGAGACGGCTGCGCTGCGTACGGTGCTCATGGTGGGGTACCCCCGGGGTGTGGAGCGCGAGGTGCGCTGGGCCGGCGCCGGGCCGGGCCGGAAGACCAGCGTCCCGCGGAAGGTTCACAGCTTGGTGACGGCCGCTTCCCGAATCCACCACGGCCGGCGCCGGGCGGACGGCACGGCGCACCCGACGCCGGGCCCTGCCTGCCCCGTCCCGGGCGGGCCGCCTACGCGCTGCGGGCCGGGGGTTCGGGCGTGAAGTGGCTGCCCTCCCGGCGGATGCGGACGGCGCCGGGGCCGCCGAAGTGCGCGGGCACGAGCAGTTCGCGCTGGTCGGCGGCCCGCTCCAGGATCCGGCGGCGGCTGGCGGCGGCGCGGGCCGGGTCCTGGCAGAAGCAGCTGTTGCAGCCCGGGCGCAGGAGTTGGACCGGGCTGTGCAGCAGGTCGCCCGCGAAGACGGCGCGCTCGCCCGCCGAGTGCACGCGCAGGACGGCGGAGCCGGGGGTGTGGCCGGGGGCGGACTCCAGGCTGAGGCTGCCGTCGATGCGGTGCACGCCGTCCCAGAGCAGGGCCTGCCCGGAGCGGTGGACCGGGGCGATGCTGTCCTCGTAGATCAGCCGGTCGTCCTCGCGGACGCCGCCGCCGTAGGAGTTGGCCGGGCCGAAGTGGAAGTCGTCGGCGGCCGGGACGAGGTAGCGGGCGTTGGGGAAGGTGGGTACCCACTCCCCCTGCTCGGCGGTGGTGTTCCAGCCGACGTGGTCGGCGTGGACGTGGGTGTTGACGACGAGGTCGACGTCCTGGGGGCGGACGCCCGCCCGGTCCAGGCAGCCGAGGAAGTCGCCCTGCCAGTGGTGGAACTGCGGGGAGCCGGGCCGTTCCCGCCCGTTGCCGATGCCGGTGTCCACGAGGACGGTCAGGCCGCCGCTGCGGAGCACCCAGCTCTGCAGGGCCATGACGGCCATGTCCCCGTCCGGCTGCCAGTGGTCGGGGGCCAGCCAGTCCCCGTTCTCGCGCCAGGTCTCGGCCCCGGCCTCGGGGACGAGTTGGGAGGCGGGCACGAACGGGCCGGCCGACTCGACGATCCGGATGACCTCGACGTCCCCGACCTGGATGCGCTGCACGCTGTCGTCGCTCATGTCCCGGAGCCTAGGGAGGCGGAGGTGAGCTCCTCAATGCCCGTTGTGCTCCTGTGAATACGCGTACGTCTCACCGGGCGGCGGGGCGCGGCTATCGTGGCGGGGTGGATGTGGTGAGCGATGCGATCGCGGCCGTGCGCGTGGGGCGGCCCTCCTCGAACCGGGTGCGGGTGGCGGGGAGCTGGTGCGCGCGGCTGGAGGCGTACGGGGGCGCGGGCTTCCACGCCGTGCGGGAGGGCGGCTGCCTGCTCCTTCCCGACGGCGGCGAACCGGTACGGCTCGGGCCGGGTGACGTGGTCCTGCTGCCGCACGGGACGGGGCACGTGCTCGCCGACGTGCAGGCCGACCCGGCGGCGGCCGCGGCGCGGGCCGTGCCCTTCGAACGCTGGGCGGCGGGCGGGCTGCCGCTGCCCGGGAGCGGGGGTACGGGCGCCGGAGCGGGTACGGGCCCGGGTGCGGATGCGGGCCCGGGTGTGCGCCGGGGCGGGGGCCGGGGTGCCGGTGCCGTGGAGCTGCTCTGCGGGAAGTACCGGCTGGACCGGCGGCACGCGCATCCGCTGATGGCGGAGCTGCCGGTGGTCGTGCACCTGCCGGCGGGCGGAACCTCCGCGGCCGGACCGGGCCCGGGTACGGGGGCCGGGAGCGGGTCCGGTACGGGGTCCGGGTCCCGTACGGGCGGTGCGCCGGCCGGCGCTGCGGAGACCGCTGCTGCCGCCGCCCTGGGCTCCGTACTGGACCTGCTGGACCGGGAGGCCGACGGGCCGGGGCCCGGGGCGGCGATCGCCGTTCCGAGCCTGCTGGACCTGTTCTTCGTCTACCTGATCCGCTCCTGGATGGCCCGGGACACGGCCGGGACCTGGCCGGCCGTGCTCGGCGACCCCGTGGCGGCCGCCGCGCTGCGGGCGATGCACGCGGACCCGGCCGCGCCCTGGACCACCGGGCGGCTGGCCGCCGAGGCGGGGGTCTCCCGCCCCACCCTGGCCCGCCGCTTCACGGCACGGGCCGGGCAGCCGCCGATGGCCTACCTGACCTGGTGGCGGCTCACCCTCGCCGCCGCCCGGCTGCGCGACACCGCCGACCCCTTGGCGGCCGTCGCCGGGGGCGTGGGCTACGGCACCCCGTACGCCTTCTCCCACGCCTTCAAGCGGCAGTTCGGCACGACCCCGGGCCGCTACCGCGAACAGCACGGCACACGCCCTGCGGCGCGGGCGGTCCGGGCCCGCTAGCGCACGTCCCCCCGCCAGTCGAAGTGCCCCGGGTCCCCGTCCCTGGGCGCGTACGAGGAGCGGCCGTCGGGGCCGTAGCGGCCGATCTCCGTCATCAGCAGGGCGCCCTGCGCGCGGTCGGCGGCGTTCCAGCCGGTCACGTCCAGCAGCAGCCCGTCGAGGGGCCCGCCCACCAGCTCCACGTACTCCCTGCCCTGCTGCGGTCCGGGGTCCGCGTCCTCGTAGTCCGCCCCGTACACCCTGCCCCGCATGAACTGGTCATCCATGGGCCCAGCATGACCGGCGCCACTGACAACGCCGGTCGGCGGCGGGTGCGGCCGGGCCGGTTTTCGCCTTGTGGCCGGGAAGGAGCGGGCGCTTAATGAGTGGTCCGCCGCAAGCGGTCCGTTCTCGGGGGGATGTCCATGGAACAGACACCGGCAGCAGCGCCGACTCCGGCGCCCGAACAGCCGTCCTCGGCCCGGTCCGCGCCACCGCCACCGCCACCCGCTCCGCAGGAGCCGCCCGCGCGCCCGGCGGAGCCGCCCCGGGCGGGCGGGCCCGCCGCGGTGTTCTCGACCAGCGTGGACCTGCACGTCACCCGTCGGCTGCTGTGGGTGGGGAACGCCGTGTTCCCGCTGGCCAATGTGGCCCGGATCTACACGTTCGTGCTCCACCCGCGGCGCAAGGACGCGGCCCTGCGCTTCCTGCGCCGGGCGTCGACGGCCCTGCTGATCGGGCTGGCGGTCACGCTGCTGAACGTGATCGCCTCGGGCTTCGCCGCCCCGTCCGACGAGGAGTTCTACTCCGGATTCGTCTCGCTGACCTGGGTGGTCGTCTGGGGCTGCGTGATCGGGTTCGCGATCGAGGCGGCCACGGTGCTGTTCGCGCGGGCGCACTTCGCGATGGCGGTGGAGTCGAACGGCCAGTCGACCGCCCTGGTCACCGGCAGCCCCGAGTACCTGAACTCCCTGGTCCACAAGCTCGCGTACGCCATCGAGCACCCGGACACCGAGATCCACGTGCAGGTGCAGCGGCTGTCGATCAGCAGCCCGAGCAACTACTACTTCGGCGACGCCGTGAACATCTACGGCGGCAGCGGGCACACCGGGATGACCCGCTGATGGCCGGGGAGGAGACCGGCGACCGGGGCGGCAGCTTCTACTTCGGCGACGCGGTCGTCATCAACGGCGGCCAGGGGCACACCGGCATGGTCAAGTACGGCTCCGGGGGCGCCGGCAGCGCGGCGCCGGACCCCGTGCTGGCGGCGGCCGTCGCCCGGCTGCACGAGCTCATCGGGGAGCTGCGCGCGGAGGTGGCGGCCCCTGACGCAGCGGTGCTGGAGGAGGTGCTGGCGGACGTCACCGCCGATCCGGCCGTGCCCGTGGCGCAGCGGCGCCGGTCCCTGATGGCGGTGGCCGGGATCGCTGCGACCGCGGGGGCCGTCGGGCAGCCCGTACTGGACTCCGTACGGGCCCTGCTCGAACTCCTCGCCGTCTAGGTCGTCGCGGCGCGCGGGATGCGCCCCGGGTGCCGCGCGCCTACCAGGGCAGGTCGCGCACCTGCTGGACGCACAGCACGAAGAAGAGCAGTCCGGCCCCGGCCAGTACGGCGTTGCTGACGGGGCCGTTGCGCCACTGGGCGGGCGTCCGGGAGGAGTTGAGGAGCCACAGCAGGGTGAGCGCCAGGTAGGGCATGAAGAGCGCGCCGATCACCCCGTACGCCAGCACGAGCCCGAAGGGCTGGTCCAGGAAGAGCAGGCTCATCGGCGGGAACGTCAGCCACAGCAGGTACGCGCGGAACGGGCGCGAGGTCTCCGGGCCGGTGCCCTCGGGGACCAGGGCGGGCCGGTACTTCGCGGCGAAGTCGGCGAACATGAGGCTGACCCCGTGCCACACCCCGATCAGGGAGGTGTACGAGGTGGCGAAGAACCCGACGAGGAAGAGCCTGGCGGTGGCGGCGCCGTAGCGCTGCTCGAGGACCGCGCCGAGATCGAGCAGGCCCCGGTCCCCCTTGGCCAGGGCCGTCCCGGAGGCGTTCAGCACCTCGGCGCCGACGAACAGCATGGCCACCACGAAGACGCCCGTGGTGAGGTAGGCGATGCGGTTGTCGAGCCGCATCACCTTCATCCACTCGGGGCCGCGCCAGCCCTTGGCGTTGACCCAGTAGCCGTACGCGGCCAGGGTGATGGTTCCGCCGACCCCGCCGATGAGGCCCAGGGTGTAGACGAGCGAGCCGTCGGGCAGCACCGGGACCAGGCCGGCGAGGGCCTCGTCGAGCCGGGGCGTCACGCGGACCGCGAGGTAGACGGTGACGACGAACATCACCCCGACCAGGACCGTCATCACCTTCTCGAAGACGGCGTACCGGTTGAACCACACGAACACCAGGCCGGACAGGCCGCACAGCACGGCCCAGGACTTCAGGCCGAGCACCCCCGGGAAGAGGGCGGCGAGCGGCAGGGCGCTGGAGGACATGGCGGCCGCGCCGTAGACGAAGCCCCAGACGGCCACGTACCCGGCGAAGTAGACGGTGGTCCAGGGGCCGAGGCTGCGCCACCCGTCGAAGAGGGTGCGGCCGGTGGCGAGGTGCCAGCGGCCGGCCGCCTCGGCGAGGGAGATCTTGACCAGGCAGCCGATGACGGCCGCCCACAGCAGCGTGTACCCGAAGCGGCTGCCCGCGATGAGGGTGGCGACCAGGTCGCCCGCGCCCACGCCCGTGGCCGCGACCACGATGCCGGGGCCGACGGAGCGCCAGCGCGCCTTCCGCGGGGCGCTGCCGCCGTCCTGCGCCGTGCCGGTCTGTGCGGGGTCCGCCATCCGCGGCCGCCTTTCCGCTCGTGTCCGAAGGGGTCCGGATCACGAAAACGGAAGCGGCAGCCGCCGCGCAAGGGGCCCTTCCCGGCCGTCCCGGCCCTCACCTGTCCCGGGAGCGGTACGCGCGCATCGCCAGGGGCATGAAGACCACGGTGATGCCCGCCGCCCACACCAGGGACCACAGCACGGCCTCCCCGGACGGGGTGCCGAGCATCAGTCCCCGGAAGGCGTCGGACAGATGGGTCACCGGGTTGACGTTCACCCAGGCCTGGAGCCAGCCGGGCATGGTGTCGACCCGGGCGAAGGCGCTGCTGGTGAAGGTGATCGGGAAGATGAAGGTGAAGGCGAAGACCTGCACCTTCTCGGCGTCCCCGGCGAGCATCCCGATGAGCACCGCGGTCCAGGCCATGGCCGCGGCGAAGACGAGCAGCAGGACGGTCGCGCCGAGGAACCCGCCGATGCCGCCGGTGATCCGGAATCCGAGCGCCAGGCCCAGCGCGATCATCAGGAGCATCGCCCAGAGCTGTTTGGCCAGGTCGGCCGCGATCCGCCCGAACAGCGGGGCGGAGCGGGCGATGGGCATACTGCGCAGCCGGTCGAAGACGCCCTTGGTGAGGTCGGCGTTCAACGACATGGAGGTGTACATGCTCATGAACAGGGTGTTCTGCACGATGATGCCCGCGAGCGCGTACTGGAGGTACTCCTTGGGCGAGCCCGCCATCTGCCCGCCGAAGACGTACGTGAACAGGAACACGAACATGATCGGCGTGATGCTGTAGTCGACCAGTTCCAGCGGGTTGTGCTTGACGGAGACGAGGCTGCGCCACGCCATCGTGGCGGTCTGCTGGAGGGCGGCGAGGGGGCGGACCCGGCCGCCGCGGCCCAGCGCGGGGGTCAGCGGGTCGGCGGGTACGGAGGTCATGACACCCTCCCGGCCCCGGCGTACTCGTCCCCGCCCGGGTCGGGTCCGGAGCCGGTCGCGGCCTCCCCGCCCTCCCCGTCCCCGCTTTCGGCGGCCGGTTCCGCATGGTGCCCCGTGAGGACCATGAACACCTCGTCGAGGGAGGAGCGCCG
Source organism: Streptomyces sp. NPDC038213 (assembly GCF_055600495.1). Lineage (NCBI taxonomy): Bacteria > Bacillati > Actinomycetota > Actinomycetes > Kitasatosporales > Streptomycetaceae > Streptomyces > Streptomyces sp. NPDC038213. Next base: position 14,959 of record NZ_JBVJYM010000006.1, read on the forward strand.
CAGCGTGAGCTCGGCGACGCGGATGCCCACCTGGTCCAGGCGGCGCACGACGCTCGGCATCAGCTCCGGGTCGTTCACGGGAGCGGTGATCTGCTCCCCCTCGATCTTGGCCTGGGGTCCGGCCGCCTCGGCGACGAGCGCGTGCGCGGCGGCGAGGTCGTCGGGGCGGGCCGGGCGCAGCTCCAGGACCTGCCCGCCGACCTGGTTCTTCAGCTCGTCCGGGGTGCCGCCCGCGATGACGCGGCCCTTGTCGATGACGACGATGTCGTCGGCGAGCCGGTCGGCCTCGTCGAGGTACTGGGTGGTGAGCAGGACGGTCATGCCCTCGGCGACGAGCTCCCGGACCATCTCCCAGACCTCGCCGCGGCTGTGCGGGTCGAGGCCGGTGGTCGGCTCGTCGAGGAAGAGGATCTGCGGGCGGCCCACGAGGCTGGCGGCGAGGTCGAGCCGCCGCCGCATGCCGCCGGAGAAGGTCTTCACGGCCCGCCCGGCGGCATCGGCCAGCCGGAACTGCTCCAGCAGCCGGCCTGCGACGGCCCGGGCCTCCCGGCGGGGCAGGCCGAGCAGGCGGCCGATCATCACCAGGTTCTCCGTGCCGGTCAGGTTCTCGTCGACGGCGGCGTACTGGCCGGTCAGACCGATCAGGGAGCGGACCATGCCCGGCGCGCGGACCACGTCGTGCCCGCCGACCTCGGCGCGGCCGCCGTCGGGGCGCAGCAGGGTGGCGAAGATCCGCACCGCGGTGGTCTTCCCTGCGCCGTTGGGCCCGAGCAGGCCCAGGACCGTGCCGGCCGGGACCGCGAGGTCCACGCCGGTCAGGGCCCGGGTCTCCTTGAACCTCTTGGCGAGGTCTTCGGCCAGGATCGCGTACGTCATGGGATCACCTCGTTCGGCGAGGGCGGCGCTACGGCTCCCTCAACTGTGACCCATGCCACTGACAGTCCGCCTGGCGGTGACGGCTCCCGCCGGTCCCACCGGGCGCCGTCAGCCCCCCTCTGACCCGCCCGTCCCGGCCGCCCCGCCAGCCCCTTCTGAACCGTCCGGCCCGTCCGGCCCGTCCGGCCCGTCCGGCCCGTCCGGCTCGTCGTACCAGGAGAAGGCGGAGATCCGCCAGCCCTCGGGGGTGCGGACGAACTGGATGGTCTTGCTCCCGCCGCCCTCGAAGGCGACCCCGTCGAGGATCCCGGACTTGCGGTAGCCGCCGAACCGCGAGGCGATGCCGCCCGCGATCTCGGTGCGCCCGCCGGTCTCCCACTCGGCGAACTCGGTGAGCCGGTCCCCGTCGAGCAGCTGCTGCCGCGGCTCGATGAACCCGTCCACGGTGTACACGGCGAAGTCCGGCCCGGTCTTGACGATCACCCCGCCGGGCAGCATGAGCCGCCGGAGCCGTCCGAGGTCGGCGGTCCTGCCGCCGCGGGTGTCGAAGGCGCCGAAGAACTCGGCGGTCAGCGCATCAAGTTCGATCATGGACATGTCCGCGACCGTAGCAGCGCCCGCCCGGCCCGGACAGACCCTCGCGCGAGCCCGCCGGGCCCGCCGCCGGGCTCAGCCGAGCCGGAGGACCGCGCAGGTGGTGGTGCCGTGGGCGTAGAGCCTGCCGTCGTGGGCGCCCGTGACCCGGGCCTCGGCGGTGGCGGTGGTGCGGCCGACGTGGAGCGCGGTGCCCGTGCAGCGGAGGGCCGGGGTGCCGGCGAGGACCGGGCGGATCATGTGGACGCCCAGCTGGACGGTGGTGTAGGTGGTCCCGGCGGGGAGTTTCGTCATGACCGCCGACCCGAGCGCGGAGTCGAGGAGGGTGGCGAGGAACCCGCCGTGGACGGTGCCCATCGGGTTGAGGAGGTGGTCCCCGGGGTCCCCCGCGAAGACGGCCGTGCCGTCGCCGACCTCCGTGAGGCGGAAGCCCATCGTGCTCCCCATCGAGGGGGCCGGCAGCTTGCCGTCGAGCATGGCCTGGAGGATGTCCCGGCCGGTCATCCCGAGCACCTCGGGGAAGGGGTCCGGGCGGGGCTGCCAGGTGTGCGTACGGGAACGGGTGCCGTCGGATGCAGCGGGGGTGGCGTGCTCTGTCATGGCGCGAGCCTAAGGGCCCCGGGGGCGGACGGGGAGTGTCGGATCCGACGCGTTGGGGGCCGTTTCCGACACCGGGCCGAGCAGTAGGGTGCGGGGATGGAGACAGCGGTTCTGGTCCTGGACGGGGTGTTCGACTCGGGGGTGTCGGCGGTGCTCGACGTCCTGCACACCGCCAACGCGCTGCGCGGGCGGCTGCCCGCCCCGCCGCCCGCCTTCGCGGTCCGCACGGTCGGCACGCGGGCCCGGGTCCGCACCGGGCTGGGGCACCGGATCGACGCGGAGCCGGCCGCGGCGGCCGCCGGGGCGGACCTGCTGCTGGTGCCCGCCCTCATGGAGCGGCGGCCGGAGGCCCTCGTGGCGGCGGTGGCCGGTCCCGGGCTGCGGACCGCGCGGCGGCTCCTGGTGGAGGCCCGGGAGCGGGGCACGCCGGTGGCGTCCGCGTGTACGGGCACGTTCCTGCTGGCGGAGTCGGGCGTCCTGGACGGGCGCCGGGCCACCACCGGCTGGTGGCTGGCCCCGGTGTTCCGCGAGCGCTACCGGCGGGTGCGCCTGGACGAGACCCGGATGGTGACCACCTCGGACGGGGTGACCACGGCGGGCGCGGCCTTCGCGCACCTGGACCTGGCCCTGGCGGTGGTCGCGGCGCGGAGCCCCGCACTGGCCGACCTGGTGCGCCGGTACCTGGTCGTCGACGACCGGGCGGGCCAGGCGGCTTACGCCATCCCCAGCGCGCTGGCCCGCCACGACCCGCTGGTCTCGGCCTTCGAGGAGTGGGTGCGGGCCCGGCTGGGCGGGCCGCTGACCATCGCCGCGGCGGCCGGGGACCTCGGGGTCAGCGAGCGCACCCTCCAGCGGGCCGTCGCGCGCACGGTGGGGTGCACGCCGATCCGCTTCGTGCAGGACCTGCGGGTGGAGCAGGCGGAGCACCTGCTGCGGACCACGGACCTGTCCCCCGCGGCGGTGGCCCGCCGGGTCGGGTACGAGGGGCCGGGTCCGCTGCGCGCGCTGCTGCGCGCCCGCCGCGGGGCGGGGCCGCAGGGGCCCGGGCCGCGCGGTTGATACCGGCCCGGGCCGGCGGTGCTCAGTCGTCGGAGGTGTAGCGGGAGCGGGCCCAGAGGGGCAGGACGAACCAGGCGAGCAGGTACCAGGAGAGGACCCCGCCCACCAGCCAGGGGACGATCGGGTCGTGGGTGGCGACCCGCAGGATCAGGAGCAGCGCGCAGGTCAGGGTGGCCAGGAGGAGGACCAGTCCGACGAAGGTGAGCCGCGAGGCCCAGACCACGGCCTGGGGCTTGATGCGGCGGCCGGAGACGATGCGGTGGAAGGCGACGGGCCCGATGAGGGATCCGGTCGCGAGGGAGCCCGTCATGACGGTGATGATGTAGAGGGTCTTGTCGGCCTGCTCCAGCCCCTGGAAGTGCGGGGTGAACACCACGGTCAGCAGGAAGCCGAAGAGGATCTGCACTCCGGTCTGCGCCACGCGGATCTCCTGGACGAGCTCCTGCCAGCGCCGGTCGGCCCGGTCCGTCTCGCTCTCGTCGCGGCGCCGGTCCCGGCCGTCCGCTTCCCCGTCCCGTCTGCCCGTGTCCCGGTCCTGGCCCTGCCTCATCGGGCACCTCCCTCGGTGTGTCCGTCGGTCGCACATCTGATGCGTGCGCATGTACCCGGGAACGCGTGTTCCATGGCTCCCGTGCGCAGGAAAAACGCCGGGGCCCGCGGGGAGCGCGTACGCTCCCCGCGGGCCCCGGCGGGACCGGACCGGAGGGGTCAGCTGCCGACGGCGGCGTTGCCCGAGAGGACCGGGATGTTCTCGACGAGGTGCGAGAGCGGCTCGTCGCCCTTGGCCTGCGTGGAGTTCTCGGCGCACTGCTGGACCTGCGGGGCCGACAGCACCGGGATGTCCTGGATGCCGACGTTCACGAGGGCCGCGACGGACTGCACGTTGGCCTTGGCCGGGACGCCGATGCAGAGCTTGTTGGCGGTGCCCTGGACGAGGGAGGCCTGCGGGCTCAGGGCGCCCTTGGTCTCGCCGTTGCCGTAGACCTGCTGCGAGCCGTTGCCGTTGACGGTGTTGACCCCGTTGTCGTTGCCGATGGCCACGGCGGAGGTGGCGAAGGCAGCGCCCAGGCCGAGCAGGGACGCGGTGGCCGCGGCGGTGGCCATCATCTTCTTGAGCATGGTTCGTCTTTCTGTTGCACGAGATCCCGACGGGAGCCCACTGGACAACGGCCGCCGCAGCCGGTGGTTGCGTGGCGTCACTCCAACGGCGGGTACCCGGGCGCCAGTACGGCGTCCAGCATCCGGCGGCACACCGCGGCCAGTTCCACCGGGTCCGGCCGGGGCCGGGAGCGGGCGAGGGCCCCGGCGAGGCGGTCGTAGAGCAGCCCGTCGGTCCAGGACACGAGCAGGTCGGCGGCGGCGCGCGGGTGTTCGGCGCCGAGGGCCTCCAGCACGGCCGCGGCGCGCTGCCGGGCGGCGAGTCCGGCCCGGTGCAGGGCGGCGCCGAGCTCGGGGTCGCGGGCGGCCTCCAGGCTGAGCTCGTAGCGGGCCAGCTGGCGGGAGCGGCCCTCGGTGAGCCAGCGGTGGAGCAGGGCGCCGTAGGCAGCGGCGGCGAGGGCCCGGGGATCCTGCGGACCCCCGGCGGCGCCGGCGCCGCCCCTCCCGCCGGCCGCGCCCGGGAGCCGGGAGGTGTCCGACTCGGCGTCGGCCAGGTCCAGTTCGGCGAGCCGTTCGTAGCAGGCGCCGATCAGGGCGGTGCGGGTCCGGAAGTAGTACGAGGTGCTGCCCGCGGGGAGCCCGGCGGCGGAGTCCACGGCCCGGTGGGTCAGCCCGCGCAGCCCGGAGGCGGCCACGGTCGCGATGGCGGTGTCGGCGATGAGTGTTCTGCGGTCGGGGCTGGACATACCGGCACTCTACAGCTGTAGAGTGCCGGTCAGCGTCCTCTACATCCGTAGAGGGCGGGTGGGGTCGGCAGCGGGCGACGGAGGGTTTCTCTCATGGCACAGCGGCACGCGGTGGTGGCCGGGGCGGGGATCGGCGGGCTGACCGCGGCGGTGGCACTGCACCGGCGCGGCTGGCGGGTGACCGTCTGCGAGCGGGCGCCGGGGCTGAGCGCCGCCGGGGCGGGCATCGTCCTGGCACCGAACGCCCTGGCCGCCTACGAGGCCGTCGGATTCGATCCGGCGACAGCCGCCGGGCGGGGCGTACCCGCGGCGATGGGCGTGCGCAGCCACCGGGGCACCTGGCTGAGCCGGACCGGCGCCGGGGCCGTGGCCCAGCGGTTCGGCCGGCCGCCGCTGGCCGTGCTGCGCCCGGCGCTGGCGGCCGCACTGGCCGGTGAACTGCCGGACGGCGTACTGAACTTCGGGTCCGAGGTATCCAGCGTGGTGGACTACGGGGAGGCCGGGGCGCACGGGCGGGCGGTGGTGCGGACCGCCGCGGGGGACCTCGAAGCCGACGTGGTGCTCGCGGCGGACGGCCTCCACAGCCGGCTGCGCCGCAGCGCGTTCCCCGGGCACCCGGGGCTGCGCTACAGCGGGGAGACGGCCTGGCGCACGGTGCTCGACGGCCTTGAGGACCCGGACGGCACGGACGGCACGGACGGGCTCAGCGGGCCGGACGGGCCGGACCGGGCCCGGCACCGGGCCGCCGGGGAGACCTGGGGCCGCGGCGAGCGCTTCGGGGTGGTCCCGCTCGGCGCGGGGCGCGCGTACGTGTACGCCACCGCCGTCGTCCCGGAGGGCACGCGGCCCGCGGACGTCCGCGCCGAGCTCCAGCGGCGCTTCGGCCGCTGGCACGATCCGATACCGGACCTCCTCGACCGCATCGGGCTGCTCGGCCCGGCGGCCGTGCTCCAGCACGACCTGTACGAGCTGGACGGCCCGCTGCCGCGGCTGCACCGGGGCCGGACGGCCTGGCTGGGCGACGCCGCCCACGCGATGACGCCCAACCTGGGCCAGGGCGGCTGCCAGGCCGTCGAGGACGCGGTGTACCTCGCGTACGCGCTCGACGGCCCCGACGTGCCGGCGGCGCTGCGCGGCTACACCCGGGCCCGGCTCCCCCGTACGGACGCGGTCCGGGTGCGGGCCGCCCGGGCGGGGCGGGTGGCCGCGCTGCGGAATCCGGCGGCCGCCGCGCTGCGCGACCTCGCCCTGCGGACCGTCCCGGAGCGCGTCGCCCTGCGCGCGCTGGACGGCCTGTTCGGCGGGTTCCGGCTGCCGGACCCCGACGGCGTACGGGCCCCCGGCCCGGCGGCGCACCGGGCCGGCTGAGCCCGCCGGATCCGGGCACCGGGCTCGGTCAGCCGCCCTGCGGGGCGGGTACGGGGTCCACGAGGTCGGCGCCGTTGTTGCGGACGCTGTTGACGCGGGTGGAGACCGGGCGGACCTCCAGGCGGCCGTAGGCCGGGGTGTGGAGCAGGGCGCGGAGGTCGTGGACGTCCTGGTGGGCGGGGTCGAGCCAGGTGCCGAAGTCCTCCGGGGCCAGGGCCAGCGGCATCCGGGGGTGGACCCGGCCCGCCGCGTCGTCCGCCTCGGTGGTGATGACCGTGCAGGTGGCGAGCCAGGCGGCCGGGTCCCCGTCGTCCGGTACGGCCGGGTCCCGCCAGAACTCGTACAGCCCCGCCATGGCCATCACGGAGCCGTCCTCGGGGCGGATGAAGTAGGGCTGCTTGTACGCCTTCGTGCCGGGGCCGGCCGGGACGGGCTCCCATTCGTAGAACCCGTCGGCGGGCAGCAGGCACCGGCGCCTGGCGAACGCGCGCCGGTAGGCGGGCTTCTCGTGGACCGTCTCCACCCGGGCGTTGATCATGCGGGCCCCGGCGGCCGGGTCCTTGGCCCAGGAGGGCACCAGGCCCCAGCGCAGCGGGCGCAGGGTGCGCTCGATCTCCCCGGTGTCCCGGTCGGGCCGTTCGAGCACGGCCCACACGGGTTCGGTCGGGGCGACGTTCCAGCTGGGCGCGAGGGCCTCCTCGGGGTCCCAGCGGGTGGCCCCGAAGAGGCCCGCGAGGTCCTCGGGGCGCCGGGAGGATGCATAGCGGCCGCACATGCCCCCACTGTGCCAGCCCCGCCGGCTCAGCGGAGGCGGATCGCGGCGGTGTGGCCGGTGTCGGCGGGGCGGGTGTGCCGGAAGGAGACCTCGCCCCAGCGCGGGAATTCGAGGTCGGTGACGGCGAGGAGGCGGCCTCCCGGGTCGGTGAGGGAGCGGCGCACGGCCAGCCGGCAGCCGCCGGGGACCGGGACGGGGGCCGTGCCCGCGCCGTCCGGCGCGGTGCGCGTGACCGTGATCGTCTCGGTGACCCGGGCCTGGACGCCCGCGCGCGCGAGCCAGTGGTAGAGCAGGCTCAGGTCGGCGTTGTTGTCCGTGTGCAACCGGTCGAGGTAGCGGCGCAGTTCGGGGACGGAGGCCACGACGGCCGGGGCGAAGTAGGTGACCGCCTCCTGGACGACGGCGCCGGAGGCGTCGAGGGAGGTGTGGTGGTGCACGAGGGTGGGCAGGCCCGGCGAGAGCCCGAGCGGCCCGGCGAGGGCGCGCGGGGGCTCGGACCGCTGGAGGCGGGACCGGGCGGCGGCGGCGTCCTGCGGGGCGGGCGCCCCGGGGAAGGGCGGTACGGGCCCGCAGGCCGCGGCGGGCTCGGCGGGGAGGACGGCCACGGCGTGCGTGCCGCGCCGGTCGGTGACGACGATCCCCTCGTCGCGCAGCAGTTGCAGGGCGGATCTGACGGTCTGCCGGTGGACTCCGAACCGGGCGGCGAGCCCGCGCTCGGAGGGCAGGCGGCCGCCGGGTGCGATGGTGCGGCGGCGGATCTCGCGGCGCAGTTCCGCGGCGATCCGCAGGTAGCTCGGGGTCGCGGCGGCGGCTGTGGTGGCGCCGGTGTGGTCAGAGGACACGGCACTCTCCGGTGACGGATGGTGAGCGGCTGTGCGGGGAGTGCAACCAATCTAGCATTGGTCTATACCTCTTGGGGAATGCGGTACGGCCCATCTGACCGAAAGAGAGCAGCCGCCCGGTACCGCGCGCACCCGATTACCGGACGGTTCCGGCGAGTTGTACCCCGTACCCGCACGGTCGTACCCGGGACGCTGGCCGGAAATCGTCGGCGCTCACTCCGTGGCGGAGGGGGTGCGGGGGCGCCCGGAGCGGTCCCGGCCGCCGCAGCGGGGCCGAAACCCGCTCCCCGTGCAGGTTCCCGGAGTTCGCGGTCGGCGCAGCCCGTCAGCTGACCGCGAATCCGCCTCTGACCTGGGCGCGCGGCGCCCTCCTCCTGTGTTTCAGTGGGCCGATGGACATCCTGATACTGGGCGGTACGGCATGGCTGGGCCGCGAGATCGCGCGGCAGGCGGTGGCACGGGGTCACCGGGTGACCTGTCTGGCCCGCGGGGAGAGCGGGCCGCCCGCCGCGGGCGTGGAAATGATCGCCGCCGACCGGCGGGACCCGCACGCGTACGACGCGGTGGCGGACCGGGACTGGGACGCGGTGCTGGAGGTCTCCTGGCAGCCCGGGTTCGTCCGCGGGGCGCTGGCGGCCCTGGGCGGGCGGGCGCGCCACTGGACGTACGTCTCCTCGGTGAGCGCGTACGCCTCGCAGGCCCGGCCCGGTGACGACGAGTCGGCGGACCTGCTGCCGGCGGTGGAGGGCGCGGAGGCCGAGCGGGCGGAGTACGGCGGGGCCAAGGTCGCCTGCGAGCAGGCCTGTGGGGAGGCGGTGGGCGGACGGCTGCTGACCGCCCGGGCGGGGCTGATCGGCGGGCCCGGGGACGCCTCGGGGCGCTCCGGCTACTGGGTCGGCCGTGCGGCCCGCGACCCGCGGGGGCCGCTGCTGGTCCCCGACTCCCCCGGGGTCCCGACCCAGGTGGTCGACGTGCGCGACCTGGCCTCCTGGCTGCTGGACTGCGCGGAGCGGGGGGCCACGGGGACCTACAACGCGGTCGGGCCCGTCGTGCCGTTCGGGGACTGGGTCGCGCTGTCGCGGGAGGTGGCGGGGCACAGCGGGCCGGTGGTGAAGGCCTCTGAGGAGTGGCTGCTGGCCCGCGGGGTGGGCCAGTTCATGGGCGAGGAGTCCCTGGCCATGTGGATGGCGGACCCGGAGTGGGCCGGTTTCAGCGCCCGCAGCGGGGCCGCGGCGGCCGCCGCCGGGCTGCGCCACCGCAGCCACGCCGGGCTGCTGGCGGACACCCTGGAGTGGGAGCGGGCCGAGGGGCTGGACCGGCCCCGGCGCGCGGGCCTGAGCCCGGCCCGCGAGCAGGAGCTGCTGGCGGAGCTGGGCGGGCAGGAGGGCTGAGGCGGGGGGCCGGGCCGGCGGTCCCGGCCGGACCGGGCACGGCTCAGCCGCGCCGGGGCGGGGCCGCCGGCACCGGCGCGCCGTGCGGCGGCCGGGGCTCGCCCCGGCCGCGGCCGTCAGCCGTCGAGCAGGGCGGCCAGGCCGGTGTAGCCCTCGTCGTGGAGGCGCTGGCCCGAGACGGGGTAGTAGCTCTTGTCCACGCAGACGCCGAGCCCCTCGACCATGCGGTTCATGAAGTTGAACAGCGCGCAGACCATCACGGCGTCGTGCAGGGCGCGTTCGTCCCAGCCGGCCGCGAAGACGGCCGCCGCGTCGGACTCGGCGAGCCGGGAGGGGCTGCGGGTGAGGATGCCGACGTAGCGCAGGACCGGCTTGAGCTTCTCGTCCACGGGGGCCGCGTCGAGGTCGGTGAGGGCGGCGGACAGGAGGCCCTCGGGGACGCCGAAGGCCTCGGCGGTCGCGGTGTGGATGCCGTGGCAGTAGCCGCAGTCGTTGAGCCCGGAGACGTACGCCGCGATCAGCTCGCGTTCGGCGACCGTCAGGGGCGAGTCCTCGCGCATGACCAGCTCGTGGAAGCCGAGCAGGGGGCGCGCGGTCTGCGGATAGGTCTTGAAGACCTGGAAGAGCGCCGCGTCGGGCGGCAGGGACTTCAGGTACGACATGGTGGCTGGACCTTCCCTACGTCCCGGCGATGCGGTCGATTTCGTCGCGGCGCAGCCAGCAGGCCGCGAGGTGGGCGGTGGTGGCGGGGCCCGCCTCGCCGATGGCGCTGCGGGCGAGCAGGTCCAGGGTCCGCGCCCAGGCCCGGCGCAGGGCGGCGGGGGTGCCCGCGGTGCCCCCGGCGGGGGCGAGAGCGGTGCGGGCCGTGCGCCAGCGGTGCAGGCCGGTCTCGACGAGGGCGTCGAAGTCGAAGGGGTCGGCCTCGTGCCGGACCCGGTCGACGGTCAGGAGCACCTGCGCGGGGTCGTCCGCGAGGGTGGCCAGGCCGAGGCCGGCGAGGAGGCGGGGGGCTTCCAGGCCGAGGAGGATCACGCCGGTCTCGGTCGCGGCCGGCTCGTCGGTGGCGCTCAGGGCGAAGCGGGAGTCGTACTCCTCCCCGTACTCCTCCTCGTGCGACTCACCGTCCCGCTGCCGGCCGGGCGCCGTCCGCAGGGTGTCAGACACGGACCATCTCCCGGTCGTCGGTACGGGCGGCGGCTGCGGTGCCCCCGGCGAGGAGGGCGGCGACGGCGGTGGCCACGCGGGCGGTGGCCACGCGGTGCCCGTCGATGTTGCGGGCGGCGGGGCCGAGGACCATGCCGGCCGCGGCGCCCACGGCGAAGACCCGCGGGGCGTTGCGGTACGACAGGGTGCCCGCGTCGAGGTCGGGCCAGCCGTCGCGGGCGTCGGGAACCCCGGCGGGCAGGAGCTGCTCGCCGTTGGAGACGGTCGTGCCGAGGGCCAGTACGGCGTGGTCGGCGACGACCGGCGGCGCGTCGGCGAGGTGGACCGCGACGCGTCCGGCGCGTCCGGGGCGGATGCCCGTGACGGCGCGGCCGCGGTGCACGGTGAGCCGGCCCTCCGCCTCGGCCTGCTGGAACAGCGGGCGGAACTCGAACATGACGGAGGCGCGGCGCTGTCCGCGCATGACGGTGAGCCGGTCCTCCCAGTGCGTGCCGTCGAAGCGGGCGCGGCCCTCGGCGCGGAAGAAGGAGGCGTTCACGTCGGCGCACTGGTAGCGCTCCTCGGGGGCGCGCACGATCCAGTGGGCCTCCTTGCCCGCGGTGAGGGCGTTGTGCACGAGGTGGGCGGCGCTGAGCCCGGCGCCGACGACGGCGATGCGGCCGGCGTCCGCGGGTACGGGCTGGTCCCAGTAGCCGACGCCGTGCGGGACGGCGCCGCCCTCCCACCAGTCGGCGGGCGCGGGGCGGCGCTCCTCGCCCAGGCAGAGCACGGCGGCGCGGGCGGTGACGGCGAAGTCCCCGCCGCGCACGGTCACGGTGTCGGCGCCGGGGCGGACGGAGGTGACGGGGGCCCGCCAGGTGCGCCGGTCCACGTGGTGGAGGTGGGCGACGTGGCGGCAGTACGCCTCGAAGACGTCGACGGGGACCACGGAGCGGTGCCCGGACTGCGCCATGCGGACCTCGCGGCGCTCGACGGGCGTCAGCCGGCTCCAGTGCAGCCGGGCGAAGTCGAGGAGCTCGCAGTCCTTGTAGCCCTCGACCCCGGGGTGGTGCTCGTACGGGGAGCGCAGGACGCGCTGGCCGAGGGTGTCGACGCGGTCGAAGAAGCGCCCGCAGGGGCGGCCGTCGCGGTCGAGGACGGCGACGTCGCGGACGCCGAGGTGCCAGAGCGCGGAGGCCGCGGCCAGGCCGGCGGGGCCGGCGCCGACGACGACCACGTCGGCGCGGGCCGGCGGTCGGGGGTCCCGGCCGGCACCTGCTGCCGTCCCCGCGGCCGGACGGGCACCCGTGCCCCGGCCGAGGCCGGGGCCGAGGGGCCAGTCGCGGCCGCGCGGCGAGTCGAGCAGGTGGGGCGGGGGAAAGAACCTGATCACCCGATGACCGTCACCGGGACGATGACCTCGATGACGGGGCGCTGCGGCATGCCCTCGGCGACCAGCCGCTCGACGGTGGTGGCGGTGAGCTCGGGGGTGTCGGTGAGGACGGGGCTGTACCGGGAGTACGCGTAGGTCGGCTTGCGGCCCGTGGTCTCCAGCGAGTACATCTTCACCACGGCCTCGCCGGGGCGGACTTCGCCGTCGAAGAAGGTCAGCCGGCGCTGGTCCGGGGTGATGAAGGACTTCGAGAACTGGCGCGACATGACCAGGGTGTCGGCGTCGTTGACGAAGACGGAGTCCTCGTCGGTCGCGGCCTGCATGGCGACCCAGGTGCGGTCGGTCAGGTTCGTCTCGGACTTGATGACCTGCCAGCGGCCGGGCTCCGGGAGGTTCACACGGACCGAGACGTCGTGGTCGACGGTGTCGATGGCTCCTGAAATCATCAGGACGCGGCGGCGCATGTCGGCAACGCCCGCCATCTGGATGTCACGGGCGCGCACGCGCGAAGAGACATCTATTCCGGATAAATCCAGCGGCGGCATTCGCACTCCCTGAATTCTGGGCAGACGGGCACGGCAGTGCCGGGTGCAGCCGAGATTTCCACAGGGCCCGCGACCCTGTCAAGCACACTTGTACGAGCGGGCGTTGGGGACAGCACGCCCGCCGCACACAACTCCTGAACTGCTCTCCTGGGCTGTCTCCAGGTCCTCTTGAGCCCGTCTCCGGGTGCCCTACGCCGCCCTGCCCTCCCCCAGGTCGATTCCCGGCACGTCGTCGACGGATCCGACGAACGCGATGTCGAAGGTCTCGAAGTCGCGGATGTGCACCTTGACGATCAGGTGCTCCCTCACCAGGACGAAGAAGTCCCGCGGCCGGTCGGTGTCCCCGAAGGTCTCGTACGTCTGGAAGGCCGTCCGGTCGGCGATGGCGAAGAGCACCTTGTGCACGGCGTTCCGGTCGATCTGGCCGACGCCCTCGGACCAGGCCTCGACCAGCTCCCAGCCCGTCCCCAGGCGCAGCCGGGGCACCCGGCCGGTGCGCTCGGACCCGCGGTCCGCCGTCCGGGCGCCCGCGGCCGGCGGCGCCGCCGTCGGCGCGGACCCGGCGCCCGCCTCCGGCTCCGCGCCGGCGGCCCGGCGGCGGGGCGTGCGGTGCGGACGCGCGGTCCCGAAGCCGGTGTCCAGGGGCTTGCCGAGCATGGTGGCGGCGATCCGCAGCCGGCTCCAGGCGGCGGGGCTGGGGCGCTGGCGCAGCAGGGCGCGCAGCACGCGGTCGGCGCTCCAGCCGTCGCCCGCGGCGAGGTACTCGCCCGCCTCCTCGAAGAGGAACTCGCCTTCCTCGTCTGTCAGTCCGTCCGGTGCGTGGGCGAGGGCCCCGATGCGCGCCTCCCGGTCGCTGACGGGCTCCGCCAGCAGCTCCCGCCCGTCCCCCTCCCCTCCTTCGTCCTCTCCCCCGGTGTCCGGCCCGGTCTCCGGCCCGGTCCCGGGGGCGGCTCCCGCGGTGGCGGCGGGCCCCGAGCGGCAGTGGATCGTGACGCTCCCGTCGGACTGCGCCACCAGGGTCTCGAAGAACAGCCGGGTGCCGTCGTCGAGGTGCTCGGCGTCCAGCACCTCGATGTCGCAGGGCCCGTTCTGCGCCAGCCAGGCCCGGCTGACCTCGCGGAAGCTGCGCACCACCAGCTCGGCGTGGAGCGCGCGGACCCGCTCGCGGGCGTGGACGAGGTCGATGCGGCCGCCCTCGACGCGGACCTCCTCGGCGCCGATCCCGGCGCAGGCGGGGTGGTCGGGGGCGATCAGCTTCAGCCCGAGCAGGGCGGGCCGGGGCCAGGACCCGGGGGAACCGGTGTCGATCAGGGCCCGCGCCGGTCCGAATCCGACGGCCGCGGGCTTGGCGCGTACAGCGAATTTACGCATCCCTACTCCTGAACTCCTCAATGCGACAACGCGAATGGAACGGACTCCCGAACAGCCCGCCGGAATTCCTTTCCGGCGCTCGGGCACTTAGCAAAGTAGGTACGAGTCAAGGGGGTCACATCTTCCAAATTGCTCTCGTCGCAGGGCTGTTGGCGCCGTACACACCACTTCACCAAGTCCGCATTGCCATCGGGCCTGGTCGGGTGCGTGGGCGGCCGCGCAGGGGGCGTCCGGGTGTTCAAGTGGGTGTTCAACCACCCTTGCGGCCCGCGGGGCCGGCGCGGGGGGCCGTACGGGGACTCGCACCGGGGCCCTCGGCGGGTGGGGGCGGTGCGGGGCGCGCCGCCGGGCCGGCCGGGTGGCGCAGGACTCCGCCCAGGGGGTGTTTCGCGCCAGTTTGACCGCCGGAACGGCAGGGTGCGGCGGCGCTCCGCCCGGAAGGTCTGCGGAGAAACGCGCGCGCGGGGGCGGATTCCGGCCTCCGGCGCGCGGCGGGCCCGCCCCGCCCCGCAAGATCGCCGATCTTCACGGGGGCGCAACTCGGTGCGTGCGCGTCCGGATAGGCCGTACGGCTTAGCCAGGTGCTTGGCCGGGTCCGCGGGCCGGTGGTACTCCTGCGGCCCGTACCGATCCCGCCTGCCCTTCGCCGGAGGAACAGCCATGCCCCAGATAACCCGCCGCCGCGCCCTGCTGGGCGCGGCAGGCACCGTGACCGCCCTGTCGGCGGCCGGAGTGACGCACGCCCTGGCCGCCAGCAGCCGCCCGGAGGAGCTGCGGGCCGAACCGGCCGCCGGATCCGGCGGGTTCGACGAGGTGTACCGCGGCCGCCGCATCCAGGGGGAGCCCGCCGCGGGCGCGGCCGGGCACTCCGGTGCGCACCGGGCTGCGGGGCACGCCGCCCCGGAGGGCTGGTCGGTCCGCATCGACGGGCGGGAGCTGCACCTGATGCGCAACGCCGACGGGACCTGGGTGAGCGTGGTCAACCACTACGAGACCTTCGGGGACCCGCTGGAGGCGGCGCGCGCGGCCGTCGTCAGCCTCCAGGGCGCCCAGCTGGCCCCGCTTCCGGCGGGGGCGGCCCGATGAGGATCCGCAAGGACCTGGCGCGGCTGACCCGCCCGGAGCGGCGGCGGTTCGTGAACGCCCTGCTGGTGCTCAAGCGCGAGGGGGTCTACGACCGCTTCGTCACCACCCACAACACCTTCCTGCTGGGCGATACGGACACCGGCGAGCGGGTGGGGCACCGGTCCCCGTCCTTCCTGCCGTGGCACCGCCGGTTCCTGATCGAGTTCGAGCAGGCCCTCCAGCGGGTGGACCGGCGGGTGACCCTGCCGTACTGGGACTGGACCCGCGACCGCACCCCGGCCTCCTCCCTGTGGTCCCCCGACTTCCTCGGCGGGACCGGGCGGGAGCTGGACGGGCAGGTGACGGACGGCCCGTTCGCGTACGCGCGGGGCAACTGGGAGGTGTCCGTGCGCATCGACGACTACCCCTTCCTGCGGCGGGCGCTCGGGGTCTCCGAGCGGGCGAAGCAGCTGCCGTCGAAGGAGGAGCTGGAGTCGGTGCTGGCCATCCCGGAGTACGACGCCGAACCCTGGAACAGCACCTGCCCGTCGGGGTTCCGCAACCACCTGGAGGGCTGGCGCGGGGCCAACATCCACAACCGCGTGCACGTGTGGGTCGGCGGCCAGATGGCGACCGGGGTCTCCCCCAACGACCCGGTGTTCTGGCTGCACCACGCCTTCGTGGACAAGCTGTGGGCGCAGTGGCAGCGCCGGCACCCGGCATCCGGGTACCTGCCCGCCGCGGCGACGGCGAACGTGGTCGACGCGCACGGCCCGATGCGGCCGTGGAACGACGTGACCCCGGCGGACCTGCTGGACCACCGGCCCTTCTACCGCTTCGACACCGACTTCCTGCCGCCGTTCCCGCGGCGGGACGCGGCCTGAGCCCCGCCGGCCGCGGCCGGCGGGGTACGACGGGGCTGACGTACCGTCACAGCACCTCGGTGCGGGCCCTGTCCAGGATGGCCGCGGTGTCCACGCCGGTGGGCAGGGTGCCGAAGGCGTTCCCGTGCCCGCCGCCCAGCCGGGAGGCGCAGAAGGCGTCGGCCACGGCGGCGGGCGCGTGCCGCTGGAGCAGGGAGCCCTGCAGGACGAGGGCCAGGGTCTCGGTCAACTGCCGTGCCCTGTACTCGGTTTCGGCCGGGTCGGACAGCTGCTTGCGCAGTCCGGCCACGGCCGCGTCGAGGTGCCGGTCGGCCCCGGCGGCCAGGGAGACCTCCGCGAAGTAGGCCTCCACCGCCTCCGGCTGACGGGCCATCGCCCGCAGCGCGTCCAGGGCGGCCACGTTCCCGGAGCCCTCCCAGATCGAGGACAGGGGCGCCTCGCGGTACAGGCGCGGCATCCCGGAGTCCTCGATGTAGCCGTTGCCGCCGAGGCATTCGAGGGCTTCGGCGGCGTGCGCGGGGGCCCGCTTGCACACCCAGTACTTGGTGGCGGCCAGCGCGAGCCGGCGCAGCAGCGCCTCGCCGCGGTCCCCGGCTGCGGCCCGGTCGGTGGCCCCGGCCAGGCGCAGGGCGACGGCGGTGGCGGCCTCGGACTCCAGGGCCAGGTCCGCGAGCACGTTGCGCATGAGCGGCTGGTCCGCGAGGGCCTTCCCGAACGCCCGCCGGTGCGTGGCGTGGTGGAGGGCCCGTACGGTGCCCAGGCGCATTCCGGAGGCCCCGCCGAGCACGCAGTCCAGGCGGGTCATGTTGACCATCTCGATGATGGTCGCGACCCCGCGGCCCTCCTCGCCGACGAGCCAGCCGACGGCCTCGTCGTACTCGATCTCGGCGGAGGCGTTGGAGCGGTTGCCGAGCTTGTCCTTGAGCCGCTGGAGGTGGAGGCGGTTGCGGCTGCCGTCGGGCAGGACCCTCGGCAGCATGAAGCAGGACAGTCCGCCGGGGGCCTGGGCGAGGGTGAGGAAGAGGTCGGACATCGGGGCGGAGGTGAACCACTTGTGCCCGGTGAGCCGGTACGTGCCGTCGGCGGCCGGGACCGCGGCGGTGGTGTTGGCGCGGACGTCCGAGCCGCCCTGTTTCTCGGTCATCGACATGCCCGCGATCAGGCCCTGCTTGGTGCCGGGCTCGCGCAGCCCGTAGTCGTACGTGCGGGAGGCCAGCAGCGGTTCCAGGCGGCCGGCGAGCGCGGGCGCGGCGCGCAGGGCGGGCACGGCGGCGTAGGTCATGGACACCGGGCAGGAGTGCCCGGCCTCGACCTGGCCCCAGACGTAGAACTTCGCGGCGCGGGCGGTGTGGGCGCCGGGCCGGTCCTCCCGCCAGGGTGCGGCGTGCAGCCCGTTCTCGACGGCCGTGCGCATCAGGCGGTGCCAGTGCGGGTGGAACTCGACCTCGTCGATGCGGTGGCCGTAGCGGTCGTGGGTGCGCAGGACGGGCGGGTTCTCGTTGGCGAGGCGGCCCCATTCGGCGGCCTCCTCGGAACCGGCCAGGACGCCGAGCGCGCGCAGCTCGGGCAGGGCCCAGGCGGCGCCCTCCCGGGCCACGGCCTCCAGCAGGGCCGGGTCGGCCGCGGCGTCGTGCCCGTGGTGGGGCGGTACCTGGTTGGTGACCTCATGCGTCCGGTGCATCGGGTACTCCGAGGGCTCGCAGGGTGAAGGCGGTCAGGGCGGGGACGAGTTCCCCGGGGGCGGCGTCCCCGTCGGCGAGCGGCCCGACGAGGGCCTCCGCGATGGCTCCGACGAGGGCGGCCGCGGTCAGTTCGGGTGCCTGCGACGGGAGTTCGCCGCAGGCGACCCCGGCCGCGATCCGCTCGGCGAACACGTCGCGGAAGGCGCGGCGGAAGACGAGCCGCTCGGTGTCCACGGCGGGGTCCGCGGGCTCGGCGAGCAGGGCGAAGGCCCGGCGCGGGGCCTGGAGGGCGCGGACGGCGAACACCTCGACGGCGCGGGCCGCCGCTGCGGCCGCGGTGCCGGGGCGGGCGGCCGCCTCCGCCACGGCCTCCACCTCGCGGGCCGCGAGGGTCCGGAAGAGGGCCGCGGCCAGTTCGGACTTGCCGGAGAACGACTGGTAGACGCTGCCGGTGGAGATCCCGGCCTCGGCCGCGATGGCGGCGACCGAGCAGCCGGCGTACCCCTCGCGGGACAGGAGGCGGACGGCGGCCTCGAGGACCGTGCCGCGACGGGCGTCGAGACGGGCCTGGACGGCGGGGGGTCGGCGGTAGGGCACGGAAGGATTGAAGCACCGATTCAGTGCTTCAGCCAGACCTGGGGGGGTGGTTGGGGCCGGTGGCGGCCGGGGGCGCGCAGGGCCGGAGTGGGCCCGGGGCAGCGGGCCGGACCGGGGGCCGGGCGGGCGGGCGGGTCACAGTGCGGGGCCCCTGTTTGTGGCGGCGGACCCCATAGGCAGGGGCCGGGCGCGGACCTAGCGTCCCGGGGGCCGCCCGTCCGCGGTCGCGGCCTCCCCCACCTCCCCCCACGCCCCCACACCTCTCTTACGGAGTGCCCATGACAGTCCAGAAGGACCCGCGAACCCGGCGCGTGCTGGGAGTCCTGCGATCGGCACCGTCCGCGCGTACCGCGCGCGCCGCGGCCGCGCCCGCGGCCCCGACGACCGCAGTGGCCCCGCGCGCCCTCACCCGGCCGCCCCGCCCGCCGCGCAGGCGCGGGCTGCGCCGGGCGGCCGCCGTGGCCCTGCTCGCCGCCGCGGTCCAGCTGCTGCCGGCCGCGGGCGCGCCCGCCGTCGCCGGGCCGGACTCCCCCGGCCGTACGGCCGCCGCCGCGGCGGCCGCGGCACCGGCCCCCGTGGACGGGGAGCTCGGCCGCCTCGACATCCGGGGCGTGTACAGCGCGGGCGTGTCCTCCGGCGGATACATGGCCACGCAGCTGCACGTGGCCTACTCGGGGACCTTCGGCGGGTCCGGGGTCTTCGCCTCCGGCCCGTACGGCTGCGCGCGCGGGGACCTGTACACGGCCCTGTACGCCTGTATGGACACCGCCCAGGACCTGCGGCTCGACGCCCTGGAGGCCACCGCCCGCGACTGGTCGGCGCGCGGGCTGGTCGACCCGGTGGCCGGGCTCGACGGGGATCCGGTGTACGTGTTCAGCGGCTCCGGGGACACGACCGTCAGACGGCCCGTGGCCGATGCGCTCGCCGCCTTCTACGGGCGGTTCGGCGCCCGGGTGCGGTACGACCGCGGTACGGCGGCCGGGCACGCCTGGATCAGCCCGCTGGGCCCCGGCTCCTGTACGGCCACCCAGCACCCCTGGATCAACGACTGCGGTTTCGACGCCCCGCGCGACCTGCTCGGGCACCTGCTCGGCCCGGTCGCCGGACCGGCCGCCGCCCCGGCGGGCACACTGGTCCGCTTCGACCAGAACCGGTACGCGCCCGGCGGGCAGGCCGGCCCGCTCTCGATGGACGGGAAGGGGTACGCGTACGTGCCCCGGTCCTGCGCGCAGGGCGCCCCCTGCCGGCTCCTCGTCGCCCTGCACGGCTGCAAGCAGGGCGTCTCGTACCAGGGCTTCGGCACCCGCTTCATCGAGCTGGCGCACCTCAACGAGTACGCCGACACCAACGGCCTGGTGGTCCTGTACCCGCAGGCGGTGCCGACCGCGACCGCCGACAACCCCAACGGCTGCTGGAACTGGTGGGGCTACCTCGGGGACGCCGACCACGCCCGGCACGGCGGCCGCCAGATCGAGACGGTCATGAACATGGTCCGGGCCCTGGGAGGCGGCACGGGCGGCGGACCCGTGCCGGACCGGGTGGTCCTGCCGAGCGAGGACGCCCGCGACGGGTACGTGAAGGCCGCCGCCGACGGTTCCGGCGCGGCCGTGGGCCCGTACGAGGACCTGTACGGGCTGGCCCTGGGCCGCGGCACGGACGGCCGGCACAACCGGACCGTGCTGTCCTTCGACACCTCGGCGCTCCCGGCGGGCCGGCAGGCCGTCCGCGCGTACGTGACGCTGACCCGCAGCGGGGGCTCGGGGGACCCGTGGTCCGGCCCCGCCGGGAACCGGCTGCTGCTCGACGTGGCGGCCGGCTGCCTCGGCGGATGCGCGCTGGAGGCCTCCGACTGGGGCGCGGCGGCAGCCGCTCCCGGCGCCGCCGCGGTCGCGGCCTTCGCCTCGGGGGCGCAGGCCTCGGGCGACCTGTCGGCCGCGGGGCTGGCCGCGCTGAACCACGGGGGCACCGTGCAGGTCCGGCTGCGGTTCGAGCAGCCGCAGACGGCGACCGCGTACCTGTTCGTGAACCGGGACGCGCCGGCCACGCTGACGGTGGAGTACCGCTAGCGGGCCGGCGGCGGGCCGGGCGGGGTGGGACGGCCTGGGGCGGGCGGGAGTGCCGGGGGCCGGTCCGGCTGCGGGGTCAGCGGCCGCCGCCGCGGCCTCCGCGGCCGCCGGTCCCGCCGTTCCCCCCGCCGCCGCCCTTGCCGTTCTTGCCGCCGCTGCCGTTTCCGCCCCCGCTGCCGGAGCGGCCGCCTCCGCCGCCCCAGCCGCCGCGGCCGCCACCGGCACCCCCGCGGCCGGACCGGCCCTGCGGGCGGCGGCGCGGTACGGCTTCCGGGGCCGCCTCGGGCGAGGAGAAGCCGCCCGCCACCACGGGCCGCACCGGTGCCGGCGTGCCGCCGGGCCCGTCCTGCGCGGGCAGTCCGCCCGGGGCCGCACCGGCGGCCGGGCGGGTGGTCGCCGCCTGGCGGGCGGC
The DNA here is from genome assembly GCF_055600495.1 of Streptomyces sp. NPDC038213. Taxonomy (NCBI): domain Bacteria; kingdom Bacillati; phylum Actinomycetota; class Actinomycetes; order Kitasatosporales; family Streptomycetaceae; genus Streptomyces; species Streptomyces sp. NPDC038213. The sequence continues at coordinate 35,466 of NZ_JBVJYM010000006.1, forward strand.
GCTCGCCAGCACGGAGGCGTTCGGGATGAGGGGGGCGCAGCCCTGGCACATCTCGGCGAGGGTCCACACCTGGCCGACGGCCGGGTTGTGCACCAGCACGAGCAGGACCGAGCCGGTGCAGTCGGTGCGCACGGCCTCGTGCAGCGCGCACTGGGCGGCCCGGCAGGCGCATGCGGCGTTGGGGCGTACGACGGCCAGGCGGGCGTGGGCGCGGGCGTGCTCGGCCGCGAAGCGGCGCATGGCCGCGGTGTCGCGCGAGCGCGGGGGCATGCGGCAGGCCTGGGTGCTGCACGTGACGGAGACGCTGTGATCGGTGTGCCCGGTCAGCCGGACCGTCCACGTCCGCCCGGGCACGCGGGAGCCGGGGATGAGGGTCAAGGGAGCCGTCCGTTTCGCTGCTGCGTCGAGGTGTGCTGATGTGCTGGGAGGTGGTGGCGGGTCTTCACGGGTGCCGGGTGCTGAGAGCGGATAGGGGCTGGCGGATGTGGCTGGCTGGTGGTCGTGAGCGGCGGGTGCCGGTGTGCGGCCGCCGCGCTCGCGGGCGGGTCTGGCAGGGCGGCGGATGCCGCGCGGGCTGCCGGCCGGCGCCGTGCTCGACCGGCTCTTCCGGGCGGGTCCGGGCGCCGTGGGCGCCGACTGCCGACGGTCCGCCCGACTACCGGTCAAGCCGCCTTTTTCGCACGTCACAGCCGTGGCTGTCAACGGCCCGCGCCCACCGGGGGCCCGTTTCCCGGCGGATCGGCCCCGCCCGCGCGGGCCGCGGAAGGCTGCCGGGAGGCCGCGGGGCGGGCGCGCCGTTTCACCCGCTCCGTTCGCCACTATGTCAAGTCGCCCGTGTCCTGGGAAGGTTGCGCGCCCACAATGGCCCGATGACCCCTGCCGCCGTGACGGACCCCGCGCCGGCGCGCGCCGCGCAGACGGATGTCGACACGGGGACGGAGAGGGAGACGGATATGCAGATCGGCATCGCGCTGCCGCAGTACGGGACCCATGCCCGGCCCGAGGTGATCGCCGGCTTCGCGCGCGAGGCGGAGGCGGCCGGGTTCGGCTCGCTGTGGGTCGGGGACCGGGCGCTGGCGCCGGTCGCCCCGGCGGACCTGTATCCGGGGCACACGCCGGAGGATCCGTACCCCGAGGGGTACCGGACCTTCCTCGACCCGCTGACCGTCCTGACGGTGGCCGCCGCGGCCACCACCCGCATCCGGCTGGGGACCAGCACCCTGACCGCGCCCTGGTACCCGCCGCTGCTGCTGGCCCGGTCGCTGACCTCCCTCGACCAGGTGAGCGGCGGCCGGCTGGACGCCGGGCTCGGGATCGGCTGGATGCGCGACGAGTACCGCGCGGTGAACGCCGAGTTCGGGCGGCGGGGGGTGCGGCTGGACGAGCTGCTCGACGTACTGGACGGGTACTGGGGCGGGGGCGGGGGGTCCGGGGAGGTGTTCGCCCATGAGGGGGAGCACTGGTCGATCCCGCCGTCGTACGTGGGCCTGCGGCCGGTGCAGTCCGGCGGGCCGCCGGTACTGCTGGGCGGCTTCGGGGCGGCCGCGATGCGGAGGATCGGGCGGCGGGCGGCCGGATGGGCGGGCGTGGTCCTGCCGCCGGAGGCGGAGGGCCCCCTGTGGGCGCTGGCGCGGCGGTCCGCGGAGGAGGCCGGGCGGGATCCGGACGGGCTGCGGCGGTACGTGCGGTACAACGCGAAGCCGGGGGAAGCGGTGGAGGCGGTGGCGCGGGTGGTGGCGGGCGTGCGGGAGGGTGGGGCGGAGTGCTGCTTCCTGGACTTCCAGCAGGGGGTGGCGGAGCCGGTGGAGGCGTTGGCGCAGGGCCTGAAGGTCTTGGAACTGGTACGGGCGGGGTGAGTCCCTTCCCGAACTGGGGCCCGCCCCAGACCCCGCGCCTCAAACGCCGGCGAGGCTGGATTTCGCCGGCGCCGATCGAGCCTCCACGTGGCCGCACGAAGCAGTCGACGGGAGCGAAGACCAAGCCCGCGCGGCGATTGGGCGCACCGGGCGCGGAGCGCACGGAGACGGGGTTCGGGGCGGAGCCCGGGGACGGGGTCAGTGGCGCGGGGCCAGTTCCGCCATGGCGTTCCAGCCCCGGCCCGGGACCTCCACGTTGATGATCTCGGGGGTGGCGGCGATGGCGCCCGCCATGGCCTCCAGGCCGGCCGCGAAGTGGTCCGAGGCCACGTGGACCGCCCCCGCCTCAGCATCGGCGAAGGCTTCGAGCAGCGTGTAGTGGTGCGGGTCCTCGACACTGCGGGACCAGTCGAAGAAGAGGTTGCCCGGTTCCTCGCGGGTGGCCCGGGTGAAGGGGCCGACGAGGTCGAGCCAGCCCTCGCTGTGCTCGGGGCGGACCTGGAAGCGTACGGCGATGAAGATCATGGGTGCAGGGTCCCGGACCGGACCGCCCGCCGCACGCGGCGCGCCCCCGGATTCCGGCAGAGCCGGAAAACCAGCCCACTGTCCGGGTGCGGGTCGGGTCCGGCGATGCCAGTGCTAGAGGCGGCCCGCCGCGGCGCGGGTGACGGCCTCGCAGATCTCGGCCTGCCGGGTGCGGAAGCCGGCGGTGGGGAGGGACACCGACAGCGCGTGGACGGCGTCCCCCGCAGGCCCTTCCGGGTCGCCGGGGAGGGCGACGGCGAGGCACGTGTACGCCGGGTCGGCTTCGCCGATCGAGACGGCGTACCCGAGGGCCCGGACCCGCGCCAGCTCCGCTTCCATGCGCTCGGCACCGGTGATGGTGCGCTCGGTGAGCCGGGCCATGCCGTGGTCGGAGAGGTAGCGGCGGCGGGCGGCCCGCGGGAGGGCGGCCAGCAGGGCCTTGCCGTGCGCGGTGGCGTGGGCGCGGGCGTCCTGGCCCGGGGTGAAGGGGTTCGCGGTGTCGGTGACGGGGGCGGTGGTGTCGACGACCGTGACGAGCCCGGCCCGGTAGACGGTGTGGTACGCCTCGGCTCCGGTGGCGCGGCGCAGCCGGGACAGCAGTTCGGCGGTACCCGGGGCGGTGCCCGCGTGCCGGTGGAACCCGCGGTGCAGGGCGGGGACACGGGGTCCGGGCGCGTAGCCGCGGGCCGTGCGGACGAGGAGGCCGCGGGCGGTGAGGGCGCTCAGGAGGTGGTACACGGTGGAGGGCGAGCAGTCCGCGGCGCGGGCGAGCGCCCTGGCCCCGACCGGCCCCGGCGCGTCGGCCACGGCGTCGAGCACGGCGAGGGCCCGCTCGACGGACTGGGGCCCGGAGGAGGCCCTGGTGGGCGGCGGGCCGGAGAGCGGTCCGGCAGGCGGTGGTCCGGTAGGCGGCATGGGGCGGATATCCCGGTGGCTGGCGAGGGAGGCGGACACGGGCGGGGACGCGGCGGAGGAGGCGCGCGAAGGCGTGCGGAGGGCCTTCGAGCGTACCCGGGGCCCGCCCCGGCCCCGGCCCTGGCCCCAGGCCGGGCTGGGCCGGGAAAGGCGGGGCTGCCAGGCGAAGCGGGCCGGGCGGGTCAGGCGGGTCGGGCCGCGCGAGGCGGGCGGGTCGGGCCGCGCGAGGCAGGCTGGCCAGGCAGGCCGGGCAGGGCACGGCTGCCGGGCCGGGCGGACCCGGGCTTAAGAGTCTGTCGGGCCGTGCCAGATCGTGGTGATGTTGCAGAACTCGCGGATGCCGTGGCCGGAGAGTTCGCGGCCGTAGCCGGAGCGCTTGGTGCCGCCGAAGGGGAGGGCGGGGTGGGAGGCGGTCATGCCGTTGAAGAAGACGCCGCCCGCCTCCAGGTCGCGGGCGAAGCGGGCGGTCTCGGCCCCGTCGCGGGTCCAGACGTTGGAACTCAGGCCGAACGGCGTGTGGTTGGCGCGCTCCACGGCCGCGTCGAGGCTGTCGACGCGGTAGAGGGTGGCCACCGGGCCGAAGGCCTCCTCCTGGTCGATGCGCATCTCGGGGGTGAGGGCGGCCAGGACGGTCGGCTCGTAGAACCAGCCCTGCGGGAAGGCCCCCGGCCGCCGGCCCCCGCACAGCACCACGGCGCCCTTGTCCACCGCGTCGTCGACGAGCTCCTCCAGGTCGGCGCGGCCCTGTTCGGTGGCGAGGGGGCCGACGTCCGTGCCCTCGGCCATCGGGTCGCCGACCTTCAGCGCGGCCATGCCCGCGGTGAAGTGGCCGGCGAACTCGTCGTACACGTCGGCGTGGACGATGAACCGCTTGGCGGCGATGCAGGACTGGCCGTTGTTCTGCACCCGGGCGGTGACGGCGGTGCGGGCGGCCCGCTCGACGTCCGCGGAGGGCATGACGACGAAGGGGTCGCTGCCGCCGAGTTCCAGCACGGTCTTCTTGACCTCGTCCCCGGCCGCGGCGGCCACCGCGCGGCCCGCTGGTTCGCTGCCGGTGAGGGTGGCGGCGGCCACCCGGCGGTCGCGCAGGACCGCCTCGACGGCCCCGGACCCGATCAGGAGGGTCTGGAAGCAGCCCCGGGGGAAGCCGGCCCGGTGGAAGAGGTCGCCCAGGTAGAGCGCGGTCTGGGGGACGTTCGACGCGTGTTTGAGCAGGCCGGTGTTGCCGGCCATGAGCGCGGGTGCGGCGAAGCGCACCACCTGCCAGAGCGGGAAGTTCCACGGCATGACGGCGAGGACGACGCCCAGCGGCCGGTAGCGCGTGAGGACCGCGGAGGCCCCGGAGTCGGCCGCGTCGGCGGCGGACGGCTGCTCGTCGGCGAGGAGGGATTCGGCGTGTACGGCGTACCAGCGCATGGACTTGACGCACTTGGCGGCCTCGGCTCGGGCCGCCGCGAGGGGTTTGCCCATCTCGGTGGTCATGGTGCGCGCGATCTCTTCGAGGTCGTCCTCCAGCAGGCCGGCGGCGCGCTGGAGGAGGGCGGCCCGCTCGGCGAAGGACGTGGTGCGGTAGGTCCGGTACGCGGCCTCGGCCTCGGCGAGGCGGTCCTCGACCTCCTGCGGGCCGTGCGCCTCGTAGGTGCGCAGGGTCTCGCCGGTGGTCGGGTTCACGGTGGCGATGGCCATGGGAGGGTCCTCCGCGGGTGGGCCGGGCAGGGGCCGGGGCCCGCCCGGCGGCCGGTCGCCGACCGGTCGGGCCACCCTTCGACCCTGCGGCCGCCGCGCCCGCTCCGCAAGGCGGGGGTACGGGCGCGGGCGGGGGCCCGGGCCTGCGGGGAGGGGTTGCGGCGGCGGGCTCCCCGCCGTGCGGACGCGCAGAGGAGCCGCCGGTCACGCGCCCGCGAGCAGGAGGCCTCCCATGGCGAGCATCGTGGCGGCGACCAGGCCGTCGAGGACCCGCCAGGCCGCGGGGCGGGACAGCAGGCCGGTGAGCAGCCGGGCCCCGAAGCCGAGGGCGGTGAACCAGGTCAGGCTGGCGGCTGCGGCGCCCGCGCCGAAGGCCCAGCGCAGGTCGCCGCGGTCGGAGGCCAGGGAGCCCACGAGGAGGACGGTGTCGAGGTAGACGTGGGGGTTGAGCCAGGTCATGGCCAGGCAGGTGAGGACGGCGGCGCGGGCGGAGCCGGCGGCCGGACCGTCGGCACTGAGGCCGCCGCCGGGGCCGGGGCGCAGCACCCGGCGGGCGGCGAGCAGTCCGTACCCGATGAGGAAGGCGCCGCCCGCGATGCCGACGGCGGTGAGTGCGGCGGGCCAGGCGGTGACGGCGGCGCCGACCCCCGCGACGCCGAGGGCGATGAGCGCGGCGTCGGAGACCGCGCAGATGGCGACCACGGCGAGGACGGCGTGGCGGCGGGCGCCCTGGCGGAGCACGAAGGCGTTCTGGGCGCCGATGGCGACGATGAGGGTGAGTCCGGTGCCGAATCCGGCGAGGGCCGCCGCGGGGATGCCGTTGTTCATGCTCTCGACCGTACTGACCTGCATCTCATCAGTACAGCTAAGGATTCTTAGGGGTCATTAGCTACGCTTACGTTCATGATGGACGAGCTGCCGCTGGACCAGGTCCGCACCCTGCTGGCCGTGGTGGACGAGGGCACTTTCGACGCCGCGGCCGCGGCCCTGCACGTGACGCCGTCCGCGGTGAGCCAGCGGGTCAAGGCGCTGGAGCAGCGCACGGGCCGGGTGCTGCTGATGCGGACGAAGCCGGTCCGCCCGACGGATTCCGGACAGGTCGTGGTCCGGTTCGCGCGGCAGCTGGCGCGGTTGGAGCGGGACGCCCGTACGGAGCTGGGGCTGGACGGTGCGCAGGGGCCGGTGCGGCTGCCGATCGCGGTCAACGCGGACTCCCTGGCGACCTGGTTCCTGCCCGCGCTCGGCGGGGTCCCGCAGGAGCCGCCGGTCTGCTTCGAGCTGCACCGCGAGGACGAGGCGCACACCACCTCGCTGCTGCGGGAGGGCCGGGTCCTGGCGGCGGTCACCTCCTCACCGGACCCGGTGGCGGGGTGTTCCGTACGGCGGCTCGGCCGGGCCCGGTACCTGCCGGCGGCGCGTCCCGAGTTCGCCGCGCGGTACCTGGGCGGCCCGCTCTCCGACTGCCTGCCGCACGCGCCGGTGGTGGTCTTCGACCGGCGGGACGAGCTGCAGGACGCGTTCGTCCGGGAGCTGACCGGGGGCGGGCGAGGCGCGAGCCCCGTGCGGCACCTGATCCCCGCCTCGCAGAGTTTCGCGGAGGCGGTGGCCGCCGGGCTGGGCTGGGGCCTGGTCCCCGAGCCGCAGGCCCGGCCGCTGATCGCCGCGGGGGAGCTGGTCTGCCTGGATCCCGAACGGCCCGTGGACGTAGCGCTGTTCTGGCAGCAGTGGAAGCTGGACTCCCCCGCCCTGTCCGCGGTGGCCCGGGCGGTCGCGGCCGCGGCGGCGCAGGCCCTGCACACCCCTTGAGCCGCCGCCGGTCCGCACCGCCGCAGGCCGGCCCGCAGGCCGGCCCGCAGTGGCCGGAAACCGCCCCCGCGCCGGGGGCCGAAACCCCTGCCGCTTCCCTGGTTCCAAGATCACTGACAGGATGTCACCGACCGCCTGCGGACCGTGCCGGGCCCGGGGGGCCGGGCTCCGCTGCCCGTCCGCCCCCCACCCCTTTCTGCGTCCGCCCCAGGAGGCCGTATGGACCGCGAGCAGCCGCTGATACTCGACCCGCAGGGCGCCGACCGGCTCGCCGAGCACGCGGCGCTGCGCGAGCGCGGCGCGCTCACCCGGGTCGACGTCCTCGGCGTGGAAGCCTGGTCCGTCAGCGAACCCGCCCTGCTCAAGAGCCTGTTGACGGATCCCCGGGTGTCGAAGGACGCCAAGCGGCACTGGCCGCTCTTCCCCGACCGGATCGTGGGCGTCTGGCCGCTGGAGTCCTGGGTCGGCGTCTCCAACATGTTCACCGCGCACGGCGCCGAGCACCAGCGGCTGCGCCGCCTGGTCGCCCCCGCCTTCGCCGTCCGCCGCATCAACGCCCTCGGCCCGCACATCGAGGAGGTCACCGACGGCCTCCTGGCGCAGCTGGCGGAGCAGCCGCGCGGGGCGGTCGTCGACCTGCGCGAGGCACTCGCCTTCCCGCTGCCGATCCGGGTGCTCGGCAAGCTGATGGGCCTCCCGGAGGAGGTCCAGCGGGCCTTCCGGTCGCTGGTGGACGCGGTCTTCGACACCACCCTGAGCGCCGAGCAGGCCACGGCGAACATGCAGAACCTGTACACCGTCCTCACCGACCTGGTGAAGGACAAGCGCGCCGAGCCCGCCGACGACCTGACCTCGCTGCTCGTCTCCGCCCGCGACACCGAGGGCGACGGCAGCGCCCTCACCGAGCAGGAGCTCCTCGACAGCCTCCTCCTGGTGATCAGCGCCGGGTACGAGACCACGGTCAACCTCCTCGACCAGGCCGTCACCGCCCTCCTCGACCACCCCGCGCAGCTCGCCCTGCTGCGCTCCGGCGAGGCCGGCTGGGACCAGGCCGTCGAGGAGACCCTGCGCTTCCAGGCGCCCATCGCCCACGTGCCGATGCGCTTCGCGATCGAGGACATCCCCGTGTCGGACGCGCTCACCATCCGGGCCGGGGAGGCGATCATCGCGTCGTACGGGGCGGTGGGCCGCCACCCGGCCCTGCACGGCCCCACCGCGGACACCTTCGACCTCACCCGCGCGAGCAAGGAGCACGTGGCCTTCGGCTACGGCGCCCACTACTGCCTCGGTGCCGCACTGGCCCGCCTGGAGGCCGGGATCGCCCTGCCGCGGCTCTTCGACCGCTTCCCCGGCATCGCCCTCGCCGTCCCCGCGGCGGAACTGCGCCCCCTGCCGTCGATGATCGCCAACGGGCACGAGACCCTGCCGGTCCTCCTGCACGGCTGAGCCGCGGGTGCGGGCCCCGCCCGGGGCCCGCACCCCGCCCCCCTCCCCTCCGCCTGCGCGACACCTGACATGCATGAAGCCGCCGGATCGGGTTCATACATCTCACGTGGCTGAGGACCTGGAGCAACTGATCAACGCCATCGCGGCGGCCGTGCAGAGCGGCGACGAACCGCGGGTGGGCGCACTGCTGGGGCGCTTCTCCCAAGTGGCCGACGTACCGGCCCTGATGCGCCTGCGGCGCCGGTTGTACGAACAGCCCTGAGGCCTGTCCCTAGGGCCGGGCGGGCCAGGCCGCGAGGAAGGAGCCGACGGCCTTGCCGAAGCGCTCGGGGTCGTCGACCCAGGGGTAGTGGCCCGCGCCGGGCTGTACGGCGTACTCCGCCGCGCCCGCGGGGAAGAGGGCGGCGATCTCCGCCACCGACTCCGGCGGGCTGTTCAGGTCGAACTCCCCGGCCAGCACGAACACCGGGGACCGGTACGCGGCCAGGCCCGCGCGCGCCGCGGGCGGGTCGAAGGCCCCTTCGGCGGCGAAGTACCGCACGGCGTCCGGATTGGCGGGCGGCCGGGCGGCGGGATGGCGCTGCGCCTCCTCGTCCCAGCGGCCCCAGAAGAAGGGGGCGAGGGCCGCGAAGTCCGCGCTGCGGCCCTCGGTGAGCGCCTCCAGGGCCGCGTAGGCCTCCGGGAACCAGGGCTCGTCGCGCCGCTGCCGGGCCAGCGCCCGCCGCGCCTCCCCCTCGACCTCGACGCCGACCGCGGCGGCGCTCGGGGTGACCAGCACCAGCCGGTGGACGGCGCCGGGGTGGCGCAGGGCGTACTGCACGGCGACGTTCGTCCCCGCGGAGTGCCCGAGCACGTCCGTCCGGGCGAGGCCGAGGTGCCCGCGCAGGGCGGCGACGTCCTCGACGAGCCGGTCGCAGCGGTAGCTGGCCACGTCCCCGGGTATCGCGGACCCGCCCGTTCCGCGCGGGTCGAGGAGGATCAGCCGACGCCCGTCGGACAGGCCGCCGAGGTCTCCGAGGTAGCCGGAGTCGGTGGGGCCGCCGGGGATGCACAGGACGGGATCGCCGCTGCCGGTCTCGCGGTAGGCGAGGCGGGTTCCGTCGTACGAATGGAAGAAGGGCACGGTCCCCAGCATCTGCGCCCGGGGGCGGAGCGGCAACCGGATGGATCACCGGCGCCGTCCGTGACCGGCTGCGCGACGTTCGCAATCGTTCATGTCTTTGACGAACACGTTTTCGTAACGGCTACAACCATCCGGCACTCTTGCGTGTCATGTGAAGGGGAGTGCGCGGGGCCGCACTCGCTTCGGACCAAGGGGATGGGAAGCCTCACCATGAATCACCGGATATCCCGGCGCGCCCGCATCGTGTCGGCGGGCGTCGCGGCCGGGGTGCTCGTACCGTTCGCGACGGCCGCCGCGCCCGCGGCCGCCGCGGCGCCGACGGTCATCTGCACCTCGGCCAAGGCCGGTCTCGCCGCGAAGCTGCAGCGCGACATCACGGCCGCGATGGCGAACCGCAAGGGGGCCATCTCGGTCGGCCTGCACGACCGGAAGACCAAGACGACCTGCCACTACCGCACGGGCTCGGCGTACGACTCGGCGAGCGTGGTGAAGGTGACGGTCCTCGCGGCCCTGCTGTGGGACGCGAAGAAGACGAACCGCTACCTGACGCAGCGCGAGACCGAGCTCGCGACCGCGATGATCACGAAGTCGGACAACAACTCCACCTCGGCGCTCTGGCGCCAGCTGGGGATGACCAAGATCAAGGGCTTCCTGGCCGCGGCCGGGATGAAGCACACCGTGCCGGGCGCGAACGGCTACTGGGGCCTGACCCAGATCACCGTGCCCGACGAGCAGCAGTTGCTGTCGCTCATCACCGCGAAGAACACGGTGCTCAGCGACAACGCGCGCGCGTACATCCTCAAGCTCATGAACAAGGTCGTGGCCTCGCAGCGCTGGGGCACCCCGGCCGGAGCCCCTTCCACGGTCAAGGTGCACGTCAAGAACGGCTGGCTGCCGCGCGCCACGAACGGCTGGCGGGTCCACAGCGTCGGCGCCTTCCAGGGCGGCGGCCAGGACTACTACATCTCGGTGCTGACCCACGGGAACAGCTCCATGGAGTACGGCGTGGCGAGCATCCAGGCCGTCTCCAAGGTCATCCACAAGGCCCTGGTGCCGACCACGGTGGCCCCGCAGCGCTACACGCCGACGACGAAGCCGTCCGAGGTCATCCCGCCGGTGCCGCAGCAGTAGCGGCCCGGCGTCCGCGGGGCGCCCGCGGCGCACGGGGTACCGCACACACCAGGGGCGCCCGGTCCGGTACCGATCAGGTCTCGACCGGGCGCCCCCGCGTTTCCGTGGCGCGGCGGGGCAGTTGTGCCGGGTGTGGAAGAACCGGGGTTCGCCGCTCTCGACGGCGCGTACTGGCAGCACCCGCACCGGGAGGACTGCGCGCGCTGCGCGCTGCTCCGCGAGGCGGCCGAGGCCGGTCCGGAGGAGGGCTGCGGGGCGGTCCGGGCCCTGGAGCTGCTGCGCGGGGCGCTGGCCTCCGACGAGGGCCGGCGGGTGCGGACCGTCATGCTGCTGTGCTCGGTGACGACGGTCGTGGCGGCCACGGCGAGCGTGGTCCTGCCCGGCTGAGTCCCCGGCTCCCCGCCCCGGCCGGGTGGGAAGCCGCGAAGCGGCCCCCGGCGGCCCGCCGCCTGTGCCACGCTGGCCGCAGGCGAGCGGCACTGGGGGCGACGGTGGAGCACACGCAGGCGGGGCGGGGCCGGGGGCACGGACAGGACGGGGGGCCGGAGGACGGCTCCGGTCGCGGGGGCCACGGGTCCGGCGGGCCGCAGGCAGCGGGTCCCGGGCCGGGGCCCGACGGCGGCCCGGCGGGGCCGGGCACTCCCCCGGAGCCGTACCCGGACCCCTTCGGGAACGCGCTGCCCGGGCGGATCGCCCGCAGCCGGCAGTACGAGCCCGACGACGAGCCGCGCCAGCGGCAGGACTTCCTGGCGGGCACGGCCCTGGCGGCCGGGGCGGCGCTGGTGGTGCCGGGCGGCGGGGACGCGGTTCCGGGGCTGCGGCCGATGCTCGCGCTGCTCGTCCACGAGGACGGCCGTACGTACGGCCCGGCCCCGCAGCTGCGCGAGGCCTTCGCCCTGCTCGACGAGGCGGGTCCGGCGGAGGCGAGCGCCCGGCTGTCCATCGGTACGGCCTGGTCGGCGCTGGGCGGGCTGGATCCGCTGGTCAAGCTCACCCTGGAGTTCGAGGGTCTGGGCGGGCACGCCCGTACGGCGCAGCTGGTGCTCCCGGCCCGCCCGTACTCCTCCGTCTGGCACTCCGTCGCGGAGGGCGGGCTGCTCGGGATCACCTCCGCGGAGCGGCTCCAGCCCGCGGCCTCGCGGCCGGGGGCGACCTTCGCGGACGCGCTGGGCTGCTGCCTGCTGGTGGCGGTGGGCAGCTCGCCCGTGCTCGACCACCTCCTGACGGTGTACGACTGGCCGCGCGGCTGAGCCTGCGCGGCTGGTCCTGCCGGGCCTGCGGCGGCCGGTTCCCGCGGCCTGCGGGAGCAGCCGGGCGCGCTACGGGAGCAGCCGGGGCGCGCCCGGGGCGGGCGGGGTGGGCAGCGGGGTGCCGTCCCGCGCGAGGAGGGACATGAGCACGAGCGCGTCCGTCCAACCCAGCGGGGTGACGGCGGAGGGGATGCCGCCGGCGGTGACGGTCTCGGGGAACTCCCCGAGGGAGTTGCGGGTGGCCAGCACCCAGTCGAGGATCCGCCCGCCGCGCTCCTGCTGTCCGAGCCCGAGCCGGGCCAGCGCCAGGAAGGTCGTACTGGCCGTCCAGGCGGTGTTGTTCCAGCCCTGACCGGGGTCGTTGCCGGGCCGCAGGCCGCCGCCGGGCACCCGCAGGGCCTCCTCGGTGGAGTCCAGGGCGGCGGGCAGGCCGGGCGGGGCGGTGTTGAAGGGCGGGGCCATGAAGGCGGCCGCGCTGTCGCGGCCGTGCAGCCCGTCGGGCGTGCGCGCGTAGCCGACGGGGGCGAAGTGCGCGGCGATGCCCGCCGAGAGCCGGGCGGCCGCGGCGGCCCAGCGGTCGCGGTCCGCTGTCCGGCCCAGCTCCTCGGCCAGGGCGGCGGCGGCGTGCAGTCCGGAGAGCAGCGGCGCGGCCGTGCCGATGGTGGCGTCCTGCGGGACGAGCTCCCAGTAGTCGGGGGAGGCCGGCGGCAGGCCGCGGGGGTCGAGGGAGCCGGCCGCGCGGTCGGCGGCCCGGGCGACCGCGGGGTAGAGGGAGCGCAGCTGCCCGGCGGTCGCGGGGGTGCGGGGGGCGGCCCGGTGCCACTGCCACACGGCCCAGGGCACCCAGCCGTTGGCGTCGAGCTGCCAGGGCCGGCCGTCCGGGGGGCCCGATCCGTCGAGGCGGGTGCGGGCCTCCCAGGTGCCGTCGGGGCGCTGGGTGGCGGCGGTGTGCCGCAGGATCCGCAGGGCCTCCTCGTGGTGCCCGGTGCGGGCGAAGGCGGCCGCGGCGAAGCTGGAGTCGCGGGGCCAGTTGTACTGCCAGGGCGGGGACCAGCCGGCCGCGAAGGCGCCGTTGGGGCGCAGCAGGGCGCGCATCGACAGCAGGGCGCGCCCGGCGGCGGCGCGGGCCTCTCGGGAGGCGCCGCCGGGTACGGTTCCGGCGTCGAGCCAGGCGCGGGTCTCGGCGATCTGCCGCAGGGCCCCGGGGTCCCCGGCGGGGACGACGACGGACTCCGAGGCGCCCTCCGGCAGGTAGCGCCAGCGGCCGGAGGGCAGTTGCAGGACGTGGCTGCGCTCGACGTACCCGGCTCCGACGGCGAACTGCGGGAGTACGGCCTCGGTGGCGGTGCGGTTGGAGAGGAGTCCGGCGGTGCGGGCGGCGGCGGCCGCGGCGGGTACGTAGCAGGGTGTGCTCTCCCCGCAGCGGGCGGCGCCCTCGGGGTTGACGTGGAAGGCCAGTGCGGCGGGCGAGGCGCGCCAGCCGCCCCAGTGGGCCTGGTCGTAGTTCCAGGCGGTGGGGGCGCCGGGTGGGCTGCTGCGGGTGCCGTGCCAGGCCACGGGTCCGTCGCCGTCGGCGAAGGCCTGGGCGTACAGGTAGTAGGTGGTGCCGGGGGTGAGCCGGGCGTCGAGGGGGAACTCGACCCAGCCCGCGCCGGCGCCGCCGAGGCGGCCCAGGTCGGCGGTGGCGGTGGCGACGGCGGATTCGGCGCGGGCGCGGCGGGTGCGGACCTGGACGGTGACGCGGCCGGTGGCGGCCCCGCTGCTGAGGTAGAGGCCCACCCGCGAGAGCCGGGGGCCGCGGGCGGTGAACTCCTGCGCGGCGGCGTTGTTGCCGGCCCTGATGCTGAACAGCGCGGTCTCGTGGCGCGGCTGGCCGTCGCGGGCGGGGGCCGCGGGCCGTTCGCGCTCGCGGTCCCGCTGGGGCGCCGGTCCGCCGAGCACGGACACGACGGCCAGGGCCGACAGGACGGCGTAGGTGGCGGGCACGGTGGCACCGGGTCGGGTCCACCGCGGCGCGTCACCGCGAAGAGGGCGCATCCACGGACCCTGCCCGCGGTACGGCCGTTTGCGCGCGGACCGGTGTGATGGTCATTCCGATGCCGCGGCGGGTTCACCCGGCCGGGGGTACGGGGGCGGGCCGGGAGCGGCGTGGGCCCCGTCCCGGATGCGCCCGGACGGGGCCCGGTCCGCCGCACCGGGGCGGGGGGACGCCCTGGTGCGGCGGACGGCTGGGGCTGTTCCACCGGCCGGGCGGTCACGCCCGGCCTCCCGGCCGGTCAGCCGGTCAGCCGGTCAGCCGGTCAGCCGGTCAGCCGGTCAGCCGGTCAGCCGGTCAGCCGGTCAGCCGGTCAGCGGAAGGTGACCGAGGCCTCGCCCGCCGCCGTGGCGACGGAGCCCGGACACAGGAAGCTGCCCGAGGTCTTGACCGCGGTGAAGGGCCGGTTGGCGTACTTGCGGGTGGTGCCGTCGCGGTCCCAGACGATTCCGGTGGCCTTGTAGCGGCAGGAGACGAAGCTCTGGCTGCCGCTGATGTCGATGGTCTCCGTGCGGGCGGTGCCCGCGGTGTCGTCGAAGACGAACGACGGGTTGTTGTTGAGGGTGGCGGTGATGCTGCCGGAGCAGGACAGGTTGCCGCCGGGCCTGTTGACCGTGGCGCGGTCGACGGTGAGGGTGCTGGGGGCGTTCGCGCTGGTGGTCGCGTTGGTCCAGGTACAGGTACTGCCGGCGACGACGATGACGCCGTCGGCCTTGCGGTCGGCGGCGGGGCCGGAGGCCAGGGCGGTGGCCGTGGCCGTGCCTCCGAGGAGGGTCGCCGCCATGACGAGCGCGGTCGTACCGAGCTTCGCTGTGTACCTCATATCGCTCTCCTGACACGTCCTTGTGGGGGTCTGACGAGGGCCCGGGGAGGCCTCGCGGAGTGCGCGGGGAGCGTGACACAAGGACCTTGTATTGTCATGCACGCGCCATGAGACCGCCCCTCGGATGGCCTGAACCCCGCGCCGCCGCGACGGCCCCGGCGGCGCCGGAAGGCCCGGACAGCGGGTCCGGCGCCGCCCGGCGCTCGGCCGCGGCACTACGGGCCGCTGTGGCGCGAAACGGCCCGGGGGCGCGCGCAAAGGAGGCGGGGAGGTACGGGTGAAGGGGACCGGGGCCGTGCGCCGCCTTCGATGCCACCCCCGTGAGCCTCGAAGGCGGTGCGCGGCGCCGGTCCCCCGCGTTCCCCCCGAATGAAACGATGCGTTTCGTTTCGATCTGGATCCTGCCGCCCGTCACGCCCTCTTGTCAATACGACTCGTTTCGTTTCGGCATTGGGTAGCATCGGCCGATGAACCCGCCCCCCGCACCGCCGCCGCAGACCCCGCCCCGGGCGGCGGCCCCGCCCGCCGCACCTGATCCGGCCCGGCGCAGCGGGCGCACCGCCCGCGCGATCACGAGGGCCGCGCTGGACCTCTGCCGGGAGGCCGGGTACGCCCGGGTCACCGTGGACGCCATCGCGGCGCGCGCCGGGGCGAGCAAGGCGACGGTCTACCGCTGGTGGGCCTCGAAGGGCGCGGTGCTCCTCGACGCCCTCCTCGAGGAGGCCGCGGACCCGGCCACCTTCCCGGACACCGGAGACGTCACCGCCGACCTGCGCGCACAGCTGCACGCCGCGGCGGCCGGGGTCGCCGGCCCCGGCCTGTGGCCGCACTACACCGCCCTGATCGGCGAGGCCCAGCACCGGCCCGAACTGGCCCGGGCCGTGCACGAGCGGTTCACCGGCCCCCTGGAGGAGGCCGCCGCGCAGCGGCTGCGCTCCGCCCAGGCCCAGGGCGAACTGGACCCGGCCCTCGATCCCCGCCTGCTGGTCGACCTGGTGTACGGCGCCCTGCACTACCGCCTGCTCCTGGCCCGCGCCCCGGCGGACCCCGCGTACGTCGACGCCCTCCTGGCCACCGCGATGCGCGCCTGGAAGGCCGCGGGGCCGCACCGGCACGACGGCCCCGACTCCGGGGGCGGCGAACCCGGAACCCTTTCCACAAAGCTGGCGCAGCGGCCCGCAGAATAGCCCCTCTCCGACCTCTCAACCGATCCCGGAGCCCCCCGCACCCCCTCCCCCATGGGGGGATATGGCTATACACAAGAACGGCCGTCAGAAGGCCACAAGCGCCCTTCCGCCCCGACCGGCCCCCTGGGCTCGCCCACGAAGCGGATCTACGATCGGCGGCGAGCGGAAGGGGGACCGGATGGACCGGGACATGCGCACGATCGAGGACGTACTCGCCCTGCTGGACGGGCTGTTCGCACCGGAGGACGACCGGTGGACGAGCAGGGGGGCCGCCTGGTGGGACGGGTTCTACACGGACCGCACCCGCGGGGTGCCCTTCTTCGTGGACAAGCCCGACGAAAGCCTCGCGGCCCACCTCGACCGCGGGACGCTCCGTCCGGGCCGGGCCCTCGACCTGGGGTGCGGTCCGGGCCGCAATGCGCTGTACCTGGCGGCGCGCGGATTCGAGGTCGACGCCGTGGACCTCTCCCCCGCGGCCGTCGCCTGGGCCGGGGAGCGGGCGCGCGAGGCGGGGGCGGCGGTGCGCTTCCACTGCGGGGACGCCTTCGCCCTGGCCGGGACCGCGCTGAGCGGCCCGTACGACCTGGTCTACGACTCGGGGTGCTTCCACCACCTGCCGCCCCACCGCCGCATCAGCTACCTCGCCCTGGTGGACCGGCTGCTGGCCCCCGGCGGGCACCTGGGCCTCACCTGCTTCGCCGCCGGGGCGATGGGCTCCGAGCTGGACGACGCCGCCTTCTACCGCGGTTCGGGGCTGCGCGGCGGGCTCGCGTACGCCGACGGCGACCTGCGCCGGATCTTCGGCGGGCTCACCGCGGTCGAGCTGCGGCGGATGGCGGACGAGCCGGCGGAGTCCGCGCGCTTCGGCGAGCCGTTCCTGTGGACCGCCCTGTTCCGGCGGGACGGGGACGGGACGGTCCAGCACGTCTGACCGTCACCTGACTGCTGACTGACTGGCTACCGACCGACTGCTGACCGGCACCCAATCAAACAGAACCGCTCACCAATCCCCGCAGTTGGGCGGAGAATCCGGGTGTTATGTTGTTGATTTCTTCTTCGACACGACCGGGAGGACCCGTGGCCGAGCAGGCGGCGCACCTGGCCCATCAGCGGCGGACGCTCATCCTGGAGGCGGTGCGGCGCGACGGGGCGGTGCGGGTGGCCGACCTGGTGGAGCAGCTGGGGGTCTCGGACATGACGGTCCGCCGGGACCTGGACGCCCTCGCCCGCCGCGGTGCGGTGGAGAAGGTGTACGGCGGGGCGGTGGCCGCGCGGGCGGGGACCAGCGGGGAGGAGCCCGGTTTCGCCGCGAAGTCCGGGCGCGAAGCGGCGGCCAAGGCGGCCATCGCCCGGGCCGCGGCGGACCTGGTCGAACCGGGCAGCGTGGTCGCGGTGTCCGGCGGCACCACGGCCCATGCGGTCGCGGCGCTGCTGCTGAACGTGCCGCGGCTGACACTGCTCACCAACTCCCTGCCGGTGGCGGACCTGGTACGGTCCGCCGCCGCCCGGGAGCCGGAGGCCGGGGGGCCGGCGCTGCTGCTCACCGGGGGCTCCCCCACCCCCTCGGCGGCGCTCGTCGGCCCGCTGGCGGACCTGGTGATCGGCTCCCTGCACGTGGACCTGCTGGTCCTGGGGGCGCACGGGGTCGCGGAGGGCGCCGGGCTGACCACGCCGAACCTGGCCGAGGCGCAGACGAACCGGGCGCTGGTGGCCGCGGCGCGGCGGGTGGCGGTGGTGGCCGACCACACGAAGTGGGGGGTGGTGGCGCTGAGCGGGTTCGCGGACCTGGACCGGGTGGACTGGTTCGTGACGGACGCGGGGCTGCCGGCCGGGGCGCGGGCCGTGCTCGCGGACGCGGTCGGGGAGCTGGTGGTGGCCGAGGCGGACCCGGCGGGCGGGGCGCCCCGGGGCTGACTCCGGGGGCGGGCGGCCCGGTCCGGCGCCGGGCCCGGTACGGGCGGCGGGTACGGGGCCGGGTACGGGCGGCGCGGCTCTTCCGGAGGCACCGGACGCACCGGGCGCGCCCGCACCGGCCCGCACCGGCTACTGCGGTGCGGGGCCCGTGGAGGCGCGGATGACCAGTTCCGGGTCGAAGAGGAGTTCGCCCGTGGGTACCTCGCGGTGGCCGACCAGGGCCAGGACGCTGCGGCCGACCTCCAGTGCGAGGCGGTCCGAGGGCTGGCGCACGGTGGTCAGCGGCGGGTCGGTGAACTCGGTGATCACCGTGCCGTCGTAGCCGACCACCGAGACGTCGCCGGGTACGGAGCGGCCCTGGCGGCGGATCCCGCGGACCGCCCCGAGGGCCATGTAGTCGCTGGCCGCGACGACGGCGGTGGCGCCGAGGGCCAGCAGCGGGGCCACGGCCCCCTGCCCGCCCTCCACGGAGTAGGACTGGCGGACCACCCAGCGCTCGGCGTCCGCGATGCCCCGGCGGGCCATCGCGTCGAGGAACCCGCGGACCCGGCGGTCGGCGGGCTGGTTCCCGGAGGGGCCGGCGGCCATGCCGATCCGCCGGTGGCCCAGCCGGTGCAGGTGGTCGACGGCCAGTTCGGCGGCGAGGGCGTCGTCGGTGGAGAAGACGGGGGCGGGCACGCCGTCGGCGAAGACCCCGTTGACGCCGACGTACGGCACGCGGCGCTGGCGCAGGAGCTCGTACGCCTCGGTGTCCGCGCCGTCGACGGTGTTCGAGGCGGAGAGGAAGACGACCGCGGCGAGGCCCTTGTCGACCAGGGCGGAGATGAAGTCCCGCTCCTGGACCCCGCCGGAGAAGGCGGGGCAGACGACGGTCTTGAGCCCGTGGGGGGCCAGGGCCGACTCGATGCGCTCGGCGACGTCGGCGAAGAAGGGGTTCGAGACCAGTTCGGTGACCACGGCGACGAGCTGGCCCTGGGTCTGGCGCTCGTAGCCGAGTTCGGCCATGGCCTGCTCGACCGCGTCGCGGGTCTTCTTGGACACGCCCTGGCGGCGGTTGACCACCCGGCTGACGGTCGCCTCGCTGACCTGTGCGCGGGCTGCGACGTCGGTGATGCCGACCTTCATCGCGGTCCTTCCGTGATCGTGAGCGATGCCAGACCTCCGCGCGGTACGGCCAGCGAGCTGGGTCCTTCCGGCAGGAACGTCAGCGGGCCGTCCATCATAAGGCCGCCGTCCGGGCCGTGGACCACCTTCCTGACCCAGCCTCCACCGCCGGTGACCTCGATCATCAGCCGGTGCCGGTCGGAGCCGTTGACCAGGTGGAACTCCCGGTGGGCGGCGAGGTCGAGCGGGACCACGCGGTCCGCGTGGACGCTGATCAGGCAGCGCTCGCCGGCCGTGGCCCGCACCAGCGGGTACAGCTCGTCGGGGCGGCCGGGCTCGGTCTCCCCGTCGAGGAGCAGCCCGCGGTGGCGGTGCCACTGGCCCAGCCAGAAGGCGACGGCGGCGCGGTGGGAGTCCGGTACGCGGTCCAGCCGCACGGAGATCTGCGGGACGGAATGCAGGGCGCCGGTGAGCTGGCGGGCGACGGCCTCGACGGGGGCGTCCTCGGACCACAGCAGCATGTCGGAGTGGACGGCGCCGCCGATCGCGAGGAAGGCGGTGTCGAGGGTGCGGACCCGGTTGGCGGCGGCGTCGGCGGGGCAGTCGAAGGACCGCAGCATGTTGCCGTACGGGGCCATGCCGGGGCCGACGTAGGGCTGCCGCAGTTCGAGGAGCACCCCGGGGCGTACGGACTCCAGGGTGTCGCGCAGTTCCGCGAGCAGGGTGATCATGGCCTGGCCGACGTCCTCGCCGCCGTCGCCCGCGTAGGCCATGGCCTGGTCGAGGAAGTCGAGTTTGAGTCCGTCGAAGCCGAACTCCCGGATGAGCAGCGCAGACTGGTCGATGATCCGGCGGCGGACCTCGGGCCGGCGGGGGTCGAGGACGTGCGCGCCGGGGACGGTCGCGGGCCGGGGGGCGTACGGGGCCCACTCGGCGTGGCAGGCGGCGTCGGGGCCGAGCAGCAGCGGGGCCGTCCACAGCAGGTAGGCGAGGCCGTGGGAGCGGACCCGGGCGACGTGGGCGGCGAAGTCGGGGAATTTGACCGGGTCGGGGCGCCAGTCGCCGAGGCCGGCGTAGCCGCGGCCGTGCCCGAGCTCCTGCCAGCCGTCGTCGAGGATGACGGCCCCGCAGCCGAGGGCGGCGGCGGGTGCGGCCTGGGCCTCGACGGTCTCGGCGGTGACGTCCTGGTTGAAGGCGTACCAGGTGGAGTAGACGGGGGTGCGGGCCTGTTCGGGCACCGGCCGGGCGGCGCTGCGGGCGGCGAACCAGCCACGCAGGGCCCGCATGGCAGTGGCGACGGAGGGGGCGCGGGGGGCGAGGAGGATGCGGTGGGGTCCGGGTCCGGCGGGCAGTCTGAGGTGGACGACGTGGGTGTCGTTCTCCTCGGAGACCCCGAAGCGGACCTCGGTCTCGGGGACGGGGTCGGCCGCCGCGAAGGCGAGCAGGGTGCGGCCGGAGTGGTCGTACAGGCAGCCCGCGGCGTGCCCGTCGACGAGGGAGACGCGGGTGAGGCCCTCCCAGTCGGCGAGCAGGGTGCGGCGCCAGCCGCCCTTGGGGTGCCAGTACCCGGCGGCGTCGCCGAGGGGGACGGACAGCCGGATCTCGACGGGGGTGCCGCGGGAGGGGACCTCCAGCATCCTCAGTCCGCCGGGGAGTTCGGCCAGGGACCAGCCGGAGTCGGTGAGCGGGGCCGGGCCCGCGGGGCCCGCCGGGTCCGGGGTGGCTGCGCCCGGAACAGGCTTTCCCGGGGCTGGTGCTGCCGGTGCCTGGGCGAGTACGGCGACGGAGACCCCGTCGATGAGGGGGGCGTAGCGGGCGGGGGCGAGTCCGGCGGTGGTGACGGCCTCGGGGGCGGGGGGGCGGGGGCTCTGCACGGGGGTCACTCCTTGACGGCGCCGGCGAGCAGGCCGGAGACGAAGTGGCGCTGGAGCGCCAGGAACACGAGGGCCATGGGGATGGCGGCGACGGAGGTGCCGGCCAGGATCGCCCCGTAGTCGGTCTCGTCCAGTCCCTGGAGGGAGGCCAGGGCCAACGGGATCGTGAAGGACGCGCTGTCGCGCAGGACGATGAGCGGCCAGACGAAGTCGTTCCACTGGTAGAGGAAGAGGAAGATGGCCAGGGCGGCGAGGGCGGGGCGCATCGGCGGCAGGGCCACCGACCAGAAGAGCCGCAGTTCGCCGCAGCCGTCCATCCGCCCGGAGTCGAGGAGTTCGGCGGGCAGGGCCGCCATGGACTGACGCATGAGGAAGATGCCGAAGGGCAGCGCCAGATGGGGCATGATCACGGCCTGGTACGTGTCGAGCCAGCGCAGTTCGGCCATCATCGTGAACAGCGGGACCAGGGTGACCTGTCCGGGGATGACCAGGCCGAGCATGAGCAGTCCGAAGAGGGCGTCGCGGCCGCGGAAGCGGTAGACGGCGAACCCGTAGCCGGCCAGGGTGCAGACGGCTCCGGCGCCCAGGGTGTACAGCACGGCGATGACCGTGGAGTTGAGGACGACACGGCCGAACTGCGCCTCGCGCTGGAGGGTGGCGAGGTTCTCCGCGAGGTGCCCGCCGGGCAGCAGCGGCGGCGGGCTGTCGAAGATCTCGGCGGAGCTGTGCGTGGAGGCCACCGCGAGCCAGTAGAAGGGGACGGCGACCGCGGCGAGCGCGATGGCGAGTCCCGAGGTGAGCAGGAGGGCCCTGCCCTGGCGGGTGGTCATGAGCGGTCTCCCAGGACACGGAACTGGACCAGGCCGAGCAGGCCTATGAGCACGGCGAGGACGTACGCGATCGCGGAGGCGTAGCCGAAGTCGAAGTAGCCGAAGGCGTTGCGGTAGAGGTACACGCCGATGGTGAGGGTGGCGTTGTCGGGTCCGCCGCCGGTGAGGACGAACGGCTCGTCGAAGAGCTGGAGGGTGCCGATGGTGGAGAGCACGGTGGTGAGCAGCAGGGCCGGGCGCAGTCCGGGCAGGGTGACGTGGCGGAAGGTCTGCCAGGGTCCGGCGCCGTCGACGGCTGCGGCGTCGTAGAGCTCGCCGGGGACGGTCTGGAGTCGGGCGAGCAGGATGACGGCGTTGTAGCCGGTGTAGTGCCAGGTCAGGGCGAGGCCGAGGGAGATCTTCGCCCAGAGGGGGTCGGTCAGCCAGGGCACCGCGTCGAACCCGGCGAGGCCGAGGACCCAGTTGACGAACCCGTACTCCTTGTTGAGGAGGACGGAGAAGATGATCCCGTACGCGACCAGGCCGGTGATCATCGGCAGGAAGAAGCCGAGGCGGAAGACGGCTCTGCCGTGCAGCAGCGTGGAGTTGAGGGCCACGGCGAGGGCGGTGGCGAGGGCCAGCATGACCGGCACCTGGACGGCGAGGATGACCGCGGTGTTGGCCAGTGCGGTGGCGAACAGCGGGTCGTCCAGCAGCCGCAGGTAGTTGTCGGCGCCGACGAAGGTGTCCACGCCGGCCACGTTCTTGTGGAGGCTGAGGACGAAGGACCAGACGATCGGGTAGAGCTTGAAGGCCGCGAAGAGCAGGACGGCGGGCAGGACGAAGAGGTACGGGGCCGGGCGGCGCCGGCGCCGGGCGCGCGGGCCCGCGCCCGCGGCCGGGGGGCCGGGCGGGGCGGGGGCGCGGCGCCCGGCGAGCGTGGTGGGGCCGGACATCACAGGACCTTGCGGCCCGTCTGGCGGCCGAGCTGCTCGGCGGCGTCGCCCAGGACCCCGGCCGGGTCGGCGCCCTTGAGGAGGACCTTGGACTGGGCGTCGGTGACGAGCTTGAGGGCGCGGGCGTAGTCGGAGGTGTAGTTGTAGGCGGGCGAGGGGGCCTTGAGGGCCTCGAGGAAGATCTCGCCCTTCTTCTGGTTGCTGAAGAAGGCCGAGGGCTCGTGGAAGACCGGGTCCTCGTACGCCTTCATCAGGGCGGGGGCGATGCCCTTGCCGCGGTAGATCTGCACCTGGGAGGCGGGGCGGGTCAGGACGAACTCGACGAAGGACCAGGCGGCGGCCTGGTGCCTGCTGGTGCCGGAGACCGCGAGGTGGGTGGAGTTGACCGTGGCGGCGGTGGGGCCGCCGCGGCGGACGGCCGGGGGCAGCCGGACCTTCCACTTGCCGGCCTCGTCGGGGACCTGCTCCTCGACGATGCCGCCGAACCAGGTGGGCGAGGGGACGACGGCGTTGGTGCCCTTCTTCAGGGAGCTCATCAGGGAGTTCCAGCCACCGGACAGGTCGCTGACCAGCCCGGCGTCGTTCATGGTCTTGATGAGGGTCATGGCCTTCACGGCCTCGGGGGAGGCGAGGGTGATCTCGCCGGCGAGGTTGAAGTAGAAGGCGCCCTGGAGCTGGAGCAGCATCTGGAAGAAGTTGGCCGCGTCGGCCTGGGAGGCGGGCTTGTCGAGGCCGAGGAGGTGGGCCCCGGTCCTGGCCTTGATCTTCTTTCCGGCCTCGATGGTCTCGTCCCAGGTCTGGAGCGCCCCGGCGTCGACGCCGGCCTTCTCGAAGAGGTCGGCGCGGTAGTAGAAGCCGCCCGAGTTGGCCTCCCAGGGCAGGGCGTTGACGCGCTTGCCGTCGGGGCAGACGGTCTGCCACAGGCCCTGGGCGAAGGCGTCCTTGTGGGCGGTGGCTCCGAGGGGCCCGAGGTCGGCGAGGCCGCCGGGGAAGCGCTCGACGTAGCCGGGCAGGTAGTCGACTCCGATGTGCAGGACGTCGGCGAGGCCCTGGCCGCCGGCCGCGAGCCCGGTGGTGATCTTGTCCCAGATGGCCGGGTTGCCGATGTCCTCGACCGTGACCTGGATGTCCGGATACTTCTTGTTGAACTCCGGGAGCAGGAGCTTCAGTTCGGCGGCGGGCCCCTGCCAGGACCAGACGCTGATGCGGCCCTTGTCCTTGGCGCCGGCGGATCCGCCGGCACCCGCGCCGCCGCCCGCGGCGCCCGTGCCGCTGCACCCGGCGAGTCCGGCGGCGCCGGCTCCCGCGACCGCCGCGCCCGCCGCCTTCAGCACTCTGCGTCGTCCCAATTCCATGGCTGACCACCCCTGACCTGCTCGTGCTCCGCGGCCGTGCGGGCCGCAGATGTTGACGGCCGGGAATCTACCCACGCGAATGCAGCACTTACAAGGCTTGAGTGAAAACTTTCAGTCGGACACGACAATAGGTTCTGACGGATCCGTTGCAAGAATTCATGGACGGTTGCTAGCGTGCCGCGCGCCGCCACGTCCACCACGGCCGGCTCCGCCACCTGATCCGGGAGAAACCCGATGACGCGTTCCCGTGTGTCGCTGCTGTGCGCGCTCGCGCTGCTCACCCCGCTCGTACCGCTGACCCTGGGCGGGCCCGCCGCGGCCCAGTCCGCCGGGCGCTGCGGCGGCCGGGTGGCCCCCGCCCCGGCCCCGGCGGCGGCCCCCGCCCCGCTGGCCGTGGCCAACCCGGGCTTCGAAGAGGGCACCTCGGGCTGGGAGTTCACCTCCGGCACCGGGGTGGCCGGGAACTACCCGCACGGCGGGACCCGCCTCGCCTACCTGGACGGGGGCACGGGCATGAAGGTCTCCCAGACCGTCACCGCCACCGGCCACGGCACGTACGACGTCTCCGCGTGGACCGCGACCGGCGGCCCCGACGGCCGCTTCGCGGCCCGCGTCAACGGCGTCCCCGCGGCGGAGAAGGTGCTGCCCGCCGCGGCCAACTACCGCCGCCACACCCTCAGCCGGATCACCCTCGCCCCCGGCGACACCCTGGAGATCGCCTTCGAGTCCGGCCGGGGCTGGGTGAACGCCGACGACCTGATGCTCTCCCCCGCCTCCCCCGCGGACCCGGTGGTCAGCTCCTCGGACCCGAAGATCGTCGAGATGTTCGACTGGGCCAAGCGCAAGGCGAACAGCTGGGTCCACCTGCCCGGCACCACGGGCCCGCTGAACGTGGACGAGAACAACACCTCCGGCAGCGGCCCCGGCACGTACGGCGCCTCGTACTGGGCGGGCTACGCCAACCGCAGCGGGTACTACTCCCGCGACACGGCCCACCAGCTCGCCGGGGCGGGCGCCCTCGGGCTCGCGGCCGAGAACCGCGACATGCTGCGCGCGTTCGCCGCCTCCGCGACCGCGGAGCACAAGTACTACCCCGTATGGGCCCTGAACTTCGACAACCGCAGCTACCTGTCGATCGACTACCGAAGCCCCACGCGCTTCGTCCGCGAGGTGCCCGCCCCCTTCGAGCTGGTCCAGAAGGCCGCCGAGGCCTTCCGCTGGAGCGGGGACCGCACCTACCTCGACGACCCGGCGCTGTGGGAGTTCTACCGCAGGGCCACCGGGGAGTTCGTCACCCTCCACGACGGGGTCAAGGACAACGGCGCGACCCCCGTCGCCGAGGGCACCGGCGGCGGCATCTTCCAGGGCACCGCCAGCTACAACGAGCAGAGCAGCGAGCCGCTCGCCGAGGCCGGCGACGGCATCGGCTCCCAGTACCAGGCCTACCTGGCCATGGCCTCCCTGGCCCGCGCCAAGGGCGACTGCGCCCTGGCCGCGCAGTCCCAGCGGCGCGCCGAGCGGCTGAAGCGGTACTTCAACACGACCTGGAGCGGCAGCGGTTCGGGCGCCGACATGGTGCGCGGCTACACCACCGACGGGCGGGCGCTGACCGGCTGGGGCAAGGAGAACAGCTGGTTCATGCCGATGAAGCGGATCGTGGACCCGGGTCCGCGGCGCGAGGCCTACCTCGACTTCATCGACGAGCAGGCCGCGGGCGGGGACCGCCCCACCAACATCGAGGCGCTGACCTACCTGCCCGACACGTTCTTCGTGAACAACCGCAACGACACCGCATGGAAGTGGATGAAGCACGTCTACGACCGCAAGGACATCCAGCACGTCAACGCCCGCCAGGGCACCAACGGCGACTACCCGGAGGTCTCCTTCACCCTGGTCGGCCAGACCGTGGAGGGCCTGATGGGCGTCAGCCCGGACGCGCCCGCCCGCGCCCTGTCCACCCAGTCCCGGCTGCCCTCGGGCATGGACTGGCTGAAGATCGACGGCCTGCGGATCGGCGGCAGCACCTTCTCGCTGCGCCACGACGGGGCGGCCGGGTCCACGCTGGTGCACACCGGGGGCCCCGGCGCCTACACCTGGGAGGCGCGCTTCCCCGGCCGGCACGCGCGCGTCACCGTCAACGGGGTCCCGCGGCCGGCCCGTACCAAGGTCGTGGACGGAGCGGCGTACACGTACGCGGTCGTCAAGGTCGCGCCGGGGCGCTCGGCCTCGGTCCGGGTGGGCTGACCCGGACGGGGATCCGCGCAGGAGGGCGCGGCACAGACCGCCCTGCCCGCGGTAGGGGCGGGCAGGGCGCGGTACGGCCGGGTGCGGGGAGGCACCCGGCCGTACGTCGTACGGGGGCGGGAGCGGGGGCCGTCACAGCGGCGTCCAGGGGGGTTCCAGGGGCTCTCCAGGGCTCTTCCAGGGCCCGTCGAGGCCTCGTCGAGAGCTCTTCGAGCGGCTGTGGACACGATGTTCATGCGTCATCGACCGTTCATCGAGTCCACGCCCGTCCGCCGCCCCTGGGAGTTGCCGTGTTGCTGCGCGCCAAGCCGACCTGCCCGCCGAACGGCTCCCACCCGGGCCCGCGTCCCGTGCGGCCCCGCCCGGCCGCCGCCCGGACCCTCCGGCCGGCCCTGCACCGGGCGGCCGGTCCGGACCGGGGCCGCCCCCGCCGGCCGGCCCCGTCCGCCCGCCCCGCGCCCTGCACGGGCCCGGGCGCGGCGGTCCGGCGGCGCAGGCCCACCGCTGCGCACGGCGCGGAGAGCGCGCACGGCACCCCGCGGGCGGAGTGCGCACCGGTCGGGCTGAGCGCGTACGAGCTCGCGCAGTTCGAGCTCATCACGCAGGCCGCTGCAGTCGATGCGCATCCCCACGACGGCCCTGCGGAGGTCCGGCCCGAGCCCGTCCGCGCGAGCGGCACGGACGGCGCGGCGGGCCCCCGCACCCACTGGACAAGGGGCACACGAGCGCATGGCGGTACACGAACTGCTGACTCCTGCGCAGCACAGGCACCCGGACCGGGAGCCGCGGGCACCACGGGAGTTCACGGACCTGGCGTCCATGGACACCGGGATCCTGCTGGACATCCGCTACGCCGGCCCGCACAACTTCGCCGGACGGCCGCTGGACGGCTACGAGCAGCCCCTCTGCCTGCTGACGCGGGTGGCCGCGCGGGCCCTGGCGGCCGTACAGGCCTCGGTCGGCAGGCGGGGGTACGGGCTGCTGGTATACGACGCGTACCGCCCCTCACGGGCTGTCGCGGACATCGTCCGCTGGGCGGCCGACCCCCACGACCTTTCCAGTCGGCGGGAGTTCTACCCGAACACGGACAAGTCGCGGCTCTTCGCGGAGGGTTACATCCATCACCGCTCCGGACACAGCAGGGGCGGCACGGTGGACCTGACGCTGGTCGGCCCCGGGGGGCTGCCGGTGGACATGGGGACGGGCTTCGACTGCTTCGACACCCTGTCGCACACGCTCGATCCGCGCGTACGGGGGCCCCAGCGGGAGCACCGGCTGCTGCTCAAAGCCGAGATGGAGCGGGCCGGGTTCACCAACCTGCCCGAGGAGTGGTGGCACTTCACCCACCGCGAAGAGCCCTTCCCCCACACGTACTTCGACTTCCCGGTCTCGCCCCGGTCCTGCGGCTGACGCCGCGGGGGCCTGCGGGCACGGCGAGCCGGGCCCGGGGCAGCGCGGCCCGGGACCCGGAGGCCTCCGCGGGAGCGGCGGCCGGGAGGGGGCCGGAGGCGGGTACGGAACCGTCGGCGCGCGGGGCGCGGCGACGGGTGCGGGCGGCGTGCCGGGGTTCGCCGCGGCGCGGCTGAGGCGCGGGAGGAGGGCGAGGGAGCGGGGGGCCACCCGCCGCCTCGCCCTCCTCCCGCTGCTGCGCGTGTGCTGCTCTCCTTCGCGTGCGCTGCCGTCTCCGGCCCGTCCTGCCGTATGCGGCCCCCGGCCGTTCGGCGGGGCGGGCTGCGCCCCTACTGGGAGCGGGAGGGGACGCGGACGGCGGCGGGCTCCGGGTAGGTCGCCTTCTCCGCGTGCAGGACGGCCTTGATCTCCTCGCGGAACTCCGCGTCGAAGACCCGTACGGTCAGCAGCAGCTGCAGGGCGCAGGTGGTGGGGTCGAGGAGCGGGCGGGCCATCCGGGCGCCGCCCCCGCCGAGGCCGGTGAAGCCGGACCGGGCCGCGGCGAGGCGGCCGGCGGCCCGGTCGTCCAGGCCCGCGGTGGCGAATCCGACGACCAGCGCCAGCTCGGAGAGGTATCTTCGCGTGCCGCGGACCATCTCCTCGGCTCCCTGGAGGGTCTGCACGGCCCCGCCGGGCACGGTGTAGTCGTCTCCGGTGCGCTGGAGGCCGCGCCCCTCGTACACGGCCAGGGACTCCTCGAAGAGGCGGCCCGCCTCGTCGACGGCCTTCATGGCGCTGACGATCTCACCGATGTTCAGGTCCTGCATGTGCTGCCTCCCGGTACGTTTCCTTGCTGGCACCGACCGTAGGGGCGTGGGGGCTCCTGCGGAACACCCGTGCACCGGCTGCCTGGCAGTCGGCCGCCCGGACCCGGCCGGTTCCGGGGCCGGGTGGAAGATGGGGTGCATGAGCGCCTTCACCACCCGGGTCCTGGACCTGACCACCGGCCGCACCGAGACGGTGACCGACCTGACCCGGCTCTGCGAGGAGTTCCTCGCCGAGGCCGCTCCCGGCCGGGACGGCCTGCTGAACCTCTTCGTGCCGCACGCCACCGCCGGACTCGCCGTGATCGAGACGGGCGCGGGCAGCGACGACGACCTCCTCGCCGCCCTGCACACCGTCCTCCCGGCCGACGACCGCTGGCAGCACCGGCACGGCTCCCCCGGCCACGGCCGGGACCACGTCCTGCCGGCCCTCGTACCGCCGCACGCCACCCTCCCGGTGGTGGCGGGCCGCCTCCAGCTGGGCACCTGGCAGTCCGTCTGCCTGGTGGACACCAACAAGGACAATCCGCACCGGCAGGTGCGGCTCAGCTTCCTCGGCGGCTGACCGCTGCTCCGTCCGAGTCCTCTTGGCGGTCCCGTTCGGCCGCAGATCCGGGTCCATGATCATCAATTCGGTCCGGGCCCGGTCTGATGCTGCCGACCTCGGTGGCGAGCCTGGGAGGGCAGTGGTGATGACGCGGGTGCGCAGGGTGCGGCGGGTGCGCGGGGGCCGGCGGGCCGCGGTGTGGGGGGCGGCGGTCGCGGTGGCGGGGAGCCTCCTGGCCGGGGCCGCCGAACCGGCCGCAGGGGCGGCCCCGCAGGCCGCGGCGGCCGGGGCGGGGCTGCGGGCCGGCGGGCCGGGGGCCCAGGGGGCCGGGGCGCGGGCGGGGCTGCGGGCCCCGGTGGTGCTGCTGGTCGGGCGGGTGCTGGAGGGCGAGGCCGGGTCCGGCGCGGGGCCCGGCGCCGGTTCGTGCGCGGCCGCGGGTGCCTTCCGCTCGGGGCTGTGCCCCGGCTGGCGGCAGCAGAAGGTGCTCGCCACCGTGCGCGGGGCCGGCGCCGTCCTGCCCTGGGCCGCGTACGGCGGGGGCGGGGCCCGGGCGGCATCGGCTCCGGGGCCGGCCACGGATCCGGCCGGGCCGCTCGACATCGCGCTCGCCGGGCCTGGGGTGCTGGGCGAGGTGACGGTACGCGACGGGCGCGGGCGGCGGCTCGGCGGGCGGACCGGGCCCGACGGCCGGCGCTGGCTCAACACCGAGCCGATGCGGGCCGGTGAGACGTACACGGTGCACGTGGGCACGGAGAACGCGGCGGGCACCCCGGTCGGCGCGACCTTCGCCTTCACCACCGCCGCCGCGGACGGCGGGGAGCGGCTGTCGGCGGTGTTCGGGCCGCGCTCCGGCACGTACGGGGCGGGGCAGATCGTCACGGCGGAGCTCAGCGGGCGGGTCCCGGCCGCCGACCGCGACGTCCGCGCGCGGGTGGAGCGGGCGCTCCAGGTCGGCTCCGAGCCGCGCGTCGAGGGCTCCTGGCACTGGGTGGACGACCGTACACTCCACTACCGCCCCCGGACGTACTGGCCGGCGCACACCCTCATCCGGGTGCGCAGCGGGCTCGACGGGGTGGACCTGGGCGACGGGCGGCACGGCGGGCCCTCGGCCCCGCTGCGGCTGGTCATCGGCGACCGGGTGGAGGCCCTGACCGACTCGGCCGCGCACCGGATGACCGTACGCCGCAACGGCCGCGTGCTGCGGACCCTCCCGGTGACCACGGGCAAGGCCGGGTTCCTGACCCGCAGCGGGATCAAGGTGGTGCTGCGCAAGGAGCGCAGGGTGCGGATGCGGGGGGACTCGATCGGCATCAAGCGCGGCACGCGCGAGTACTACGACCTGAAGGTGCACTGGGCCACGCGGGTGACCTGGAGCGGGGAGTACGTGCACGCCGCGCCCTGGTCGGTGGCGGCCCAGGGCGAGGAGAACGTCAGCCACGGGTGCACGGGGATGAGCACCGCGGACGCCGCGTGGTTCTTCCGGACGGTGCGCGAGGGGGACATCGTCGAGGTGGTCAACAGCGGGGGCCGGCCCATGGCGCCGTTCGGGAACGGCTTCGGGGACTGGAACCTGGACTGGCGCAGCTGGCTGGCGGGCAGCGCCCTGGCGGGGCCCGCCACGACAGGACCGGCGGGGGTGGCGGGTCCGGCGGGGGCGGCGGGGGTGGCAGGTTCAGCGGGTGCGGTGCGTACGGAGGCCGTCACCTGAAGCCCGTACCGGTACGGGCACCCGCACGCGCGCAGGCGCAGGGCCCGGCCCCCGCTGCGCCGGACGGCCCAAGGCCCGCCCTCTACCGGATCAATCAGCGCTACCGCCCGCCCGGCCGCGGTTACATCGTCGCTGTCCGTCCGAACCCCCCTAGGGAGTCGACCATGCGTATCCGTACCTCCATCGCCGCTCTGGCCCTCGCCGCCGCGGGCCTCCTCGCCGCCGGTGGAACCGCCGTCGCCGACGCGCACGCCGAGGGTGTCGCCGTCGGCTCCCCGGGGGTGCTCTCCGGCAACGTGGTCCAGATCCCGATCCACGTGCCGATCAACGTCTGCGGCAACTCGGTCAACCTGCTCGGCGCGCTGAACCCGGCCGCCGGCAACGTCTGCGTCAACCACTGACCGGCCACGCCGGCCACGCCGAAGCCCCCACCCACGTCCGGGAGTTCCCATGCCACCCGCGCCCCTGCGCATCGCGACCCACGTCCTGGCCACCTCCGTCATCGCCGCGGGGCTGCTGTGCGCCGCCCCCGCACAGGCCGCAGCCCCCGCCCGGGCCGCGGACCTGCCCGCCCACTGGTGCACCGTCAACGGGGTCGAGGCGCCTCCCGGTCCGCAGGTGAACGGGACCTCCGGCCCCGACACGATCATGTGCGAGGGCGATGTCGAGAACGTCGTCCTGTGGGGCGGCGCCGGGAACGACAACATCCGCGTCAAGGGCATGGTGGTCGACTCCTCCGTGCTCGGGGGCGACGGGGACGACACCATCCAGGTGAACAACCTCTTCCCCCGCAAGGGCAGCGCCATGGTGCGCGGCGGGTTCGGCGACGACACGATCACCACCGCCCTCGTGGTGGGCACGGCCGAGTTCGGGGCCAACGTGCACGGCGACCACGGCGACGACACCATCACCACCGGCAGCGTGCTCGGCCAGCCGGGCGAGTACCAGCGCGGCGGCGGCCAGGTCTTCGGCAACGACGGCAAGGACATCATCCGCACCGGGAACGTGGACCTCGGCGGCCGGGTGGTCGGCGGCAGCGAGGACGACGTCATCGAGCCGAAGTCGGTGGGCCTGGAGTCCTCGGGCGTCATCCAGGGCGGGCCGGGCAAGGACAAGATCCGGGCCCGTTCGGAGCAGCCGACGACCTCGCAGGGCGCGCCGCAGCCCGCGAAGGCGCTGACCATCGGCCCCGGCTGGGGCCAGGTGGACGGCGGTCCGGGCGTGGACGAGTGCACCGTCGCCCACGCCTCGACCGGCGAGCGGATCCGCAGCTCGGTCTCCGGCTGCCCCTGATCCGCTGTCGTACGGGCCCCGGCCCGTGAGCCGTACGGGTCCCTGCCCTTCTGCCGTACGTGCGGCAGGGCGGGGGCCCGGTTCTTCGTACGGGCCCGGCTGCGCAGGGGGGACCTGGTCCCAGAAGCGGGCCCGGCTTCAGAAGTAGACCCGGTGGGCCCGGGCCTGCCAGGAGTTGGCCGGATGGGCAGGGCCCGGTCTGCTGTGGTCCCAGGTGGGCCGGCGGGTGCCCGCCGCGGGCCGGTGGTGCAGCACGTGCTGGACGTGCGCCGCCTCCTCCAGGCACCCGCGGCGGACCAGGTAGAGGAGGGCGGCGGTGAGCGCCGCCACCTCTATGTGGTCCGGGTCCCCGCCGACCACCCGTATCTCGTGGGGGCCGCTCACCAGGTCACCGG
This sequence comes from Streptomyces sp. NPDC038213, assembly GCF_055600495.1. Classification (NCBI taxonomy): domain Bacteria; kingdom Bacillati; phylum Actinomycetota; class Actinomycetes; order Kitasatosporales; family Streptomycetaceae; genus Streptomyces; species Streptomyces sp. NPDC038213. The sequence continues at coordinate 67,661 of NZ_JBVJYM010000006.1, forward strand.
CAGGGTGCGGGGCCCGCGGATCAGCGCGCCGGTCTGCCATTCGAGGCTCTCCGGCGGGACCGCGAGGGCGAGCCGGGGGTAGCGGGCGAGGAGGGTCTCGAGGACGATCTCGGACTCCATGCGGGCGAGCATCGAGCCGACGCAGTGGTGCGGGCCGTTGCCGAAGGACATGTGGGCGATGGGCCCGCGGTCGAAGTCGATGCGGTCGGGCTCGGGGAAGACGGCCGGGTCCCGGTTGGCCGCGAGGTACGAGGCGTAGACGGCCTCCCCGGCCCGGATGGTCACCCCGGCCATCTCCACGTCCTGCATGGCCACGCGCGGCAGGCCCACCCCGCTGCGGTGGGGGATGTAGCGCAGCAGCTCGTCGACGGCCTGCGGGACCATGTCCGGTTCGGCGCGCAGCCGTTCGAGCTGCTCCGGATGGGTGAGGAGCGCGAAGACCATGTTGGCGCTGTTGTTGCGCACCGCGTGCGCCCCGCTGACGAGGATCGCGGTGGCGAGGGAGACGGCCTCGGCCTCGCTGATCTCCCCGGACTCGGCTGCGGCCGCGAGGACCCCGCCGAGGTCGTCCGGGCCCTCCTGCCGGTCGCGGAGCTCCTGACGGCGCAGGTTGAGCAGGTCGACCACGCTGTCGCGGACGGTGGTCTTGGCGTCGGCGCTGCGGGCGGGGGCCGCTCCGGGGGCCATGATGACGTTCGCCCAGTCGGTCATGTTGCGGCGCATCTCCTCGGGTACGCCGAGGAGGTCGCTGACCACTTCGAGGGGGAACGGGCCGTGGAGGTGCTCGACCAGGTCGGCGGGCGGGCCGTGCTCCTCCATCCGGTCGAGGAGCGCGTCGGCGGTCTGCTGGGCCACGGGCCGCAGCCGCATCATGCTCTTGCCGGTGAAGGCGCGGGCCACGACGCGGCGCAGCACGTTGAGGCGGGGCGGGTCGGCGTAGTTCAGGGAGGCCTTGAGGGAGGCGATGGCGTGCGGCGAGGAGGCGGTGACCGTACGGCCGACCAGTTCCCCGCGGCTGAAGCGGGGGTCCGTCGTCACCTGTTTGACGTCCGCGTACCGGGTCATGAGCCAGGCCGAGTCCTCGCCGTACGGCATCCGGATGCGGGCGGCGCGGGTCTCGCGCAGCCGGTCGTGGAGGAACGGGTCGAAGTCCAGGGCCTCCAGGTCCGCCAGGCGCCAGAAGTGCACGCCCTCGGCCGCCTGCGGACAGCCGCCCGGCGCCGGCTCCTGCGTCGTCCGAACGGCGGTATCCGGGTCTGAGGTCATCTCGGGTCTCCCAGGGGTCGTGGCGAGGGGTGCTCGCGGGGGTGTTCACGGGGGCCGCGCCGGGCCCGGGCCGGTCAGGGCGTAGGTGACGCACGGTGACCGGACCCGTGTGGGCGCGGTGGAGCGATCCCTTCCCGTTCGCCCGCATTCCGGCCCCGACACGCCCGGATGTCACCGGATTGGCCCAGGTGGCACCCGGTCCGCTCGACGCGCGCATTCATCCGGCGTCCGTGAGGCTGTGTCGGGACGCGAAAGGAGACCCCACGCGATGGCTACTCTGTGCAGACCGACGGTGTCCGTGCCCGAGCATGTGATCACCATGGAGCAGACGCTCGAACTCGCCCGCTCCGTCCACGCGGATCACCCCCAGCTCGACCTGGCCCTCCGGCTCATCCGGAACACCGGCGTCGAGAAGCGCCACCTCGTGCGCCCCATCGAGGAGACGCTGAGGCATCCGGGCTTCGAGCACCGCAACGCCGCCTACGTCACCGAGGCGAAGGCGCGCGTACCGGCCGTCGTACGGGCGGCCCTGGAGGACGCCGAACTCCGCGCGAGCGACATCGACGCGATCGTCTACGTGTCGTGCACCGGCTTCACCATGCCGGCGCTGACCGCCTGGATGATCAACAAGATGGGCTTCCGGACCGACTGCCGGCAGATCCCGATCGCCCAACTCGGCTGCGCCGCAGGCGGATCCGCGATCAACCGGGCGCACGACTTCTGCACCGCCTACCCGGAGGCGAACGCCCTGATCGTGGCCTGCGAGTTCTGCTCGCTGTGCTACCAGCCCTCCGACCTGGAGGTGGGCAACCTGCTCTCGAACGGCCTCTTCGGCGACGGCGTGGCCGCCGCCGTCGTCCGCGGCCGCGGGGGCACGGGGGTCGAGCTCCAGCGCAACGGCTCGTACCTGGTCCCGGACACCGAGGACTGGATCGCGTACGACGTCCGCTCGACGGGGTTCCACTTCCAGTTGGACCGGCGGGTGCCGGGCACGATGGAGCCGCTGGCTCCGGCCCTCAAGCAGCTGGCCGGACTGCACGGGTGGGACGCCGCCGACCTGGACTTCTACATCATCCACGCGGGCGGTCCGAGGATCCTGGACGACCTGAGCCGGTTCCTGGGCGTGGCCCCGGAGGCCTTCCGGTTCAGCCGGGCCACCCTGACGGAGTACGGCAACATCGCGAGTGCGGTGGTGCTGGACGCGCTGCGCAGGATGTTCGACGAGGGCGGGGCCGCCGACGCGGCGCGCGGGCTGCTCGCCGGGTTCGGCCCGGGGATCACCGCGGAGATCTCGCTCGGCTGCTGGACCTCCCCGGAGGACCGGGAGCTCGACCTGCTCGTGGCCAGGGAGTCGCTGCATGTCGACTGAGACGGCGGGCGCCGCCGGTCCGCGGCCGGGTGCGAACCCGGCCGCGGGCCGGGGCGGCTGCCCGGTCAACGGCCCGGGTACGGGCGCGGATGCGGACCGGGCCCGGGATCCGGCCCTGCCGCCCGTACGCGAGTGGCCGGCGCAGGAGCTGCGCGGGGTCGACTTCGACCCCGTCCTGGCGAACCTGATGCGCGAGGGACCGGTCACCCGGATCCAGCTGCCCAACGGGAACGGCTGGGCGTGGATGGTCTCGCGCTACGAGGACGTGCGGATGGTGACGAACGACCGGCGCTTCAGCCGCAAGGCCGTCGTCTCGCACAACGTCACCCGGCTGGCACCGCACTTCATCCCGGTGGACGGGGCGGTGGGCTTTGAGGATCCGCCGGACCACACCCGGCTGCGCCGGGCGGTGGCACCCGCCTTCACCACCAGGGGTGTGGAGCGGCTGCGCGAGCGGGCCCGCGGGATGCTCGACGAGCTGGTCGACGGGATGCTGCGCGACGGCCCGCCGGCCGACCTGACCGAGCGGATGCTCGCGCCGTTCCCGCTGGCGGTGGTCTGCGAGCTGATGGGCGTACCCGGGGAGGACCGGCCGCAGCTGCACGAGTGGACCGCGCTCATCCTCTCCTCCTCCGCCGGCGCGAAGGCGAGCGAGGCCGCCAAGGACCACATGTCCGCCTACTTCTCCGGCCTGTTGGAGCAGCGGCGCGGCAGCGGCGGCGAGGACATCGTCGGCCTGCTCGGCACGGCCGTCGCCGCGGGGGAGGTCACGGCCTCCGAGGCGGTGGGCCTGGCCCTGCTGATCCAGATCGGCGGCGAGGCGGTCACCAACAACACCGGGAACATGGCGTACATCCTACTGAGCCGGCCCGAACTGGCCGCGCGGCTAAGGGAGTCGCCGGAGCTGCGGCCGACCGCCCTGGACGAGCTGCTCCGCTACATCCCGCACCGCAGCGCTGTGGGGCTGTCGCGGATCGCGATGGAGGACGTGACCGTCGCCGGTCACGACATCCGGGCGGGCGAGGCGGTGTACGTCTCGTACCTCGCGGCGAACCGGGACCCGGAGGTCTTCCCGGACCCGGAGGAGATCCTCCTCGACCGCTCCCCCAACCCGCACGTGTCCTTCGGGTACGGACCGCACTACTGCCTGGGCGGGCTGCTGGCCCGGCTGGAGGCGGAGCTGATGGTCGACGCGCTGCTGGACCGGTTCCCCGGGCTGCGGCTCGCGGTGCCGGAGTCCGAGCTGAAGTGGCGGCCGGGCGCGCTGATCCGCGGGCCCGAGGGATTGCCGGTGGCGTGGTGACGGTCTTCGCGAGCTCCCCCGACGGGCTCCTGGTGCCCGCCGGGCACGGCCGGACCCTCACCACGCCCGCCCAGGAGGTCACCTTCAAGGTGACGGGCGAGCACTCCCAGGTCGCCTCGTCCTTCGAGGTGGTGGTGCCGCCCGGATTCGACGTCGGCGCCCACGTCCACACGCACAGCGAGGAGCTGTTCTACGTACTGGAAGGAGAACTGGACGTCCTCGCCTTCGAACCGAGGGTCCGCACCACCGAGGACTGGCACACCTGGCGCTCCCCCACGGGCCGGGGCCCCGTCCGGGCGGGCCCGGGCACCGTCATCGTGGTCCCCCCGGGCTGCCCCCACGCCTTCGCGAACCACTCCGCCGACCCGGCCCGCATGTTCTTCCAGTCCTCTCCCCCACCCGACCACGAACGCTACTTCGAGGAGCTCTTCGCCATCCTGTCCGCCCCGGGCCCCCTGGACGAACAGGCCATCGCGGACCTCCGGACCCGCTACGACATCGAACAACTGACCCCGCTGCGCCACAGCCGCGGCCACCAGCACTGACCGGCTTACGACCGGCCCCGGACCTCGACCGCGTGCCGCCCGTCCCCCGCCACCCGGCGGGAACGGGCGGCACGCACGCGTCTGCGGGGCCCCCCGAGGACAGCAGCTCCGCATGCAGGAAATCGCATGAGCCGCACAGCCGGCCGGCAACTCCGCTACCCGCGGGCTACCGCACGTCAACGTGCCCGCATGCGGAATCAACCGGCCAGCCCTGACAACCTGGTCCAGGCCGGGGAGGGTTCGTACCACCTGGTCCTCGACGCCGAGCTGGTCTCCGACGTGGCGCGCGGCGCCCTCACCCGTACCGGTTCCTGGGATGGCACGGGCGGCAGCCGGAGCGGAAAGTTCTCGGAATCGGCGTACAACCGTCCGGGCGGCTCGGCGGTCTGGGTTCTTGATCGTTTCGATCGAGAACCGTCACGGGGAAGAGGAAACCGCTCCATGCACGTACGTACCCGCACGACCCGCCGGCGGCTGGCTGCCGCCGTTGCCACCGCCTCGATGGTCGTTTCCGGCGGTCTCGTGGTTCCGCTGCTCGCCGCGAATCCGGCCCGGGCCGCGGCCGTTCCCGGGTGGAACGTCCCCGTCGGCGTCGGCGGGGACGAGTACAGCCCGCAGGCGACCGAGCTGGTCGTGCGTACGGACGGCTCGGCCGTGTCGCTGTGGCGTGAGGGGGACGACCTCTACGCCGCCGTCCGGGCGGCCGACACCGACCACTGGGGCGCCGCGCAGCGCCTGGCCGGCGGGGTCTCCGCGCGGTTGCCCCTCCGCCTGACCGCCGACGCCTCGGGCGGGGCCACCGCGGTGTGGGCGGAGTCCGCGGACGCCGGACAGGGTCGACCCGCCCCGGCCACGCGGCTGGTGAGCGTCTCGTTCCAGGGGCTGACCCGGTCCGCGCCGCAGGAGCTGCTCGCCTCCGCCGCCGGCAGCGTCGTCGACTCCTTCCAGGTGGCGGCGGGCCCCGAGGGCACCGCGCTCGCCGTCTGGTCCGCGGCCGCGGCGGACGGCGCGTCCTCCGGCGTGTACGCCGCTTCCCGTGCCGGTCAAGGGAGTTGGGGCGCTCCGGCCCCGATCGCCGTAGCCGTCGCCGGGGCCGGGAGCATCGACCGGGCCGACGTGGCGCAGACGCCCGCCGGGGACGCCCTGGTCGCCTACCGGCTCACCGGGGCGGACGGCCTGGCCGGCATCTCCGTGTCGGAGCGCAAGGGGACCGGCGGCGCCTGGAGCGCCCCCGCCGTCGCGGCGGCCCCGGAGGAGGGGACGGGCTTCCTGAACGCGGGCGCGGGCCCGGACGGTACGTTCGTCCTGGCGTGGTCGGTCCTGGTCGAGGGCGACGGCACCGTGTTCGCCTCCGTCAAGCGGCCCGGCGCGGCGTGGAGCGCGCGCTCGTACATTCCGGCCGACTTCAGCGACTCGCCCGTCACGGTGCCGGAGCCGCTGATCGCCCCCGACGGCGATGTGACCGCCGTCTGGTGGGAGTGGCGCGACCGCGGCGACTGGGTCAGCCAGACCGTCCAGTCGGCCACCCTCACGGCCGACCGCGGCACTTGGACGAAGACCCTGGTCAGCAGGGGCTCCGCGGACAGCTTCGTCGACGCGGGCATCGGCCCGGACGGCACCGTCCGCGTGGCCTGGACCGAGAGGCGCTACCCCTCCGAAGGCGGGGTCTGGGGCCAGGTGGTCACCGCCGCCCGCACCTCCGGCGACGACGCGTGGACCGCGCCCGCTACGGTCCCGCACGACCGCCACAACAGCCCGTGGGGGGAGACCACGCAGATCGCGGCGGGCCCCGACCGCTCCGCGACCCTGCTGTGGAACTCCGCGGACGGCCCGCAGTCCTCCCGTACGGCCTTCGGACCGCGGATCGGGCTCGTCTCGTCCACCGTCCCGGACACCGCGGCCCTCGCCGGCAGCACCGCCTCGACCGTGGCGTGGAACCCCGTGTGGCAGCTCAGCCAGCTCGCCGACTCCTGGCAGGTCACCCTCGCCGACCGTACGGGCAAGGTCGTCAAGACCTTCACCGACGACCAGCGCCGGCAGCGGATCGCGCTCAAGTGGAACGGCCGTACGGACTCCGGCGCCGTCGCCCCCAACGGCCCGCTGACCTGGCGCCTGACGGCCCGCGGACCGCAGGCGCCCACCGTCACCCCGCTCGCCACCGGAACCCTCGCGGTCACCGGCGGGGCCGCCGTGCACCGGGACTTCGGCTCCCGCACCGGCACCCCCGACGGCACCGGCGACCTGTTCCAGACCACCGCCACGAACCTGCGCGTCCCCTACGGGCACGCGGGCTCGGGCAACTTCAGCGGCAGCACCACCAGCAGCGGCTGGCCGGCCGGCTTCCGGCCCGTCCCCATGGGCGACATGAACGGCGACCGCTGCAACGACACCCTGGTCCGCCTCGCGAACGGCGAGATGCGCCGCTACACCCCCGCCTGCGGGGCCGTCCTCAAGCCCACCAGCCCGTACAAGGTCCTGGGCAGGGGCTGGAACGCCTACGACCAGCTCACCGGCGTCGGCGACGTCAACAAGGACGGCCGCCCCGACCTCGTCGCCCGCGACCCGAAGACCGGCGGCCTCTACCTCTACACGACCACCGCCGCCGGGATCCTCGCCCCGCGCACCGGACTGAGCTCCGGCTTCAAGGCGTACAAGCACATCGCCGGCGCCGGAGACCTCAACGGCGACGGCATCGGCGACCTCCTCCTCCAGGACACCTCCGACGAGCTGTGGCGGTCGTACGGCACGGGGGGCGGAAAGTTCGGCCCGCGCACGCTGCTCGCGAGCAACTGGGGCGGCGGCGCGTACAACGCGGTCGTCGGCACCGGCGACCTGACGGGCGACGGGCTGCCCGACCTGGTGGCCCGCGACACGGCGGGCGGCGTGTGGCGCTGGTCCGGCACCGGCAAGGGAACCTTCCAGGCCAAGACGAAGCTGGGTACGGGCTGGCAGGTCTACAACGGCATCCGCTAGGCAGCGGGGTGCACCTCAGGCCAGGGTCGCCACCGCGCCGCCCGGTTCGAGGGTCGCCTCCACTCCGGGGAGGTGGCGGGCCCAGGAGTCGAGGAGGGGGGTGAGCGCGGCGGGCTCCGGGGGGTTCGGGCCCAGGCCGACGGCGTAGTGGAGTACGCCGTCGGCCTGGGCGTACGGGTGCGGCCATGCGTGGAGTCCCGTCGCGCCCGCCGCTTCCAGCGCGCTCAGCAGGGCGCGCATGCGGCCGCGGGCGCGGCCGTCGCAGTCCTCGAACTCCGCGCGGCGCTGCGGGCGTACGGTGACGACCGCCCAGGCGGCGTGGCGGCGGTGGAGGGGCGGCGGGGCCGTCAGGTGCGGCCACGGGTCGGGGGATGCGGGGTCGGCTGCGGCCTGCTCCAGGAGCTCCCAGGCGCGGTACAGCTCCTCGGTGAGGAGGTCGCGGCCGGACGGTCCGACCTGGGCGGTGCAGCTGCGGACGGGGGTGGTGGGGGTCAGGACGGTCACGGGGGCGGGTGCCGGGGCGGATCCCGCAGCCGGTTCCGCAGCGGGGGCGACCGGGGCGGCCGTACCCGGCAGGGCGACCGGGTCGCGCCAGTCCCGGGCGGCCCAGGTGGCGAAGAAGTGACGGAGCAGGTCCGTTGCGGGGACGGCTCCTGCGCGGTGGCTTCCTACATCCTCGGTTCCCTCGGTGGGCCCGTCCGCAGGCCTGTCGGCAGGCAGGTCCGCGGGCCCGTCCGGAGTCCGGTTCTCAAGGCCCTGCGGGGCCGCGGGCTGTGGGGTCCGGTCCGGGATCGCAGGCGGGGCGGGTGCGGATGCGGGTCGGGGCGGGCCCGCCGGCCACTCCGCGACCGTGATGGCGGCCAGGACGGACCAGGCGAGGCCCGGGAGGCCGCCGAAGGGGGCCGAGTCCAGGCCGCGGGCCGCCGCCCACTGCTTCACCTGGCGGGCCAGGTGCGCGAAGGCCTCCCGGTGGGACTCCGGGACGGCCGCCCGTACCGCGTCGGCGTCGGTGACCGCGCTCAGCGCGAGGGCCGCCGCCTCCCCCAGTCCGGTGCGGCGGGCCACGGCCTCGGCCGGTGCGACCGCGCCGGTGGGCACGATGCCGAGGTCGATGCCCAGGCCGTCGAGGCGGGCCCGCAGGCCGGGGCCGCGGGGCCCGGTGACCTCGCGGATGCGGGAGAGGCCGGGCAGGGCCTCGCGGACCAGGGAGCGGATCCGCTCGGGGGCGGGCGCACCGGGGACCGCGGCGACCAGGTCGAGGTCCGCGCCGGGGGCCCCGCAGCCCATGCGGCGGGAGCCGGCCGTGTGGACGACCGCGTCGGGCAGGGCGGACCGGATGCGCGCGAGCGCGTCGGCCGCCGTCTGCGCGGAACGGGCCGCCGTGGGGGCTGTGGCGGCGGGAGGGGCTGGGTCTGCGGGGCCGTCGGTCCAGCGGAAGGCGCCCGTGCCCAGGGAGACCACGGCGCGGACGCGCATCGGTTCGGCGCCGCGCCGGGACAGCAGTACGAGCTCACCGACGCGCGCGTGTACGGGGGCAAGCCGGGCCGCGCAGGAGGCGGCGAGGCGCTGCGGGTCGCGGCTGCGGGCGAGGGTGAGGTGCGGGGTGAAGGCCTGGGTGCCGCCGTGGCCGGCGCGGTGGCCGCAGCGCGGGAACCGGCGGGCCAGGGCCGCGTGCAGCGCCGCCCACGGCTCCTCCCCCGCGGCTGCCGGGTCGAGCCAGACCGTGGCGTCCTCGCGGTGGCCGAAGGTGTGGACGCCTTCGAGGCGGGCGGTGAAGGGGGCCGACTCCGCCGCGGCGGCGGCGAGGAGGGGCGCGGCACGCTCGAACTCGGCCTCCGGGACGAACCCGAAGAGGAGGTTCACGTGCGGGGGCCAGCGGTCGACCTGCGGATCGTGCGCGGTCCGTACGGCTTGCAGGGCGGGCCACAGGTCGGCCGGCGGGATCCACGCGACGGCGGTACGGGGGACGGGGACGGTGTCCAGCGTGTCGGCGGGGGTGGCGCCGCTGGCGGCGAGGGTGGCGGGGGCGCGGCTGCCGGCGGGGGCGGTCGTCGCGTGTCCTGGTTCCCCTGCGCGAGGCGCGAGGGCCGACCGCTCGGGCCGGTTCGGTCCCGCGGCGGCCGGGGCCCGGCCGTCCCGGTGGTCCCGACCGTCCCGGCGCCGCTGCGGGCGGCGGCCCGCAGCCGCGCGGCCCGGGGCGGCCTCCGCGGATCCGTCCGGCGCCGCCTCCACGGCTCCGCCCACCGCGTCCGGGCGGCCCGCGTCCCCGTCCGCCAGCAGCAGCAGATCGGCCGTCACCCCGTAGTGGTCGGACGGGAAGAGGCCCTGCGGGTCGGGTGCGTCCCCGATGCGGGCGGCGCCGACGGCGCTCAGCCCGGGGCCGCCCAGGAGGATGCGGTCGAGGCGCGAGACCCGGCCGGTGAGGGAGGAGACGGCGGCGAGCGGGTTGGCGGCCGGGTCGAAGGTGGGGGCGGGGTCGCGGGGGCCGCGGGCCTGGGTCCACGCGTCGGCCAGGCCCAGGGCCGCTCCCGGTCCGCCGGGGGCCTCCGTACCGTCGTTGAAGTCGCCCAGCAGGACGTACGGTGCTGCCAGGCCGGACAGGCCCTCGGCGAGGCGGGCCAGTTCGGCGCGCCGGCGGGCCGGGCCGTTCTCCGAGTGGTCGCTGGTCAGGTGGGTGGCGGCGACCACGAGCGGGCCCGCGGCGGTGGCGACCGTGACCGCGGTGACGGCCTTGTGCGGGCCGAGCGCGTGCACCCCGGCCTCCTGTACGGGCAGCCGGCTGAGCAGCAGCAGCCCGTACGTCTCCACGTCCCGGCCGCGCGGATCCGTACCCAGGGTGTGGTGGCCGCGCACCCACGGCTCTCGCAGGAGGAGGTCGAGCAGGGGGCGTTCGACCTCCTGTAGGGCGATCACGTCGGCGTCGGCCGCCTCCAGAGCGGCGAGGAGGAGGGGCCGGCGGCGGGCGGTGGCGATGCGCTCGCAGTCGTAGCGGTCCCAGAGGGTGTTCCAGGTCAGGACGCGTACCCGGGCGGGGGCCGGTGCGGGAGCGGCGGGTCCGGGGGCGGTGGCTTCGGGCTCCGCGGGGCGCCAGTCCCCCGCCCGGTCCCGGCGGTGCGGGGTGCGCGCGGTGAAGAACGGGGCGCGCAGCAGCCGTGGGCGGCGGGCCCGGCCGGCCGCGGTGGCGTCCAGGGCGTCGGTGCCGGTCGCGCGGTCCCAGACGGTCTCGCCGTCGGCCTCGACGAACAGGACGCGGTGCCAGGGGATGTCGCCGCCGGGGGTGAAGGCGGCGAGCGGGATCCGCTTGGGTGCGGCGCCGCGCTGGCCGATGCCGAGCACGAAGCGCGCCGGGTCGAAGCGGGGGTCCCAGCGGACCCGGTGGAAGATCTCCTCGCTGGTGCGCATCAGTCCGTGTCCCCGTTCAGTACCCCGTCGGTGTCCTCTACGGCGCCGCCGGTCCCCACGTACCAGGTGCGGTGCGCCTGTCCGGGGTACGGCGGCTCGTAGCGGTGCACCTGCTCACGCAGGACCGCCTCCGGCACCGGGTGGGTGCGGACGGCGTTGCGGCGCAGCAGTTCGGTCTCGTCCGCGAGCAGTACGGCGTGGGTGGTCAGGGCCCCGCGGCGGGCGGCGACGGCGTGGACCAGCGCGCGCTGGCGCGGCCCGAGGGAGGTGGCGTCCCAGACCGCGTCCTCCCCGCGGGCGAGGGCGGCGTCGAGCCGGTCGAGGCCCTCGGCGAGCACGGCGCGGTTGGCGCGCTGGTCGGCGCGGGAGCCGCGGGCCTGGCGGAGGTCGTCGAGGCTGACGCGGGTGTGGGTCGCCGGGAGTGTGGCGGTGAAGGTGCTCTTGCCGCTGCCGGCGGGGCCGGTGAGGTGGACGAGGCGGGGGTGGCGTGTGGTGCGCAGCCCCCAGGTGGCGGCGACGGCCTCCGCGGCGGTGCCGATCCGGCCGAGGGCGAAGGCCTCGCGGGCGCGCGCCCAGCAGTGGTCGGCGGTGTCGGGGTCGAGTCCGGCGAGGGCCTCCCGCAGCCCGGTGCGCAGGGCGGCGAGGGGGTCGGGGACGAGCAGCCCGGCGTCCTCGGCGAAGAGGGCGGACCACTCGGTGTGCTCCCGGGCCTCCCGGAGCTCGGCGGCACCTTCCGGGCCGGTGCCGGTGCCGGGGTGGGCGGTGAGGGCCGCCGCGGCCACGGCGTGCAGGACGCCGAGGTCGGCGGCGAAGGACAGCCGGACCAGCCCCGCCCGCCGGTGCTCGTCGGGGTACGGGCGGTGGAGTACGGGGTGCAGCCCGGCGAGGTCGGCGGTGCGGCGGGCCAGCGGCATCCCGAGGGTGCGGGCGAGGCGGGGGGCCAGCCGGGCGCGCGGCACGGTCCGCAGCAGGACGGCGAGGGTACCGGCGAGCCGGGCGTCACCGGTCCGGCCGGCCAGCCCGAGCCGGTCCGACACCTCGGCAAGCGCCTCCCGGACCCGGGGATCGGCGGGGTCGGGGACGCCCCTGGTGGGGTCGGGGGCACCACTGCGGGCGGCGCCGGGCCGGGGACTGGCGATGCTTCCGCTGGCGGCGTGGGCTGAGGCGGGGGCTGCGGATTCGGTCGCGGGCCCGCTCGCGGGCCCGGCGGGTACGCCCACGGGTCCGTCGGCGGAGCGCCCCTCCGCTGGGACCGCGGCCAGGTCGGGTGCCCGGCCTGGGGCAGGTGCCGGGGCTGCCTCCGGGCCGGGGGCCCGGCCGTCCTCGACAAGGTCCGCGCCCGGGTGCGGAACACGGTCGGCGGACAGGGCGGGACCTCGGCCACCGGTGCGGTCCCCGGATCGGCCGTCGGTCCGGGGCGCGGCTGCGGCCGTGTCCTGGGGTGGTGTCGTCAGGCCCACGGCGTGGAGCAGGTCCGCGGGGTCGGGGGCGGCGCCCGAGCGGACCGTCCAGAGGGCGGCGGCGGGGCCGAGGCCGTTGGGGGTCACCGCGCCGTGCATCCAGTGGCTGTCGGTGGTGACGTGCCCCGGGCGGACCCATTTGGCCACCCGGTGGGGGAAGGCGGAGCGGTCGAAGCCCCCGGCGTCCCGTACGACGTACCCCTCCTGGCGGGCCGTGTCCGGGCGCAGGGACCGCAGTCGGCGCTCGGCCCGGTCGTCGAGGATGCCGCGCCAGAGGACGGGCGGCACGGGGATGCCGAGGCCGTGCAGGAAGCGGACGGTCCGGTCCCAGGGCAGGCAGTGGTCTCCGTCCCAGACCGAGAACCCGTAGAACCAGCTGTCGAGCCGCCCGTACGCCAGGGAGTGCCGGGCGTAGAGGTTCTCCCCGCAGATGCGGCGGCCCGGCGCGAGGGCCGGGCCGATGCGCCCCTGGAGGGCCTTGACCCAGGCGCGGGAGGGGTGGTGGCCGGAGTCGAGGGAGCGGGCGTGGAGCCCGTCCCGGTAGAGGGTGGTGTTCTCCCCGTCGAGCTTCTCGGTGACCACCACCTCGCGGCCCCGCAGCCCTGCCAGGCCGCCGGTGCGCACGTCGTCGGGCGCGGCACCGGGCGACCAGGGCAGATGGGGCGTACGGGGGTACTGCACGCGCATGTCCACTCACTCCCGGCCTGGTTTCGGTCGGTGTCCATGGTGGGCGGGCGGCAGGCGGTTATCCAGCGAATTCCGGCGGGGGCGGGCCGGCAGGGCCGGCCCGTGGGCGGTCCGGCCCCGCGGGGCGGTCAGTAGGCGCCGAACACGTTGTCGATCGAACCGTAGCGCGCAGCCGCGTAGTTGCAGGCGGCCGTGATGTTCGCGACGGGGTCGTAGGAGTCGGTCGAGGTGCCGGGCACGTGGTAGGCGCGGAACGTCGGGTCGATGACCTGGAGCAGGCCCTTGGAGGGGATGCCCGCGGCGGCGTTGGAGTCCCAGTTGTTGATGGCGAGGGGGTTGCCGGAGGACTCGCGCATGATGTTGCGGTGGATGCCCTGGTACGTGCCGGGGATGCCGTGCTTGGCCATGACCGCGAGGGACTCGCGGATCCAGCCGTCGAGGTTGTTCGGGTAGCTGGTGGTCTTCGCGACGGCCGTGCGCGCGGCGGAGCGGTCGGCGCGGGCGGGGGTGGCGGAACGGTCCGCGGCGGCCGTGCTCTTGGCGGCGGAGGCGGGCTGGGCCTTGGCGGGGTTCTTGGAGCCGATGGTGAGCTTCAGTCCCGGGCGGATATGTGACGAGTCCTCACCGATCACGTTCCGGTTGTCCTCGTAGAGCTTCTTCCAGCCGCCCTCGATGGAATGCACTTCGGCGATCCGGGAGAGGGTGTCGCCCGCGATCACGAAATAGTGCAGCGGGCCCTTCTGCGGGGCGGCGGCGGTCTTCGCGGAGACCGCCTTCGCCTTCGCCGGGGCGGCGGCCGGCGCGGCGTGCGCGGTCGTCGCGCCGAGCAGCGGCAGGGCGAGTACGGCGCCCCCCGCGCCGACGGCGGCGATCCCTCGGGCGAGCGGCGAGTTCTTCGTACGGCGGTGCTTCCCGGTGGCGGGCATGGTGGGTCCTCTCCCGCGCCTACGAGGTGAGCTGTCGGGTTCGGGCAGGAGATGCCCGGCCGCACCGCAGTGCGGCTTCACCCCGAGCCGGTCCGCACGAGTGCGTCCGGCGACTTACCTGGTTCCCCCGCTCCTGCCGTCGCGCTGGGTGGATTCGGTCGGCCGGGCGGCGGCAGGATTAGGCGTTCCACCCGGAATGACGGTGACGCTAAAGGAAATGCGAAGGAAAGGACAAGCCCGGAATTCATCGGGCGAATTCAGAAGGGCGAGGACGGATGATTGGATCATCGGGAAGGAGTCAGGCCGCTCACTCAATCCACTTCTGCGGACTGGCCACTTGGCTTTCTGTGACCATTCCGCTTCACCTTTCCAGTGATTCATGTCACGAGGTCGGGAGGGGCGTGAATTCTGGACGCCGGAGCGGCGCGACGAGACGCCAAGTCATCATATTGACGCCTAAATGCGCAATCGCGGTCAGCGGGCACCATTACCGACCCAATCGGACATATGGCGCCAGGGTGGGGCGGGGTGCGGTGTTCGGGGTGTTCGTGCCCGCCGGCGAGGCGTGCGCCATCGGCTGGTGAACCGGCTCGTGCCGGTCGGCCGGGCGCGGGCGGAGGCGGAGCGGCCGGCCCGGGAGATCACCGCGTTCCCGCGCCTGCGCCTGCGCCACGACCGGCTTTCGGTCCTGGAGCAGCAGGCCTGGACGAGGCGGAGGCGCTGCGCGCCGACGCGCCGTATGCCGCCGGTGCCTCGGCTATCCGTGGCTGAGGTCGATCACGCAGAAGACGTTTCCGTCGGGGTCCTCCAGCACCACGAAGTCCGGGTCCGGCGGGTAGCTGTCCCAGTCGGCCCGCCGGGCCCCGAGCGCGAGGAGCCGTCCGATCTCGGCGCGCTGGGCCGCGGCGTCGTCGGCGTACAGGTCGATGTGGGCCCGCGGGCGGCGCTGTACGGGGCTGTCGCTGCGGCCCAGCGCCACCCCCGGGCCCCCGCCGCCGGGCGGTACGAGTACCGCCCACCGCTCGGTCGGCTCGCCCTGGGGCACGTACCCCAGGGCCTCACCCCAGAACGCCGCGGCGCGCGCCACGTCCGACACACCCATCACGAAGGACCCGAGTCTCAGCATGACACCGAGTCAACCAGACCGAGCACAGAGCCGAATGACGGACAATCGTCCGATGACTCGGATGATCATCAGATGGGTGCGGCCGGTGTGCGCGGGCGCCGTGGTGCTCCTGGCCGGCTGCACCCAGTCCGGTACCCCCGCGGACGAGGTCCGGTCCGCCTCCCGTCCCGCCGCGGCGCCGGGCCCGGTGGCCACCGGCACGGCCGCGCCCGAGGGGGCGGCCCGGCTCGCCGAGCGGTACCGCGGGGCCGGGGGCATCGCCGGGGTGTACGGGATCCTGCGGGCCGAGGGCCCGGCCGGGGTCCCGCAGCTGACGGTGTGGATGAACGGCCCGGAGACCGATGCGCGCGCCTTCGAACGGCTCAGGGCCTCCGTGACGGAGTACCTCGCCCGCTCCGAGGACATGTCCCTCCAACGCGGCTACCTGCTGGACGTGTTCGGGCCCGACGGCCGCCTGCGCCACCGTCTCGACGCCCGCACCTAGGTCGTCCCCGCCGGCCTAGCTTCCCCCCAGGTCGGCGATGAGGGCCGGGAGGCAGTCCGAGGAGGTGTTGGTGCCGGCGAACACCACGGCCTTGATGCCCCTGCCCAGGTCGGCCGCCGCCCGCACCTCCCAGTCGCCCTTGGTCACGATCCGCACGTCGACGTCGCCCTTGCGCTCGCTCTTGCCCTCGGCCCAGCCGGCCTTGACCAGGCCGGCGATGGCGTCCGCGAACGACTTCTCCGGATCGGCGGCGTCACCGGGGTCGTCCGCGGCCCAGTCGACCTTGCACTCAGCGGCCTTGGACGACACCGTGTCGATCGACTCGTCCCGGGTGAACCCGGCCGCCTTCGCGGCCGCGTCGACCTCCTTCGCGACCGTGGCCGCCGGCACCTCCACACCGCTCCCGCCGTCCCCGCCGCCGCACCCCGTCGCGAGCAGGACGAACCCGGCAGCCGCAGCCACCGCACCGGTCTTGCGCACATTCCCCCCAAAACGCCACGCACGAAGGCCTGTTGCCCCCGTCGTACAAGTGTCTAGTTCTACACCGTACGGGTGACCGCGGCCGTGTCACGGGGGCCGTACGGCGAGTCGCCGGGGCGCCCGTGGGAGGAACGGGCCCATGGGCATGGGACGGAGAAGCCTGCTGGCCGGGGCGGCGGCCGCACTCGCGGCGGCGGGCACGGCAGCGGGCGGTGCGTACTCGGGCCGGGCGGCGGGCACGGGCACGGGTACGGGTACGGGTACGAACGGCCCGGCGGCGGCTCGGGCCGCGGACCTGGCCGCCCTCGCCGCCGCACTCGACGGCCGGCTCGTGCGCCCCGGCGAAGCCGACTACCCGAGGCCCGGCAGCTGTTCCAGCCGCGCTACGACGTACTCGCCCCGGCCGCCGTGGCCTATCCGGCGCACGACGCGGACGTGCGGACCTGCCTGGAGTTCGCGCGGGCGACCGGGACCACTCCCGTACCGCGCGGCGGCGGGCACGGGTACGCGGGCTGGTCGAGCGGGTCCGGCCTGGTGGTGGACCTCGGCGCGCTGGGGCGGGTGTCGGCGGGCACCGGCGAGGTGCGGGTGGGGGCGGGCGTGCGGCTCGGGGAGCTGAACGCCCAGCTCGCCGCCCGCGGCGAGGCCGTGCCGACCGGGCTCTGCGCCTCCGTGGGCGTCGCCGGGCTGACCCTCGGCGGCGGCCTGGGCATCGCCTCCCGGGCCTTCGGCACCACCAGCGACCAGCTGACCGGGGTACGGGTCGTCACCGCCGACGGCACGGTCCGGGAGGCGGGGCCCGGCGCGGACGCGGACCTCTTCTGGGCCCTGCGCGGCGGGGGCGGCGGGAACTTCGGGGTGGTCACGGAGTTCCGCTTCCGGACCCGGCCGGCCCCCGACTGCGCCTTCGCGGAGCTCCACTGGCCCTGGCGGGAGGCGGCCGGGCTGCTGTCCGCCTGGCAGCACTGGCTGGCCGCGCTGCCGGACCCCTTCTGGACCCAGGTCGAGTACACGGCCGGGGCCGGGCCGGCCGCGCCCGTCGTACGGGCGGTGTGCCTGGACGGGCGGGCCGAGCTGGAGCGGCAGCTGACCCGACTGGCCGACCTGGTCGGCAGCTCCCCGCAGGACCGGTACGTGGTCGTGCGCGGGTACGGGGAGACCCTGCGGGCCGTGTCGGGATGCGCGGGACTCACCGACCGGGGGTGCCGGCTGCCCGGCGTGCTGCCCGGCCGGGACCCGGCGGGCCGGCTGGGGCGGGAGGACTACGCGGCCCGCTCCGACTTCTGGCCCGCGCCGGGGCTGCCCGCCGCGGCGGCGGAGTCCGTGCTCGCGGCGCTGGCCCGGCACGGGGCGGAGGCGCCCGGCGGCGGGGTGGGCGTGGTGCAGTTCGACGGGGTGTGCGGGGGCGCCGTGAACCGGGTGCCGGCCGCGGCCACCGCCTTCGTGCACCGCGGCAGCGCCTTCCTCGCCCAGTACCTGGCGTACTGGCCGCGGGACGCCGCACCCGCGGAGGCGGCCCGGCACCGGGCCTGGCTCGACGGGCTGTGGCGGGGCCTGCGGCCCTGGGCGCCCGGACCGGCGTACCAGAACTACGCCGATCCGCAGCTGACGGGCTGGCGCGAGGCGTACTACGGGGCCAACCTGGCCCGCCTGGAACAGGTGAAGCGTGCCTACGATCCGGACGGGCTCTTCACCTTCCCGCAGGGCATCACCCCGGGCGCCACCCCGGTCGGGGCCCGCGGCTGAACCCCCGGCGGCACACGGGCAGCCGCCGCCCGGGCGGCCGCCCCGCGGCCTCACTCCCCCGCGGTCGCCACCGGAGCCGCTCCCGCGGTCTCCTCCACAGCCGTCTCCCCGGTCTTCCCCGCCGCCGGGCGGGCCGCGGCCAGGGCGGTTCTGAGGCGGCGGGCCTGCGTGACCAGCTGCGAGCTGCCGCCGCGGGCGGCCGCGGCGGCGAGGCCGGCCGGTTCGGCGAGGTCCGCGGCGGGCAGGACGGCGGCGCAGCGCTCCACGCAGTCGGCGGCCACGGCGAGGATCTCGCCGGCGCCGCGGGCGGCGGCCGCGCCCTCCAGCAGGGCGGGCAGGGCGGGCGCGAGGACCGTCCAGGTGGTCGCGTAGGCACCGGTGGCCGCGGCCGTACGGACCGAGTCCGCGACCCGGTTCGGCTTGACCGTGCCGAGCCCGAGCAGTTCGGCCAGGTCGGCGCCCATGCGGGCGGGGTCGAGCTCTCCGCGGGAGGCGAGGACGAGCAGGGCGTCCACCGCCGCGAGCCGGTCCTCGGTGTGGCGGGCGCCGAGCCCGCAGGCCACGGTGAGGTGGAGGGCGGGTCCGGCGGGGCCCCCGGCCTCGGCGAGCCGGGGCAGGAGCCGGGCGCCGCCGCGCTCCTGGGCGGTGGCGCAGCCCGTGACCTCGGGCAGCAGCCAGGTGGCGAGGGTCTCGCGGTCCTCGGGGAGCACGCCCAGGACGAGTTCGTCGGTGCCGGTCCAGTGGTAGCAGCGGTTGGTGTACGAGACGGGGCGGCTCAGGGTGTGGAACTCCTTCGGGAACTCCTGCTGGATCACCCGCTGCTCCCTGCCCTCCAGCACCACGTGCCGGACGGCGGCCCGGGCCCGCTCCCACCAGGGGAGGGAGCGGGTGTCGGCGGCGGGTTCGTGGACGCGGCGGAGCGGGGCCGCGGGGTCGGACACGCCCACGAGCCAGGCGGCGAGGCGCTCGCCCTCGGGGGTGCCGAGGGCGGCCGCGGCGGGGGCGGCCGCGGCGTCGCGGCGCACCCGCAGGAGGGCCTGCCCGAAGTCGACGGGCGCGGGCCGGATACCGCTGTCCTTGTACGAGGCGAGGCGGGCGATCAGGGTGGGCGGTTCGACCGAGCCGGTCTCCCGGTCGGGGGTCGCCAGGAGGAAGGGGAGCGGTTCGGTCTGCACGTGGAGCGCGGCTTCGCGCAGTCGGGCTTCGAGGATCCCCGCCATCGCGGCGTGGACGCAGTCCCCGCCGAACTCGCCGCGGCGGTCGGGGGCCACCCTGAGGTCGGCGGCGGTCAGGACGCCGAGGACGGCCGCGGCGACCTGGTCGAGGCCGTCGATCCGGTAGTCGCCCCGGCGGGTCTCGGAGCTCGCCCACCAGCGGTGGGCGAGGGCGGGGCGGAGGGCCTCGGCGAGGGCGGCCCGGTCGGTGCGGGCGTGCCGGACGAGGGCGTCGAGGGCGCGCTCGTACTCGGGGAGGTCCGGTTCCTGTGCCGTGAGCACGGCGGAGACGAGTTCCGCGGTCTCGGCGACGGTGTCCGGGGCGGCGGCCAGCGGGCGCGGGCCGGGGGCCGGGGGCAGGAACTCCTCGTAGGGCGGCTGCTCTTCGGCGGCCGCGGTGCCGAACACCTCGGCGGCCAGGGCCTGGTGGACGGGGCTGAGGAGGGCGGCGGACCCGGCGAGTTCGGCGCGCAGGGCCTCGAGGGCGGCCCCGTCGGGGGCGCCTGCGGAGGCGGCCTTGCGGGAGCGGGCCGGGCGGAGTCCGGTGGCGACGAGTTTGAGGGCCCGCTCCTGGATGCCGGTGTCCTCGTGCCCGAAGGCGGTGGCGACGGCGGGCAGCAGTCCGGGGACGGCCGCGGGGGTGCGGCGCAGCTCCTTGGCGAGGAGGGCGAGCTGGGCGCGGACGAGCTTCTTCTCGGGGCGGAAGAGGACGGCTTCGCTCATCTCGGCGATTGCGGCGGCGGGCAGTTCGCCGGCGGCGGCGAGCCGGGCCAGCACCTCCTGGGCGTGTCCGGCCACGGTGGAGGGGCCGTCGGCGGCCATCGCGATCCAGTCCGCGGTGCGGGCGCGCTCCTCCTCGGGGGTGGGGTCCAGGCGGCGCAGGAGGGCGAGGAAGAAGCGCAGCTGCTGCGGGCGGCCGCCGCGCAGCAGCCGGGCGAGGGTGCCGTCGACGAGCACGCGGCGCTCCACGAGGCCCTGTTCGGCGACTTCGGCGAGGGCGGTGGGCCAGTGGCCCCGGTCGTCCTGGTCCCCGTACCAGGCGAAGGAGTCGACGGGTTCGACGGTTTCGAAGAGCCGGGGGACGAGGTCCTGGAGGTACGGGGCGCTGCGCAGGCGGTCGGCGAGGCGGCCGGCCCGGCGGCGGGTGCCGTCGGGGCCCTGGAGGAGGTGCTGCGCCCAGCCGTGCACGAAGCCGTCGGTGGTGGGCACCGGGCAGCCGGCGGCCTCGACGAGTCCGGCGACGAGGGGGTAGTCGGTGGTGGCGAGGGCCGGGCGGGCGGCGAGGCGGTGGGCGAGGTCGCCGAGCCAGGCGGGGTCGCGGTCGGCGAGGAGGGCGAGGATCCGGGCGGCGGGCAGGGGGCGCCAGCCGCGCAGTTCGCGGGAGCCGAGCCAGGCGGCGGCGGAGGCGGCGCCGGTGTGGCAGCCCGCTCCGGCGAGGAGGAGGGCGCCGCGGGCCCGGTCGCGCTCCTCCCAGCGGCCGTGGGTCCAGGTGCGCAGTTCGCGGCGGAGGGCGGACAGTTCGGGGATCAGGGCGCGGCGGTCGGCGGGGGTGAGCTCGCGGATCAGGTCCGGTACGCGGGCCTCGCGGCCGGTGCGGACGGCGTCGAGGAGGGCGGCGCGGGCCGGGTGCGATGCGGGGGCGGCGGAGCCGGTGGTGGCGGACACGGGGGCGGCGGGGGCGGTCATCACTTGGCTCCGGCGTTCTGGAGGTCGCGCTGGGCGATGCGGACGGCGAGGGCGTGCTTGCAGGGGCCGCGGCGGCCGCGGTAGTCGGCCCACCAGCGGCAGGTGCAGCTGAGCGCACCGCCGGATTCCCTTACCTGGTACCGGCGTTCGCCGGACAGGACGGTGGAGACCGGGTCGGCGCCGCCGGTGGTGACGGCGCCCGAGGCGACGAGGGCGCGGGCGGCGGTCAGGCGGGGGTTGTGGCGCTCGGCGCGCTCGGAGTCGTAGGGCAGTTCGCGGTGGAAGTACGCGGCGTCGGCCACGTCGTACCCGACCCGGCCCGCGGTGCCGAGGCGGGCCAGGGCGGCCCGTACCCGCGGGAGGTCCAGGCCGGACTGGGCGGCCAGGTCGGCCGGGTCGATGCGTGGCTCCCAGGCGAGGAGTACGGACACCAGGTCGGCGTCGGCGGCGGCCTCGTCGCGGGCCAGGGACTCCAGTACGCCGCCCTCGCCGGAGAAGCCGCGGCTGGTCTCCGGGGACAGGGTGAGGGTCAGCCGCATCCCGGGCATGACCACCTCCCAGGCGGAGGGGGCGGGGGCGGCGCCGTCGGGGGCGGGGCCGTAGACGCGCAGGGCGGTGGCGTGCCGCAGGACCCGCTGGAGGGCCGCGAGGCGGTGCGGTCCGGGCAGGCAGACCGCGCCGGGCAGCGGGCGGGTGGTGGGGCGCAGGGTGCGCCCGGCGGGGACCACCCACATGACCTGGCCGGTGCGCGGGCCCGTGGCGCGCTCGGGGGTGGGCAGGGAGCGCAGGAAGCGGACGGCCTCGGCGGCGGACAGCTCGGCGCGCAGGTCGAAGCCGGTGCAGATGACCTGGGATTCGGCGAACCCGCGCAGCCAGCGGTCGGGCAGCGGGACCTTCTTCTCCACGACGGGGCCGTCGAGGGTGGTGACGGCCAGCTCGTCGGGGCCGACGCGCAGGTGCAGCGGCTCTTCGCCGGTGAGCCTCGAAAGGGCCTCGCGCAGGGGGTTGTTGACGTCGACGTTGGTGGTGCCGTGACCGGTGTCGGCGCCGCACAGGCCCTCGGGGAGCACGTCGAGCCGGGCGTACACCCCGCAGCAGCCGGAGAAGGACTCGAAGCGCAGGCGGTCCCCGTTGGCCGTGACCACCGGGTCGAGGCTGCGCCACAGGGTCCGCTGGTAGTAGCGGGCGGCGGCCACGTCGGCGACGGCGAGCAGTCCGCGGGCGGCGGCCTGGGGCTCGCTCAGGAAGCCCGAGAAGAAGCGGGGGTGGGCCTCCGCGCCGGCGGGCGTGAGCCCGGCGGAGGTCTCCAGCCCGAGGCGGCTGCCGTCGCGGGTGGATTCGAGGGAGGACAGGCCGGAATAGGCGAATGCCTGTACGGATCGCGTCATGGGAGGAACGCTAGGAGGCGCCACTGACAACGCAGTTGCCCGGCGGTCCGGGCGGGCCGCGGCGGGGCCCGCGGGCGGTGGGAGCAGGGGCCAGGGAGTCCGGGGCCGGGCCGTGGACGGCCGGTGTCAGGCGCGCGGGGAGGCCGGGCGCGGGTAGGTGCGGGACTGCTTGACGCTGCCGAAGGCGAAGCTCGACTCGATGGACGCGATGCCGGGGATGGCGTGGATCCGGGTCCGGACGAGGACCTCGTACTGCTCCAGGCTCTCGATGACGATGCGCATGAGGTAGTCGCTGCTGCCGGCCATCAGGTAGCAGTCCTGGATGTGCTCGATGAGCCCGACGGCCTCCTCGAAGAGGCGGACCGCCTCCCCCGTATGCCGTTCCAGGCGGACGCGGACGAACACCGTGATCGGCAGCCCGAAGGCGGCCTGGTCGACCATGGCCGTGTAGCCGCGGATCAGCCCGGCCTCCTCCAGCCGGCGGACGCGCCGCAAACAGGGGGACGGGGAGAGCTGGACGCGGTCGGCGAGGTCCTGGTTGGAGAGCCGGCCGTCGGCCTGGAGCTCCCGGATGATGTGGAGGTCCACGGAGTCCACGGCCGTCCACCTTCCCTTCCTGTTCCGATTCGCCCGTTTCCCGACGGCTTCTTCGGCGATTCTTGGCAGATTCTGCCCCCAACGTATTCCTGGGGGGCAGAACTAGCAATCGCCTGCCCCCGCCGAGGGCCTAGCGTTGCCGGAGCCGCGCGGCCTCTCCGCGCGTACTGCACCGCCGTGCGGCCGTACCGCCGTACAGGCGCGCCGCCGTACAGGCACAGCGCTGCACCGCCGTGCAGACGCACCGCCGTGCAGCCGTGCAGCCGTGCAGCCGTGCAGGGAACGTTCAGGAGGAGGGCCGCTTGGCCGTCGTAGAGAGCCGCACCGCCCGCAGCACCCCCGGCGCCCCGCCGCAGGCGCTCGGCATGGCCGCCCTCGCGCTCACCGTCACGATCTGGGGCGCCTTCGCCCTGAGCGCCCGGGCGCTGAGCGCCTCCACGCTCCTGCCGGCCGATGCCGCCCTGCTGCGCTACGGACTGCCGCTGGCGGTGCTCGCCCCCGCCCTGTGGCGGCGGCGCCGGCAGATCGCCGCGGTCCGCCCGGCTGCGGCCCTCAAGGTGGCGTGCGGGGCCGGGGTGCCCTTCTTCCTCGCCGCGATGCAGGGCGGTTCGCTGACCTCGGCGGCCTTCGTGGGCTCGCTGGTCCCGGGGATGGTCCCGCTGTTCGTGGCCCTGCTGGTGGCCGCGACCGGCCGGGGGCTGCCCCGGGGCTCCCAGGCGGCCGGGCTGGCGCTGATCGCGGCCGGGGTGGCCGCGCTGGTGTGGCGGTACGTCGTCCCCGTGGACGGGCGGGTGCTCGCCGGGTCCGGGCTGCTGCTGGTGGCGAGCGGGCTGTGGGCGCTGTACACGGTCGGGCTGCGCGAGGTGGAGCTCGACCCCGTCGGCTCGATCGGGCTGCTCTGCCTGCCCTCCTTCCTGCTGGTCGCCGTACTGGCCCTGACGGGGGCGCTGCCCACCGGCATGGCCTCGGCCGCGGGCTCCGACATCCTGCTGTTCCTGGTCGTCCAGGGGCTCGGGGTCGGGCTGTGCGCCGGGCTGCTGTACGCGTACGCCATCCGCCGGGTCGGTGCGGAGCGCAGCTCCGTGGTCGGCAGCCTCAGCCCCGTGCTCGTGGTGCTGCTGGCCGTGCCCCTGCTGGGCGAGGCCCCCACGGCCGCCGTGCTCGCCGGCGTCCCCCTGATCACCGCCGGGGTGGCCCTCGCCAACCGGCGCCCCCGCCCCTCCCGAACCGAGGACCGCACCGATGCTTGAGCTGCTGCCGCCCCCGCCCGTGGACCCGCTGTGGGACCTGGCCGCCGAGTACGGCGCCGACCCGCGGCCCGAGCGGCTGAACCTGGTGCTGGGGGTGTACCGCGACCAGAGCGGCACCACCCCCGTCATGGGCGCCGTGCGCGAGGCCGAGGCCCGGCTGGCCCGGCAGGCCGAGTCCAAGGAGTACCGGGGGCTGTCGGGGAACGCCGCCTTCAACCGGGCCATGCTCGCGACCGTCCTGGGAGGAGGCGCCCACCCCGGCCGGGCCACGGCGGTGCAGACCGTCGCCGGCACGGGGGCGCTGCGGCTGCTCGCGGACCTCATCTGCCGCACCCGGCCCGGGACCACGGTGTGGATCAGCGACCCGGCGTACGTCAACCACCGCCCGATCATGGAGGCGGCGGGCCTGACCGTCCGCACGTACGGCTGGCTCGACGCGGCCGGCGCCTTCGACGCGGCGGGGGTGCTGCGCGACCTGGCGCAGGCGCGGCGCGACGACGTGGTGCTGCTCCAGGGCTGCTGCCACAACCCCACGGGCGCCGACCCGTCCGCGGAGACCTGGGACGCGCTCGCCGGACTCGCGGGCCGAAACGGCTGGGTGCCGCTGGTCGACCTCGCCTACCACGGGCTCGGGGACGGGCTGGAGGCCGACCTCGCGCCCACCCGGATGCTGGCCGAGGGGCTGCCCGAGCTGCTGGTCGCGGTCAGCTGCTCCAAGAACTTCGGCCTGTACAGCGACCGTACGGGCTGCGCCGTGGTCCTCGGCTCCTCCTCCCGGGCGCTGCGGCACGTGGAGACGGCGCTGCAGAACGCGGCGCGGACCCTGTACTCGATGCCTCCGGAGCACGGCGCCGCGGTCGTGGCGACGATCCTGGAGGACCCGGGCCTGCGGGCCGCGTGGCGGGCGGAACTCGACCTGATGCGGGGGCGGATCGAGGCCAACCGCGGGGATCTGACGGCCCGTCTGGCCGATCTCGGGCACGGGGAGCAGGCCTCCGTGCTGGCGGGGCAGAAGGGCATGTTCTCGATGCTGCCCCTGACCGGCGATCAGATGGCTCGGCTGCGCGGTGAGTTCGCGGTGTACGGCACGGGTTCGGGCCGGATCAACATAGCGGGCCTGCCCGCGCACCGGATCCCGTACCTGGCGCAGAGCATCTCGTCGGTCCTCGGGGCCTGACCGGGGCTGCAGCGGACTGCGGGCGGGGCGGCGGGCGGACCGCCCCGCTCCGGGCCCCCCTGGCGGCGCCTGTCGGGACATGTGATCGGATAGCCGGATGACGAGGACCCTGTACCTGTTCTGTTCAGCCGCTCCGCCCGTGTTCGACGTGGCCCGCGTCATCGAGGACGCGCAGGCGCGCGGCTGGGACGTGTGCCTGGGGCTGACCCCCTCGGCCGCGGGCTGGCTCGCCGAGAGCCTGGACGGGCTCGCCGCCCTGACCGGGCACCCGGTGAAGTGGCAGTACCGGCACCCCGCGCAGCCCGACCCGTGGCCCGCGGCCGACGCCGTGCTGCTCGCACCCGCCACCTTCAACACGGTGAACGCCTGGGCCCTGGGGCTGACCGACCGGTACGTGGTGGGTGTGGTCTGCGAGGCGATCGGCAAGGGGATACCGCTGGTGACGGTGCCGTGCGCGAACGCGGCCCAGGTGCAGCACCCGCAGTTCGAGCGGAGCGTGGCGGTCCTGCGCACGGCGGGCGTGCGCGTGCTGTACGGGGAGGAGGGCTTCGTCCCGCACCCGCCCGGCACGGGGGACCCGGGCGGCTACCCGTGGACGGCCGCCCTGAACGCCGTGGACGCCGCCTGGGACCCGGCGGCTCCGTAGCCCGCCGGCGGCCGCGGGCTGCCGGGAGCTGCGGCCCGCGGCGGGGTGGGCGCCGCGCGGCCCGTCAGCCCCGGCGCCCCGCAGGCCCGGTGCGGGCCAGCAGGACGGCCGCGGCCGTCACCGCCCCGCAGGCCCCGAAGACCATGAAGCCCCGGCGGGCCCGCACGGACAGCACCGAGCGGCTGGACATCACCGAGAGGATCGAGGCGCGGCTCAGCAGCGAGCCCGCGGAGGCCAGGGAGAGCGCGGAGCCCACCGAACCCGCCGACAGGGCGCTGCCGACGGAGCCCACGGACAGCACCGACCCGACGGAGCCCACGGACAGCACCGACCCGACGGAGCCCACGGACAGCACCGATCCGACCGATCCGACCGAGAGCACCGAATCCTTCGACCAGAGGGAGAGGAACGATCCTCCGGGGCAGTCCCCGTGACGCAGTATCGACAACGCGCGCTCTTCTGCCATACGGCCATCCTGCCAGAGGACCTACGCCCCCGTGCGGACCGCGGACGGCGGTGCAATTCTGGCCGTATGAGCACCGAAAGCCCTGAAAGCATGCAAACGGACCGCACCGGCACCGCCGCCGTCCCCGGGAGCGCCGGCGCCCCGGTCGTCGTCGCCGTCGACGGCTCCCCGCACAGCCTCAAGGCCCTCGACTGGGCCCTGGAGGCGGGCCGCGCGGCGGGAGCGGGGGTGGTGGTCGCGCACGTCCTGCCCGACCATGCCCAGCTGTGGCAGGCCCGGCGCACCGCCGTGGTCGGGGAGCCCGGCGAGGAGCCGCAGGACCCGGTCGCGGCGGCCGTCCGCGAACGGCTCGCCGGCCGTGCGGACCTCCCGGCGGTCCGCTACGCCGCCCTGACGGGAGACGTGCCCGGGGCGCTGCAGAAGGAGGCGGAGGGGGCCCGGATGCTGGTGCTCGGCTCCCGCGGGCGCGGCGGCTTCGCCAGCCTGCTCCTCGGCTCGACCAGCCGCGCCTGCGCGGCGCACGCGCCCTGCCCCGTGGTGGTGGTCCCCCACGACTCCCGCACGGCCCCCGCCCCCGCGCCGGCACCCGCGGACGGCGCGCCCGCCCCGGCCGCCCGCCCCGCCCCCTCCGCGGAGCCCTCCGCCCCGCCCGTGGTCCTGGGGCTGGACCCCGCCGAGACGGCCGACGAGGTCGTCGCCTTCGCCTTCCGCCAGGCGGCCGTCCTCGGCGGCGCGCTGACCGTCGTCACCGCCTACCCGAACCCGGCCTCGCCCCTGTCCGTCGTCGGCGCCGCCGCGCCGGGGCCGGGCGGGGAGCCGGAGGCCGTACCCCTCGTACGGGAGGTGGAGCAGGCCCAGCAGGAGCGGCTGGCGGCCCCCGCCGCCGCCCACCCGGCCGTGCGGGTGTCCGGCGCGGTGGCGGCGGGCGAGGCGGCGGGCCTGCTGATGGAGCACGCCGAAGGGGCCCGCCTGCTCGTCGTGGGCCGCCACCGGCGCCGCCTGCGCCCCGGCTCCCTCCTCGTGGGCTCGGTCGCCAACGCGGCCCTGCTCCACGCCCCCTGCCCGGTCGCCGTCGTACCGGTCGGGTAGGCAGAGCCACCCGACCCGGATCACGGCGGCCCGGGGAAAGGAGCTGTGCCCCGGGCCGCCGGGTCGGCAGAATCTCCGGTGTGAACGACACCGCAGCAGACGACCCCCACCTCTGGCTCGAGGAGCTGGAGGGTGCCGCCGCGCTCGACTGGGTGCGGGCGCGCAACGCCGAGACGGCGGCGCAGCTGGCCGGGGACCCCCGGTTCGACGCCCTCGCCGCCGAGGTGCGGGAGGTCCTGGACGCCGGGGACAGGATCCCGTACACGCACCGCCGGGGCCGGTTCCTCTACAACTTCTGGCAGGACGCGGAGCACGTGCGCGGGGTGTGGCGGCGCACCACGCTGGCCGAGTACCGCGCGGAGCGGCCCGCCTGGGAGGTGCTGCTCGACCTGGACGCGCTGGAACGCGCCGAGGGCGTGGCGTGGGCCTGGGCGGGCAGCCGGGTGCTGTACCCGGAGTACCGGCACGCGCTCGTGCTGCTCTCGCCGGAGGGCACGGACGCCTTTGAGGTGCGCGAGTTCGACCTGGAGACGAAGGAGTTCGTCGAGGACGGCTTCCGGCTGCCCGCGGCGAAGACGCAGATCGGCTGGATCGACCGGGACCACGTGTACGTGGGCACGGACACCGGCCCCGGTTCGACGACCGATTCCGGCTATCCGCGGACGGTGAGCCGCTGGCGGCGCGGCACCCCGCTCGCCGAGGCGGAGCTGCTGCACGAGACGGCGCCGGAGCACCTGTCCCTGGCGGCCTGGCACGACCCGACCCCGGGCTTCGCCCGCGACTTCCTGGTCAGGAACCGGGACTTCTGGAACTCCGAGATGTTCCTCCTGCCCCCGCAGGGCCCGCCGGTCAAGATCGCGGTGCCGGACGACGCCCGCGCGTCCGTGTACCGCGACTGGCTGCTCGTGACCCCCCGCTCGCCCTGGCTCGGGCAGCCCGCGGGCGCCCTGCTGGCCTTCCGCTTCGAGGAGTTCCTCGCGGGCGGGCGCGATCCGCAGGTGCTGTTCCTGCCGGACGGGCGGACCGCGCTGACCGGCCAGTCGTGGACCCGCAACCACCTCATCATCGAGACCCTCGTGGACGTGGCCACCCGGGTGGAGGTGCTCACCCCCGGGCCGGACGGCTGGACCCGCCGCCCCCTGGCCGACGTGCCGCCGCTGTCGTTCGCGGTGGTGACCGACACCGATCCGGACACCGGCGACGAGTACTTCCTCGACATCACCGGGCACCTGCTGCCCTCCACCCTCTACCGGGGCGAGATCGGCGCCCCCGGTGAGGTGGTCGGCCGGGCCGCGGCCCGGTTCGACAGCGCCGGGATGTCCGTGCGCCGGTACTTCGCGCGCTCCGCGGACGGGACGCGGGTGCCGTACTTCGTGGTCGGCCGGGAGGACGGCGGCCCCGGGCCCGCGCTGCTCACCGGCTACGGCGGCTTCGAGGTCCCGCTCGTGCCCGCGTACGACCCGGTCTGCGGCCGGGCCTGGCTGGCGCGCGGCGGCACGTACGCCGTCGCCGGGATCCGCGGCGGCGGGGAGTACGGCCCGCAGTGGCACCGCAGCGCCCTCAAGGCGGGCCGGGAGCGCGCGTACGAGGACTTCGAGGCCGTGGCCGCCGACCTGGCGGCCCGCGGGATCACCACCCCGGCGCAGCTCGGCATCGAGGGCGGCAGCAACGGCGGGCTGCTGATGGGGGCGGTGCTGACGCGGCGCCCCGAGCTGTTCGGGGCGGTGGTCGCGAGCGTGCCGCTGCTGGACATGCTGCGCTTCCACCTGCTGCTCGCGGGGGCGAGCTGGACGGCGGAGTACGGGGATCCGCGCGATCCCGCCGACCGGCCGCACCTGGAGCGCATCTCCCCGTACCACAACCTCCGCGCGGACCGGCCCTATCCGCCGGTGCTGCTGACCACCTCGACCCGCGACGACCGGGTGCACCCGGGGCACGCGCGGAAGGCGGCGGCCCGGCTGCGGGAGCTGGGCCACCGGGTGCTGTTCCACGAGAACACCGCGGGCGGGCACGCAGGCGCCACCGACCATGCGCAGCTGGCCTTCCAGCAGGCGCTGGTGCACACCTTCCTGTGGCAGAACCTCGGGGGCGGGCCGGCGCCTCAGGGGGCCGGCTGAGGCGGCGCCGGCAGCTCGCCCGGGGTGCGGGAGGCGACGGCGCGCCGGTCCGCGAGCCGGGCGGTCAGCAGGCAGTAGGCGGGGGTGAGGACCAGTTCGAGGACGAGCGCCTGCCAGGGGGCGTCGGCCGCGGTGCCGGGGTCGGCGAGCTCGCCCGCGGCGGCGGCCACGGCGAAGGCGATCAGGTTGTTGACCGTGTGGGCGGCGATGACGGCCTCCAGCCCGCCCGTGCGGATGACCAGCCAGCCCCACCACATCGCGGAGTAGCACAGCAGGAGGAAACCGGAGAGCTGCCCGAAGCCGTGCGCGAGGGCGAAGAGCACCGAGGCCACGGCGATGCCGGGCCAGGGGGAGCGCAGGAAGCCGCCGAAGAGCTGGGGCAGCCAGCCCCGGAAGACGAATTCCTCCGCGGCCGCCTGGAAGGGCACGACCGCCCCCAGCACGAGCAGGCTGACCAGGAGCGAGGACCAGCCGGGGAAGTCGAGCTCCAGGGCCGCGGTGCCGTCCTCGGCCGCGCTCCACGCCACCAGCAGGCCGGTCTGGAGCAGCAGGACGGGTGCGGCCACGGCGGTGCAGAGGCCGAGCCAGCCCCAGCGGATCCGGCCGAGGACGGAGGCCACCGTACCGGCCGGGCGGCGCCCGCACAGGCGGACGCCGAGCAGCACGGCCGGGATGCCGACGGCGATGGCCGCCAGCTGCACGGCCAGTTCGAGGGCCGGGTGGGCGAGCAGCCGGTCCGGGTCCGGTCCGGTGTAGTCCAGCCCGAAGACGGCCGCGGCGAGGCCCGCCAGGCCGAACGCGACCACGGCCCCGACCACGAGGAGCCCGGGGACCAGCAGGAGCTCCGCGATCCGGAGCAGGGCGCCCTGGCGGCCGTTGCGGGCCTGCTCGTGGTAGCGGGAGGCGGGCGGGGCGGCGGTCGGCCCGGGCGGGGGCGCGGGCGGCCAGCCGGGCGGAGGGGCGCCCCAGCCCGGGTACGGGCCCGCCGCCGCGCCGTACGGGTGCCCGGGGGCGTACGGCTGCCCGCCGGGGTGCTGCGGCGGGTGCGCCTGGCCGTGCGGCGGCGGGGCCGGGTGGGCCTGGGGCGGCGGCCAGCCGGGCTGCGCCGGGCCCGCGGGCTGCTGCTGCGGCCCGGCCGGGGCGGCGGAGGGCGGGGCCCAGGGGTCGCGCTCTTCGTTCGGGCGGCCCGGTATGGGTGCCTGGGGCATGGGGTGTGCGCTCTCGTTCTTCTCGTACGGGCGGGTCCTGCGGGCAGATCGTACGGGCGGGCCGCGGGACCGGCGCGGACCGGCGGCCCGGCGCCGGGGCCCGTCAGGCCCGTTCGAGCACGGCGGCGCCGAAGGAGACGTCGAAGCGGTCGCACCAGATGGAGACGCTGGTGAGGCCCTCCAGGTCCGCCCCGGCGGGGACGGGGTAGTTCTGGTCGCCCTTGTTCCCCTTGAGCGCGCCGAGGCTCAGGTGCCGGCCGTCGTCGAAGACGTGCCAGCCGTCGCGGCCCTCCAGCACGGGCGCGTCCGTCAGCCAGACCCTCAGGGCGGGGCCGTCACTGGTGTCGAGGTCCTCCAGTCTCAGGACCCGCGACCCGTCGGCCAGCCGGAGCAGTTTCACCGTGCCGGTCGTGCGGTGCTCGTGGCTGACGAGCGTGCCGGACGCCAGGGTCTGCGGGGCCGCCGGAGCGGGCGGACTGCCGCTCGGGGCGGCATCCGGCGCCGTCGGCGCCGCGGAGGCCGACGGCAACGCCTCCCGCACGGTCCTGTCCGTCCACAGCTTCCACGGTTCGAACCAGTACAGGCCGAAGGCCACCGCGACGGCCGCCACCGCCAGCACCCCCGCCACCAGCTTCCCGCGCCGCCCGTTTCCACGTCCCATGTGCCGTTCCCATCCCTCGTCTCCACCGCGGACGGAATCGTTCCGCCGCTGCCCGCGCCTGCGCATTCAACGCCACTGAGGGCTCCGGCTGCCAGGCGCCGGGCGGGTGGCGGCGCGGGCCGTGGCGCGGGCTGTGGCGCGGGCGTACAGCTCGGCCGCGTACGGCCCGAGAACCGTACTGGTCGAGCGGTCGTCCGTGTCCCCGCCCGTGAGGACGCCGACGATACGGCCGTCGCGGGCGGTCCAGGCGCTCCCGCTCGTGCCCGTCGTGAAGCCCGCGCAGTCGAAGCGCTGGACCCGCGGGCCCTGGAGCACCGAGCGGGCCGTGCAGGTGTGCGGGGAGTCGCGCGCCACCGGGTACCCCGTGACCGTGACCTCCTCGCCCGTCCGCCCGGTCGTGTCCAGCGGCTGCGCGCCCGTGACCTCCTCGACGGTCCGGCCGCGGGCGTCGGGGGCGAGGCGGGCGAAGGCGAGGTCGTAGTCCCCGTCCCCGCCCTCGGACCAGCGGGGGTCCTCGAAGACCTCCTCGATGCGCCAGGTGCCGTACGGAGTGCGGCCGTTGGCGTACCCGGGGACGAACAGCGCCCCCGAGCCGCCGGCCTCGACCCCCGCGCTGAGGCAGTGGCCCGCCGTGGCGATCAGGTCGCGTCCGGGGCTGCGGACCACCGTCGCCGTGCAGAAGTGCCCGCCCGACAGGTCCTTCCCGAAGAGGGTGCCGATGTTCGCACCCGGGCGGACCGGGGGCTTCGGGCCCGGGGGAGCCTTCGGCTGCGCGGGCCCCGGTTCGGCCGCGGCGGAGTGCTCCCCCGCCCCGGCCGGCGGCACGGCCCAGGTCATCGCCGCCGAGACGGCCAGCGCCGCCGCCGCGCACAACACCCCAGTCGCCAGGCCCCGCCTGTCCACCCGAACGCCCCCCGCCCTTCCGCACCCGCACGCCGCCGGAGCCCCGCCCACAGCGCCCCACGTGCAAGAACGCACCGCGTCCGGGCCGGGTTCCCGGTCCCGGAACCCCGTGACGGAACGGGCCCCCGCCGCACATACTGGCCCCGTGAACCCGGATACCCCCGAAATCCGCGGCGCCGCGGAGCGGGCCCGCGCCTGGCTCGGCAGCGAGGGCCTGACCCAAGTCGGCCCCGACGCATGGGCGGACGCCGGGGCCCCGGGACAGGTCCTCACCGCCGCGGAGGTGGCGCACGGCTGGGCGCGGGCCGCCCTCACCGATCCGGGACTGGCGGCGGCCGACCGGCTGGGCATCGGGTTCGGGCTGCTCGACCTGCTCGACGAGCACCGGGTGGCGCGCGAGCTCGGGCTGGCGCTGGCGGCACCCGAGGACCCGCTGCCGCGCGGGGCGTTCTGGGCGGCGTACCGCGGGCGGCTGGAGGCTCCCGGGGAGCCGCGGGCGGCGGTGCATTCCCTGTGGGTGGACTGGTTCGAGGACCGGACCGCGGCCCCCGCCGCCTTCGCCGAGGTGCTGGGCCGGGAGGTGGGCGCGCTGCACCGGCTGGCGGACGCGGGGGCGACCCGCTGCCCGGTGGTCCCGGCCGGGCGCAGCCCGCAGGATCCACCGGCGGGCACGGCGGGCACGGAGGCAGCGGCAGGCACGGAGGCGGCGGGCGCGGACCGGGCCGCCGCCCTGCTGCGGCGGGCCGGCCGGGTGCTCGCCGTGTCCGGGCCGGTGCCGTGGCCCGTGAAGCACCCCGCCTACCTGGCGGCGGCCCGGATCGGCGCCCTGCACCCGGCCCTGTTCCGGGGGGTGCTGCACAGCTACCACGACGTGTACGGGGACCTGGAGCCCGCGGCCGCCCTCGCCCTCCTGGAGGGGCTGAGCCTGCCCTGCGGCACCCGCCACTTCGCGGAGCTGCGCGCGGTCCTGGCGGCCGGCCACCGCAACCACCGGCACGCCCCGGCGGCCTGGGCCGCCCCGCAGTCCCGCTGAGCGCCGTACCGGGCGCGGGCGTACGCCAGTACCGGGTGCAGGCGGGCGTACGGCGGTGCGGACCCGCGCACGTGCGGTGTCCCGCGTACGCGTTCTGAGTACCCGTACTGAGTACGCGCCCCGATGGCACGGCGGCCGCGGGCGGGTCGAATGGGGCCATGACCGAGAACGCGCCGCGCGCCCCCCGCATCCAGCAGAACGTCACCCTCGCCGGGGCCGCCCTGGCCGGGGCCCTGCTGCCCCTGGTGGTCGGGGTGCTGATGGCCAAGGCCGTGGGCGCGGATCCGCTGGCGCCGGTGAACGCGCTGGTCACCGGCGGTCAGCGGGCCCGGGTCGCCCCGGCGGAGCTGCGCCGCTGCGTGGTGCGCCAGGCGGGGCGGGTGCGGGCGGCGGGCCGCGGGCGGCTCGTGCGGGGGCCGGGGCGGGCTACGGCGGGCCGAAGGTGAGGGCCAGCCGGGGCGCCGCGTCCGCGGCCGCCGCCTCAGAGGACCACAGCCACAGCGCGTCGCTGCCGGTGCTCGTCAGGGCCAGTGAGTACGGGCCGCCCAGGGCGGCGGAGAGGGCGGCCGTGCCGAGGGCGGCGGTGTGGGTGGCCGAGCCCTCGGAGACCGGCGGGAAGCTCCCGAGGGCCGGGCTGCCGAGGGCGGGCCGGTTGGCGTACGTGGTGCCGTCCTCGGTCCAGCTGCCGGAGACGGGCACCGCGGGGACGGTGTCGGTGGTCCCGGCGCCGCTCTGCGTGCTGGTCCTGACCTGGAGGACGGCGGACTTGAGGACGGTGCCGGGCGGGGCCGCGGGCAGGGTGAAGCGCAGGTAGCTGAGGTAGGCGGAGCTGCCGCGGACGGCCAGGGAGCTGCTGGAGCCGTAGTTGGAGTCGGGGGCTCCGGCGTTGGCGTAGGTGTCCTCGGCGGCGGTGACGAGGGTGACGGAGTCGGCGGGCGCCCCGGCCAGGTCGTAGTGGCTGCGGATCTGGGCCTGGGTCAGGGCGGTCGGGTAGACGGCGGTCTCATCGAGCTGGCCGGCGAAGAAGGTGCTGAGGGGGGCGCTCGGCCAGCCGGCGAGGTTGTCGGCCCCGGCGTGCCAGTACCCGGCGTAGTTCTGGTGGCCGGTGACGTTGAGGGTGCCCTTGATCTGGCCGTCCACGTACAGGACCATGCCAGCCGGCCCCTGGGTGGCGGCGACGTGGTGCCAGGCGTTGTCGTTGTACGCCTCGCCCGCCGGGGTGGTGACGGTGCGGGTGGCGCCGGTGTAGACGCCGAAGACGAGCCGCCCGTCGTTGGTCATGTACAGGTGCTTGTCGTACTGGCTGCTGTTGCGGGTGGTGTTGTTGCCGAAACCGAGGAGCTTGCCGCCGCGGGTGGTCCCGGTCCGGAACCAGGTCTCCAGCGTGTACGCGGCGCCGACCGTGGTCCGCCGGTCGCTGTGGACCTGGGTGTCGGTGCCGTTGAACCCGATGGCCGTGCCGGGTCCCGTGACGGCTCCGGGGCTCTGGCGCAGGGCCGGGGAGTAGACGTGGATGCCGCTGGTGTTGCCGGTGGCCGAGGAGTCGGCCGCGTAGGGCAGGACGGGGTCGTCGTAGCGCCAGTAGAGGGCGGCGCCGTCGGTGCGGATGCGGTCGGGGTAGGCCTGGACGGCGGTGGGGACGGTGACGGCGGCGGTGGCGGAGGCGGGGCTCGTGTTGCCCGCGGCGTCCGTGGCGGTGACGCGGTAGGTGTACGAGCGGCCGGGTGTGACCGCGGTGTCGGTCCAGGAGGCCTGCGGGCGCTGGAAGAAGAGGGAGTCGGCGGCGACCGTGGCGACGGGGGCGGCCCCGCCGTCGCGGTAGATGCGGTAGCTGAGGCGGCTGTCGTCGAGGTCGAGGCTGGTGCGCCAGCGGACCTGTACGGCGGTCGGGCGGACGGCCTCCGCACTGGCGACGGGGGTGGTGGGGGCGCCGGTGTCGCCGGTGGAGGCGAAGCGGGTCAGGCCCTGCTGGGCGCTGCCGTTGACGGTGGTGTACTCGCCGCCGACCCACAGGTACTGCACGCCGGCCTTGGAGCCCACCGTCATCACGCGCGGGCCGATGCCCTCGCCGATGCCGTCGTTGGTGTCGGGGGCCCAGCCGAGTTTGCCGGTGGCGGTGGTGGGCTGGGCGAGCAGGTGGTAGCGGCGGCCGTCGGGGAACTCGCCGACGCCGGAGCAGTCGTGGGCGTGGGAGGCGCTGTACAGCACGCTCTGGTAGGAGAGCACGGCCTGCGTGGCCCCGAGGCAGGTGTCGCGCCAGCGCTGCCCGAACCCGTCGAGGTCGAGGGCGATGCGGCCGTCGAAGACCCCGCCGCCGGTGCCCTCGTTGGCGGTGTAGAAGCCGGTCGCGTCGGTCTCGATGTCCTTGACCACGGAGGCGTTGGGGATGAAACCGGCCGGATAGGCGCGCACGAGGGCGCCGGTGGCGGCGTCGGCCACGGCCAGGGCGTGCGAGGCGGCGCCGTTGACGGTGAAGAAGTCCCCGCCGAGGAGCACGTGCCGGCCGTCGGGGGTGAGCTCGACGGCGCGGCCAGGTTCGTCGGCGTGCGCGGTGAAGGGGCGTACGGCCCCGTCGGCGGCGGCGACCGCGGCGAACCGCTGCCGGCTCTGTCCGGAGACGGTCTGGAAGTCCCCGGCGGCGTAGACGGTGCCGTCGGTGGCGGCCAGGGCGCGGACGGTGGCGGAGAAGGCGGGGCGGAAGGAGGCCCGGGGGGTGCAGGTGGCCACGTCGATGGCGGCGAGGCTGCTGACGGGGGTGCCGTTGACGGCCCCGAAGTAGCCGCCCGCGTAGAGGGTGGTGCGGTCGGGCGAGAGGGTCAGGGCGCGGACGGTCGCGGTGCCGGAGGCGACGGTGAAGGAGAGCCTGCAGGAGGTCGGCGCGCCGGTGGCGGCGTCGAGGGCGGCGAAGTTGACGGCCTGCTGGGCGGATCCGGCGGCTCCGGCGGGCGGCCGGACCTGGGAGAAGGTGCCGCCCGCGAAGACGGTGCCCCCGGCCTGTGCGAGGGCCCAGACGACGCCGTTGGTCTGCCAGGTCGGCAGGGCGTCGGCGGTGAAGGCCACCGGCGGGGTGAGGGCTGCGGAGCGCGGGGCGGGCAGCAGCGCCGCCGCGGCGGCGAGGAGCAGGGCGAGGGCCAGGGCGAGTCCGGCCCGCGCTTTTGCGGTGCTCCTGGGGAGCGCGGGGCTTACGGGCCTGCTGAGCGTCCTGAGCCCGCTGGGCCTCCTGGGGCTCCTGGGGCTGCGGGAGTTCAGCGGCTCCCCCGGTGCGCCCGGCACTCCCCGTGCTCCCGGCTCTTCCGGTCTTCTCGGTCCACGCATGAGAGCCCCCCAGGTCCGTGACGGAATCGAACGGAGACGTCCGGCGGTACGGGCGTACAGGTCTGCGGCCTTCGCCCGTACGGGCGAAGGATATGCGCGTTCCGTCCCCGGTAGGGGCGAATTGCGGGATCTGGTGCGCAGGAGTGCGGCGGCCCGTCCCGGGGTGCGGGGCGAAGGCATCTGGCTTTGACTGGTGCGGAAACCGGCTGTCGGGACGCGCTTGGAGGAGACATGGCAGGACGCTGGTCACGGACGGCCGCGTACGGACTGCTCGCGGCGGTGGCCCTGGGCGCCGTCTCCGGCTGCTCGGAGGACGGGCCGGGCTCCACCCTCGCGAGCCAGGCCGCCTCGGTGGCCGCCTCGGCGGCGGCGGACCTGTCGCGGGCGGCGCAGGACGCGGCGGACAAGGCGAAGCAGCAGCTGGCCGCCGTGAAGGACGGCATCGACGCGAAGGACGAGGTCACGCTCGGGACCCCCTCCATGGACGGCGCGGGCCGGACCACGGTGGCCGTCACCGCGCGGAACACGGCGGGTTCGTCCTCCTCGTTCGCCGTGCAGGTCGACTTCAAGGACGCGGACGGCAAGCTGGTGGACACGGTGGTCGTCACGATCGCGGACGTCCCGGCCGGCCAGTCGAAGGAGGGTACGGCCCGCAGTTCGCACGAGCTCCCGGGCACCGTCACGGCCTCGGTGCCGACGGCGCTGCGCTACTGAGCGCGGGGCCGGCCCGGCCCCGGGCCGCCGCTCCCCCACCCCCGTGCGGACCTCCGTCCGCCGGGGGTGAATCCTTTTCGCACCGCCCGGCCTCCTATGGGCGTGTACCCGTACCGGCGGACGCCGGATGCGGTGCCGGAGACGAGACGGATGTCCGTACGGCTGCCCGTACGGACACGCTGGGAGGAAGAGATGACGGTGGCGATCGCGGTGGGCGTGGCGGCGGTACTGCTGTGCACCTGCACGTTCGTGGTGCTGCGGCGGCGGGGGCGGGCCCGTGGCTGAGGGGTCCTGGCCGGACGAGCGGCTCGTCCTCGCGGCCCAGGGCGGGGACGTCGACTCCCTGGCCGCGCTGGTCTCCGCCTCGCACCCGAACGTCCGGCGGTTCGCGCACTCGCTGTGCGCCACCCCCGAGGACGCGCAGGACGCGGCGCAGGAGGCGCTGATCATCCTGTACCGGAAGATCGGCAGCCTACGGGCCTCGGGCGCGCTGGCCTCGTGGATGTTCCGCATCGTCCGCAACGAGTGCCTGCGGCGGGCGCGGGCGGTGGGGCGGGGTCCGGTCCCCCTGGGTCCGACGGGCGGGTACACCGGTGACGGGCCGGGCCGGGAGCCCTCGGGGCCCTCGGCGGAGGAGGAGTTCCTCCAGCGGCTGGAGGCCGGGCGGGTGGCGGACGCCATCGCCGGACTGCCCGCGGACCAGCGGCGGGTGCTGGTGATGCGGGACGTGCAGGGGCTGGGCGGCCGGGCGGTCGCGGAGGCGCTGGGGATCGGGACGGCCGCGATGAAGTCCCGGCTGCACCGGGCCCGTACGGCGGTCCGTACGGCCCTCGCCGAACCGGTGCCCGCGGGAGCCGTCCCCGCCCGGCCCGTCCCCGCCGGAAGGGGGGGTACGCGTGAACGCGCGGGCCTCTGACACGGGCCCCGACTTCTCCAGCGCCTCCCTGCCGCGGCACCTGGTGCGCGGGGTCCTGGGCTTCGGCGGCCTGGCGGGCGGGATGGCACTGGCCGCGGCCCACGGGCCGGTGGGGCTGCTGCTCCTGCCGGTGGGCGTGCTGGCCCTGCGGGGCTGCCCGGTGTGCTGGACGGTGGGGCTCGTGCAGACCCTCTCGCGGGGGCGCCTGCGGCGCTCCTGCACGGCAGGGGGCGCCTGCACGCTGGAGGCAGCGCCGGACCGGTCCGGCTGAGCCGGGGGGGCGGGGCTGCGGGCGGGGGGCGGGACCCGGGCGGGGGGCGCGGCGCGGCGGGGCCGGGCGGGGGGGGCAGGCCCCGGCGGGGCCGGGCCTTGTGGTCCCGCCCCGGCCCGCCGCCCCGGCCCCCTGCCCCGCCCTCCCGCCCCGCCCTCCCGTCAGAGGCTGTGGGCCGTGATGTCCCCGTACGAGGTGGTGGCGCGGACGCTCAGGCCGGCCGCGGCGCCCTCGGAGTTGCGCAGGGAGTTCTGGATGCGGCCGTAGTCGGTACGGGCGTCCAGGGAGGCGGAGACCCCGCGGGCGGCGCCGACGGAGACGTTGCCCGCCTGGGTCTGCAGGACCACCTCGCCGCCCGTGGCCTCCCCGATGCGGATGTCGCCCTTCGCGGTGGTGACCTCGGCGGAGCCGCCCAGCCGGCCGACCGAGACGTCGCCCGCCTGGGTGGCCAGCCGCAGCCCCGAGGCCTCGTCGATCTTGACGGCGCCCTGGGCCCCCTCGAAGACCACCTGGCCCAGCCGCCCGACGGCCCGGAAGTCGGCCGCGGCCACCTTCACCTCGGCGCTGGAGCCGGCCGGGAGCTGGACCGTCACCTCGACCGAGCCCGAGCTGCCGAGGAACCGGTTCTTCGGCGCCGGGGCGGCGATCCGCAGCACCCCGTCGGAGAACTCGACCGTCATCTGCTCGGCCGCCTTCACGTCGCGCCCCTTGGAGGGGATCAGCGGCCGGACGTCCACCGTGGCGTCGCCGCGGTTCGCGGCGATCAGCTGCACGCGCCCCGCGGGGATGTCCACCACGGCGGAGATGGGGGCGGCGGTCTCGAACTTCTCCATGGCGTACTCCCTGCTCCGCATTCCGCGACTTAGCCTTTCTGACACCAGAAACGCTACGTTGCATTCGAAGACACGGCAACAAGAACACCTAGCGTTTCGATCATTTGCCCATTTCAGAGCCTATAAATCGTTGCAACGGGAACCAGATTAACGCAACACTCCCGAAGGAGTTCGTTGCAACGACCTGAAGGTGAACGCCATGATCGCCTACCGGATCCCCGTGCGGGCCCGGCCGGGCCCGCGCGAGGCCCGGCACAATGCCCTGATGATCACTTCGCCCATACCCCCCGTCGTCCCGGCCGGCCGCATGGCCGCCATGGAGCAGCCCGTCCTCGCCCTGTCCGGCGGCCTGGAGCTGCGCCCCTGGCGGGCCGCGGACGCCGGCGCCCTGGTCGCCGCCGGGCGGGAACCGGCCATCCGCCAGTGGAACCGGCTCGTCGTGGCCTCTCCCGGGGAGGCGCGCGAGCGGATCGCGCGGATGCACGAGCGCTGGCGCGGCGAGCAGAGCGCCCTGTGGGCCCTCGCCCCGGCGGGGGGCGGGGAGCCCGTGGGCCTGATCGGGTGGGGTGATATCGACCTGGCGGGCGGCAGCGCGGAGGTCCTGTACTGGCTGCTGCCCGCGGGCCGCGGCCGGGGCGCCGCCACCGGAGCCCTGCGGCGCCTGAGCCGGTGGGCGTTCGAGGACCTGGGGCTGCACCGGCTCAGGCTGTGCCACGCCGTGGCGAACGCGCCGTCCTGCCGGGTGGCCGCGCGGGCAGGATTCGCTCTCGAGGGCACCATGCGCAGCGCGCTGCTCCACGAGGACGGCTGGCACGACGAGCACCTGCACGCCCTGGTCCAGGGCGATATCTGACCCGGCGGCGAGAGGCGGGGGCCGGGCCCGGGGCCTCAGCCGGGCGCCTCGTGGCCCCCGTCCCGCCCGGCGGCCGCGTCGAGGAGTGCGGCGCGCCCCCTCAGGGCGGCGACCAGGGCCGGCAGGGCCGGGTGCCGGCCTGCGGCCCGGACGGCCAGGCCGATGTGGCGGGCGGGGGCGGGCGGGGCCAGGGGGATGCTGCGCAGGCCCGGGACGGGCGGGTCCAGGGCCACCGAGGGGGTCAGGGTGACGCCCAGGCCGGCGGCGACCAGGGTGCGGGCGAAGAAGTAGTCGGTTGTGGTGCCGCGGACCTCCGGGGCGAATCCGGCGCGCTCGGCGTGGCGGCGCAGGTAGGCCTCGGTGCGCAGGCAGCCCAGCACCCAGGGCTCCGCGGCCAGTTCGGCAAGGTCGAGCACGGCGCGCCCGGCGAGGGGGTGGGCCGCGGGCAGGACGGCGTACAGCGGGTCGGCCAGCAGCGGGATCCACTCGGGGGCGGGGCCGGGGCCGCCGGGCAGCGGACCGTCGAAGCGGTAGGCGAGGGCCGCGTCAGCGGCGCCCCGGCGCACGAGCGGCAGGCTGTCCTCGGGCTCCGCCTCCCGGATGTGCACCTCCAGGCCCGGGTGCCCGGCCGCGAGCCGGGCCAGGGCGGCGGGCAGCAGGGCGCGGCCCCCGCTGGTGAACGTGGCCAGGGTGAACTGCGTGCGCCCGGTGGCCAGGCGGTCCACCTGCCGCCGGGCCCCGGCGAGTTCGGCCGCGACGGACTCGGCGGCGCCGACCATGATCCGGCCGGCGGGGGTCAGGGTCACCCCGCGGGTGCTGCGCTCGACCACGGGGGTGCCGAGGCTGCGCTCCAGGGCGGCGACGTGCTGGGAGACCGCGGAGGGGGTCAGGCTCAGGGCGGCGGCGGCCCGGTTGAAGCTGCCGTGCTCCGCGACGGTCCGCAGGACGCGCAGCCGCTGTACGTCGATCAACAGTTTTCCTTGGGGCGTCACCATCAGGTCGGTAGTTCTGCTGATGACTGTAGGAGGCCACGATGGGCCCATGCAAAGCATCTGCGTGATCGGCGGAAACCGTTACTTCGGCAGGCTCCTGGTGGGCGGGCTCCAGGCGGCGGGACACCGCGTCACCCTTCTGAACCGCGGCTCCGCTCCCCCGCCCGCCGGGGTGGAGCACCTGGTCGCCGACCGCGACGACGGGGCGGCCCTGGCGGCCGCCCTCGGGGCCCGGACCTTCGACGCGGTGGTCGACCAGGTCTGCTACACCCCGGTGCAGGCGGCGGCCGCCGCCCGCGCCTTCCGGGGGCGGACGGCCCGGTACGTGATGACCTCCACCATCGAGGTCTACGACCCCGCGAGGGCCCGCCTGCCCGCCCTCCCGCCGCCCGGCACCCCGGTGCCGGAGTCGGCCGTGGACCCGGCCGGCTGGCCGGTGGACCTGCAACTCCCCTGGCAGGACGGCGCGTTCCGCGAGGCGCACTACGGCGAGGGCAAGCGGCAGGCCGAGGCGGTGCTCACCCGCGCGGCCGGGGGCGGGCCGGGGGCCGCGGGGGTCGGGTCCGGCTTCGCGTTCGCCGCGGTCCGCAGTGCCCACGTACTCGGGGGCGGGGCGCAGGAGTTCACCGGCCGGCTGGCGCACTACGCGGAGCGGATCTCCCGGGGCCTGCCCGTGGACGTGCACCGGCCGGCGCTGCCGAGCGTGTTCGTGCACTACGCGGAGCTGGCCCGGCTGCTGGCCTGGGCGGCTGTGGACAGCGGTTTCACGGGCCCGCTGAACGCCTGCTCGCACGGCGCGTACGACGTGTACGAACTGGCGGCGGCGGTCGGTCGGCGGGCCGGGCGGGAGCCGGTCCTGCGGACCGTGGCCCCCGGCTCGCCCGCCTCGCCCTTCTCCTTCGACCGGCACTACGCCATGGACAACTCCCGTGCGGAGAAGCTGGGTTTCGGCTTCTCGAGCACGGCGGACTGGCTGCCGGGGGCGGTGGACGAGACCCTGGCCGCCCTGGTCTGACGCCGGGTCAGGGGCGGTCGAGCCCCCAGGTCTGCAGGAGGAAGGGGCGGCCCTTCTCCTCGCCTTCGATGAGCGGTACGTCGAGCAGCCGGAAGCCCGCCTTGCGGGCCACGGCCGCGCTCGCCGCGTTCTCGGCCTCCAGCTCCAGGACCACCCGGTCGGTGCCGAGCTCCCCGAAGGCGTACGCGGCCATGACCCGTACCGCGCGCGCCGCCAGTCCGCGGCCGCGGTGGGCCGGGCCGACGGTGTAGCCGAGCTCGGTGCCCTCGGGGGAGCGCCGCAGCATGATCTCGCCGAGGGGCTCGCGGCCGTCCTCGGTGACGGCGAGCAGGACCGTGGAGCCCTCTGCCCGCAGCGTGCGGGCGCGCGCGAGGCGGGTCCGGGCCGCCTCCGCGTCGAAGGGGGTGACGATCGGGGTCCAGTGGGCGGTGTCGGGGTCGTCGAACAGGGCCGGCATCGCGGGCAGGTCCGCCTCCGTCCAGTCGCGCAGGACGAGACCCTCCCCGGTGAGTTCGATCCGGTCGGGGAACGCCGGGTGCGCTGCGTGCGCGGGCGCCCCGGGGGTGGGGGACGGTGTGCTGGACATGCGGTGGGACCTCCCTGGCCTGGCCGGACCGGCGCAGGATATCCCGGGCGGCGGGCCCGCGGCCGGGAGTTTCGGTCCCGCTTCAGGGCCCGGCCGCCGCGGCGGGGACGGCTCAGTCCGGGGCGTCGGCGTAGGGGCCGAGGAAGCGGAACCCGTCGGCAACGGCGCGGTAGAGGAACGACGTCTTCCGGTGTTCGAGCACATGGGTCTCCGGGCCGAACTGGAGCCGTTTGGCGACGCCTTCGTACGGGATGCGGAACATCCGCAGCCCGAGTGCGGTGCGGCTCGTGCCCTCCTCGTCCAGCCCGGTGAGGGCGGTGGCGAGCAGGCCGGCCGCGTCGTGGGCCTCCGCGGCCCAGCGGGCGGGCGCGGTCCCGTGGGCCTTCCGGTACGCGGCGGTGAACCAGGCGGCGGCCGGCACTGCGGCGGGATCGGAGAACACGGCGCTGAACAGCCAGCCCTCGGCGGCCCGGCCCGCGCCGGCGCGGAAGGCCGGCTCCATGACCTGCTGGACGGTGATGCGCGGCCCGGTGAACCCGGATGCGGCCAGCGCCAGGGCCAGCCGGGCGCCGCGCTCGGGCGAGGTGCCGGAGTACACCACCGCCTCGGCGCGGGCCGCACGCAGCGCGCGCACGGCCTCGTCGATCCCGGCGCCGTCCGCGCCGAGGCGGTGGACCGTCAGGGTGCCCCCGGCAGGAGGTGCGGTCTCCAGGGTGCCGGTGAGGGTGCGGGCGATGCGGCCGCCCCCCGGGTCGTGGACCACGGCGGTGCGCAGCTTGCCGGGGGCGCCCCCGCGGCTGAGGCGGTGGATGACGCCCTCGGCGTAGGCGTTGTCGCCCGCCCGGGTGGGGCAGACGGTGTCGAGTTGGACCGCGGTGAGGGCCGTGCCGTCCACGGAGGCGAAGACCACGGGCAGCCTGGTCTCGACGGAGACCGCGGTGACGGTGTCGGCGGCGCCCTGCCAGGTGGGTCCGATCAGGGCCAGGACCGCCGGGTCGGCGGCGAGCCCGCGCGCGGTGCGTTCGGCGAGGGCCCGGTCCCCGCGGTCGTCGGCCACGCGCAGGCGCAGCCGGAAGGCCGTGTCCGTACGGGCGTTGTGGCGGTCGACGGCGATGCGGGCGCCGCGCTCGTGGGCGAGTCCGGCGGCCCGGCCGGGGCCGCTCAGGTCGGCCTGGAGGGCGAGGGTGCGCACGGGCAGCGTGCGCGGGGTGCCGGAGGCGACGCCGGTGCCGTTGCCGGCGCCCGAGGAGCGGGGCCGGGTGGCGAACCAGGCCACGGGGGCGGCGACGGCCGCCAGTGCGGTGGCGGCGAGCAGGGCCCGGCGGGCCGGGCGGACGGGGGCGGCGGCGGGGGCGGCGGTGGGCAGTCCGGCCAGGTACCCGGCGGATCCGGCGCCGCCCCCGGTACGGGAGCCCGTACCGCCGCCCGGGGCGCGGGTGGGGTCGGGGGCCGGGAGGTCGAGGGCCCGGGCGGAGCGCTCGGCGATGAGGCGGGGCAGGGCGGGCGGGAGCCAGTCGGGGCCGGGTTCGCCGCGGGCGGCGAGGACGGCGCGCAGTTCGGGTGCGGTGGGGCGCTGGTCCGGGTCCTTGGCGAGGCAGGCGCGGACGGGGCCGGCGAGTTCCGCGGGGAGCCCGGTCAGGTCG
Source organism: Streptomyces sp. NPDC038213 (assembly GCF_055600495.1). NCBI lineage: Bacteria > Bacillati > Actinomycetota > Actinomycetes > Kitasatosporales > Streptomycetaceae > Streptomyces > Streptomyces sp. NPDC038213. The sequence continues at coordinate 112,001 of NZ_JBVJYM010000006.1, forward strand.
GGGTCCTCGTGGACGGTGCGGAAGACCACGGCGGCCGCGTGCCCGGTGCCGAAGGGGCCCCGGCCGGTGGCCGCGTAGGCGAGGACGCAGCCGAGGGCGAAGAGGTCGGCGGCGGGGTCGGTGCCGGGGCCGCCGGTGCGGGCCTGTTCGGGTGCGAGGTAGCCGGGGGTGCCGACGACGGCGTCGGTGGCGGTGAGGGCGGTGGCGCCGGCGAAGCGGGCGATGCCGAAGTCGATGAGCCGGGGGCCGTCGAGGGCGAGGAGGATGTTGCCCGGTTTGACGTCCCGGTGGACGAGGCCCGCGGCGTGCACCTCGGTGAGGGCCTCGGCGAGGCGGATGCCGAGGACCCGTGCGGTCGGTGCGGGCAGCGGACCGTACCGGGAGACCGCCTCGGCGAGCGAGGGGGCTGGGTAGAAGGCGGTGGCCAGCCAGGGTTCGCGGGCCTCGGGGTCGGCTCCGACGATGTGGGCGACCCAGGGTCCGGCGAGCCGGCCGGCGGCCTCGGCCTCGCGCCGGAAGCGGGCGCGGAAGGCGGGGTCGGCCGCGTACTCGGCGCGGATGACCTTCAGGGCGACGAGGTTCCCGGCGGGCGAGCGCCCGAGGTAGACGGTGCCCATGCCGCCGGAGCCGAGGCGGCCGAGCAGCCGGTGCCCGGCGACGGCGGAGGGGTCCGCCCCGGTCAGCGGCCGCACGGACGGCCCATGCTGTGACCGGAGGGGTTCGCCGGGAGGCTCGCGGCGTCGGGTGCGGTGCATCGCGGGGCGGAGGACCGCCCTCGCGCCGGGCGTATCCGGGCGGCTCCGAGGACGCGGCGGGGTGCCGTGCCGGGCGGCGCGAGCCGGTGGCCCCTTCCGGTCACGGCACTAGCCCTTGGCGGGCGGGCTCTGCGGGACCGGCCCGGCGTAGGCGATCCGGCCGTCCCGGACCCGGTGCAGGAAGGAGGTGACGCCCTTGACGCGGCCCTCCCCGTCGAAGGCGTACTCCTTGACCAGTCCGCGGTGGCCGTCCCTGCGCAGGGCGGTGAGCAGTTCGGCGCGGGTGGGGCGGCGGCCGCCGCGGGCGGCTGCGGCGAGCCCGGCGGATACGAACTGGGCGAGGTCGTACGCCTCGGCCGTCCAGACGGCGGGGGCGGTGCCGTACTCGGCGCGGTGGGCGCGGGCCACGGCGGCGACCTCGGGGGCCTCGGGGCCGGTGTAGGGGGCGAGGAAGCACCAGCCCTCGGCGGCGGGGCCCGCGGCGGTGAGGAACTCCGGTACGGCGACGAGGTACTCGGCGGCGCGCGGGCCGCGGAAGCCCTGGGCCGCGAGAGCCCGGGCGGCCTCGGCGGCGCCCTGCGGGGTGCCGGTGTACAGGAACCCGTCGATGCCCTGGGCGAGCATGTCCCGTATCACCGGCGCGAGTTCGTCCTTGCCGCGCGGGACCACCCGCGGGTAGGCCCTGGCCTGCGGGACGAAGGCGTTCACGACGCGGTCGGAGAGGAAGGCGGTCTGCCAGGCGTCCGTGTCCCCGTCGCGGTCGCAGAGGACGCCGAGGGTGCGCACGCCTTCGTTGACGACGAGTTGGACGTTGATGGCGCCGATGTGGGTGCCGGAGGGCGGGCAGGCCTGGAAGAAGGAGCTGCGGTCCGCGACGCCGAAGACGGAGGCCGCGGCGGAGGCGGTGAGCAGGGGCAGGGAGGCCTCGGCGTACTGCTCCAGGACGGGCAGGACGGAGGGGTTGGCGGTGGGCCCGATGACGGCGAGCACGTCGGGGTCGCGGATCAGGGCGGCGGCCGCGACGGCGGCGCGGTCGGCGCGGCCCTGGTCGTCGGCGGTGCGCACGGAGAGGCTGAACGGCCTGTCCTTGCGGGAGTTGAAGGCGGCCGCGGCCAGCCGCAGACCGCGCTCCTGGGCGCGGCCGGCCGCGCGGCCGGGCCCGGTCAGGTCGGCGTGCAGGCCGATGGTCCAGCGGCGGGGCGCGGGGCCGGGGGCGGCCCGGCGGGGGGTGCCGTCCTCGCGCAGGGCCAGCCAGGCGGCCGTACCGCCGCCGGCGGCGAGCAGGGCGGCACCGCCCGCGAGGGCGAGGAAGCGGCGCCGGCCGGGGCGGGCGGGGGCGGCGGGTCCCGCTTCGCCGCCCGCGCCCCCTACGCCCCCTGCGCCCCTGTCCGCGAGGGTGTCCTCGATGCCGGGCAGGGCGAGCAGCAGGGCGGCGCGCGCGGCGATGGCGGCGACGACGGGGTCGGGCAGCCAGTCGGAGCCGCCGGGGACGTCCTCGGCGAGCCGCTCGCCGACCTCTTCGGCGGTGGGCCGGTCCGCCGGGTCCTTGGCCAGGCAGGCGCGCAGCACGGCGAGCAGCCCGGGGTCGAGGGGGGCGCGGGCGCCGGGCTCCGCCGGGGTGAGGTCGGGCTCGTCGTGGACGGTGCGGTAGAGCAGGGCGTCGACGGCTCCGGTGCCGAACGGCGCGGCGCCGGTGGCCGCGTGGGCGAGCAGGCAGCCGAGGGAGAAGACGTCGCCGGCGGGGCCGACGGGCCGGCCGGAGGCCTGCTCGGGCGAGAGGTAGCCGGGGGTGCCGATGACGGCGTCGGCGGCGGTGAGGGCGGTGTCCTCGCCGCCGCGGGCGATGCCGAAGTCGATGAGCCGCGGCCCGTCCAGGCCGAGGAGCACGTTGGCGGGCTTCACGTCCCGGTGGACCAGGTCGCGGGCGTGGAGCACGGACAGGGCGCGGGCGAGCGCGGAGCCGAGTACGCGGGTGCTGTGCAGGGGCAGCGGGCCGTGTGCGGCGACGGCCTCGGCGAGGGAGGGGCCGGGGACGAAGGCGGTGGCGAGCCAGGGTTCGGGGGCGTCGGGGTCGGCGCCCATCACCTCGACCACCCAGGGGCTGCGGACCCGCGCGGCGAGGGCGGCCTCGCGGCGGAACCGGGCGCGGAAGTCGGCCTCGTCGGCGTGCTCGGCGCGGATCACCTTGACGGCGGCGAGGGCGCCCTCGGCGGTCCGGCCGAGGTAGACCACGCCCATTCCGCCGGAGCCGAGGCGGCCGAGCAGGCGGTACCCGGCGATGCGGGAGGGATCGGAGGGGAGGAGGGGTTCCATCAGCCTGCCCTGCCGATCTCGTTGCGGGCGCGCTGCATCATCCAGGTGAGCCCGTAGGCTCCGGGCTGCTGGAGGTCGTCGCGGACGATGCCGGAGGAGCCCTTGAGGGCGATGGCGACGGTGACGGGCCCGTACTGGGCCTGGGTCCAGGTGTACGGGTGCGGGCCGCCCTCGCGGGTGCCGTGGAAGTTCCCGTACTCCGTGAAGGTGTCCTCGGTGGTGCGGTTGGTGTACTCGCCGCCCTGGAGGGTGGTGCCGAAGAGGTCCTTGACCTGCTGGTCCGCGCGCAGTTGCTGGTCGGGGCAGCGCATGACCTCCTCCATGGAGCGGGCGATCTCCCAGGCGGACTCGGCGCGGGTGCGGTGGACGGTGACGGTGGCGCTGATCTGGACGGCCCCCTTGCCGTCGGCGGCGGGGATGTGGAAGTACCGGCTCCCGGTGGCGAGGACGTCGGCAGGCGGCGCCCCGGTCTGCCAGACGCAGTCGCGGTCGAGGTACGGCATGATCCCGGGCGCGCTCTCGTACGGGGTGCTCGGCACCACGTCGGGGCCGATCATCTGCGCGGTGGCGATCACCTTGGCGAGCAGCGCGCGGGCCGCGGCGGGATCGCGGGGCACCTTCGCCTCGTCCACGACCGGGAGCGGGATGAGCCCGGTGGAGCCGGGGGCGGGCGGCGACTGGCCGGCGCCCGGCACGGCGGAGGGGGCGGGGGACGCGGGCCCGCTGCCCGACGGGGACGGCGCGGAGCGCTCCGGGGCGGAGGTGCAGGCGGCCAGCGCGGCGAGGGCCGCGAGGGAGACGGCCGCGGCCAGGGGGGCGCGGGCGGGCCGCGTACGGATCAACCGGGGTGCGTACGGACGGAGTTCGCTCGGCCCGGCTCCGGGTAATGCGGATTCGCGTGAGCCGGTGTCACGCGCTCCGGCCTGACACGACCGGGCTACGGGCTTGGAGCGCGGGCCCGCGGAAGTGCCCTCCGCGCCGCGTCTGTTGTATTCGTGACCCCCCACGGCGCCGATGCTAGCGGCGCGGCGGCGCCCGCGCGGGGAATCCCGCCAATCCCCCGAAGGCGGCCGATACGATCTTCGGGCCGCGCCCCGGGCCTGCGGGGACGTACCCCGCGCGGGCCGCGGCCGGGGCGGCCGGGTACGTACAGCGGCCCCCGCACCGGTCGCGCCGGGACGGCAGGCGGCACGTGGCACGTGGCAAGTGGCAGGCGAGGCACGGGGACGGAGCATGGAGATGGTGGACGGCGTGGCGTACCCGGGTGACCCGGACCGCACGGGAGCGGCGGGGGCACCCGCCGGGCCGCCCGGGCCCCTCGTGGACACGGCCTGGCTCGCCGCCAGGCTCGGCTCCCCCGGCCTGGTGGTGCTGGACGCCTCCGTCGGGGCCCACCGCGGCACGGACCGCCGGATCCCGGGGGCGCGACCCTTCGACATCGACGGGGCGCTGTCCGACCACGGTGCGCCGGTCCCCCACACGATGCCCGCGCCCGGCGCCTTCGAGGAGGAGCTGCGGGCCCTGGGGGTCGACGGCGGCGACACCGTGGTCGTGTACGACGCGGCGGGGGTGTACTCGAGCGCCCGCGCCTGGTGGATGCTGCGCGCCATGGGCTTCGACGGCGCGGCGGTGCTGGACGGGGGGCTGCCCGCGTGGTGGGCGGCCGGGCTGGCGGTGGAGCCGGAGCCGGCCGCGTACTCCGGGCCCCGCGGCGGGTTCACCGCCCGGCCGCGGCCCGGTCTGCTGCTCGGCAGCGGTGCGGTGGCGCGGGCGCTGGCCGATCCGGCGGCGGCCGTGCTGGACGCCCGTACCCGCGGCCGGTACGCGGGTACCGAGCCCGAGCCCCGTGCGGGGCTGCGCGGCGGCCACATGCCGGGTGCCCTGAACCTGCCCTTCGGTGAACTCCAGGACGGCGGGGGCCGGATGCTCCCGGCCGGGCGCCTGCGGGAGCTGTTCGGGGAGCGCCTCGGGGCGGGTCCGGAGCGGCTGGTGTTCAGCTGCGGCTCCGGGGTGACGGCCTGCGTGCTGGCCCTGGGCGCCGTGCTCGCCGGGTACGGGGAGGAGCAGCTGGCGGTGTACGACGGCTCGTGGAGCGAGTGGGGACGGCCGTCGGAACTGCCCGTCGCACGGGGCACCGAACCTCTGGGCGGGGCGCCGGAGTCCGGTGCGGCTGGCGGGGCTGCGGCGGCCGGGGTCTCCGGTGCCGGACGGTAGCGGCGGCGGGGCCGGGCGCGGTGGGCCGGTAGTGGTGGTGATGGGCGTCTCGGGCACGGGCAAGACCACCGTGGGCCGGCTGCTCGCGGTTGCGCTGGGCGTGCCGTACGCCGAGGGGGACGCGTTCCACCCCCCGGCGAACGTGGCCAAGATGGCGGGCGGCACCCCGCTGGACGACGCGGACCGCGCCCCGTGGCTGGACGCGGTCGGCCGCTGGGCCCGCGGGCGGGCGGGGTGCGGCGGGGTGGTGTCGGCGTCCGCGCTGAGGCGCCGCTACCGCGACCGGCTGCGGGCCGCGGACCCGGACCTGGCCTTCGTCCACCTCACGGGCGAACGGGCCCTGATCGAGTCCCGGATGGCCGCGCGCAGCGGGCACTTCATGCCCGTGTCGCTGCTCGCCTCGCAGTTCGCGGCACTGGAGCCGCTGGGCGCGGACGAGCCGGGCGTGGCGGTGGAGGTGTCCGACGCGCCGGGCCGGGTCGCGGAGCGGGCCCTCGCGGGGCTGTACGCGGCGGGGCTGCTGCCGGACCCGCCCCCGGATCCCCACTGACCCGACCGGTCCCGTTGCGACCCGCGTCCCCCGGTCTTGTTGCAGCCCGGCCCCGTCGCCGCCTGCCCCCGCAGCAGCCCGGCCCCGTCACCGCCCGACCCCGCCCCGTCCCGGCCTGACCCGCCCGGTGCCCGTGCGGCGCAGGCCGACCCCGTCCCGGATCGGTACCCGCCCGGCCCCGGGCGACCGGGATCGTGCAGACTCGGGCCAGCCCGGCCCGGTCCGGCCCGGTCCGCTCAGGATTCCGGGGTGCGCGGGAGGCGCAGGGCCTCCGGCGGGGCGCCGTCGATGCCCGAGGTGTCGGCGGTCTCCCGATGCACAGTCAGGCGTCGTTCCCGGGGCGGGACACGCTCACCTTCGGGTGACCGTCCGCACCTGCGGCCGGAAGGGCCGCAAGGGTGGCTTCATGATCACTTCCGTACTGCGCCGTCGCGCCCTCTTGTTCGCCACGGCCCTGGCCGCCGCCCTGCTGCCCTCCGCCGCGGATGCCGCGGCCACCTCGGCGGGGTCCGCGGCACCCGCCGCGTCCGCCGCCCCCGGCGCCGCGCCCTCCGCCGCGCGGGCCGCCTCCTTCGCCGCGCGGGCGGCCGCCGCGGCCGCACCGGCCAACTCCTGCCCCCGCGTCCACGACCACCTGTTCGCCGCCGCCGATCTGCGGGTCGAGCTGGACCGGGTCACTCCCTCGCCCTCCTGGCGGATCAACTGCAAGCAGCTGTACCGCGCGGACAGCCGCCCGCCCGCGGTGGTGTTCGAGGAGGGTTTCCTGCCCCGGGACACCGTCGGCGGACAGTACGACTTGGAGCAGTACGTCCTGGTCAACCAGCCCTCGCCGTTCGTCTCCACGACGTACGACCACGACCTGTACAAGACCTGGTGGAAGAGCGGCTGGAACTACTACGTCGACGCCCCGGGCGGAATCGACGTCAACCACACCATCGGCGACACCCACCGGTGGGCCTCCCAGGTGGAGGTGGCGTTCCCCGGCGGGATCGCGCGGTCGTTCATCGTCGGGGTGTGCCCGGTGGACAAGGTGAAGAAGACCGAGGTCATGGCGGAGTGCGTGGACAACCCGCACTACCGGCCCTGGCGCGAGACCTACCCCGGCTGACCCGGCGGCCGCCCGGCCCGGTGGGCCGAGGCGAGCGCCGCGGTCTCGGGGAACCGCGGTACGCAGCCGGTGCCGCCGTTCCCCGAGACCGAGAGGGAGGCGGCGGCCGCGGCGTAGCCGAGGGCTTCGGGCAGGGGGTCGCCCAGGGCGAGGCGGGCGGCGGCCGTGCCCGCGAAGCAGTCCCCGGCCCCGGTGGCGTCCACCGGGGCCGGGTTGGGGGGTACGGGCAGGCTGCGGACGCGCTCGCCGTCGTGGAGCAGGACGGACGCGGCCCCCGCGGTCACGGCGACGGCCCGGGCTCCGAGGGCGAGGCCGCGGTCGGCCGCGGTGCGCGGGTCCCGGGTGCCGAGGAGCGCGGTCGCGTCGGCGGGGCAGGAGAGTTTGAGCAGGTCGGCGTACGGGGCGAGACGGGCGAGGAGGTCCGCGGCCGGAGCGGGATCCGTGAGCCGGGCGCGGTAGTTGGCGTCGTAGACGAAGCGACCGCCCGCGCGGGTGACGGCCGCCGCGGCGGCGAGCACGGCCTGTCGGCTGTCCGGGGACAGGGCCCCGGTGATCCCGCTGGTGAGCAGGCAGCGCGCCTGTGCGAGGAGGGGGTCCCACGCGGCGACGTGCGCGGGCGAGAGCGTCGAACCGGCGCTGCCGGTGCGCCAGTAGACGAACTCCCGGTCGCCCTCGGTGTCGGGGGCGAGGAGGTAGGCGCCGTTGGGGCGGGGGGCTGTACGGACGGCGGTGACGTCGATGCCGAGGGCCGCGGCGCGGGCCAGCAGGGGGCGGCTCAGCTCGTCCTCGCCGACGACCGCGAGGAGTGCGGTGCGCGCGCCCGCCGCCGCGGCGGCCGCGGCGGCGTTCAGCGCGTCCCCGGAGAAGGAGATCCGCGCGGCGCTCCCGCCTCCCGCCCCGCCCCACGGGCCCTCGGTCAGCACTTCGACGAGCACCTCCCCGAGCACGAGTACGTCGTACCCGTCCCGGCGGTCCCGGCCGGCGGGGCGGGCGGCGCCGGTGGGGCGGGCCTGTCCGTGGACCTGTCCGCAGGCATGTCCGTCCGCCGCCCCTCCCGGGCGGTTTCCCGCCGCCCCTCCCCCGCCCGTGTCCGCGCTCACCGGGCGTCACCCCCGCAGGCCGGGACGCCGCCCGGTTCCGCCAACTCGGCTACCAGTGAGGCCAGTTCGGCCGGGTCCTCGGGCAGGCCGGAACCGACGCCCACCGCGTCGGCGCCGGCCGCCAGCCAGGTGCGGACCTCGTCCGGCGCGATGCCGCCGGTCGGCACGAGGAGGGCCCGCGCCGGCAGGACGGCGCGCAGCGAGCGCAGGTAGTCCGGGCCCACGGCGTGGGCCGGGAAGACCTTCGCCGCGCCGCGTCCGGCCGCTGCCGCGACCTCCCCGGGGGTGAACCCGCCCTCGATGAACACCGCCCCGCGCCGGGCCGCGTACGCCCGCACCCCGGGGGCGGGGAAGGGCGAGACCAGGAAGGCGGCGCCCGCGTCCAGGGCCCGTTCGGCCTGGTCGGCCGCGGTCACCGTGCCGAGCCCGATCAGCGCGGGTCGCCCGGCGGGGTCGGTGAGCAGGGCCGCCCGCGCGACGGCCCCCTCCCACCCGGGGGTGGAGGTGGTGAGCTCGACGGCCCGGCACCCGGCGGCGAGGAACCCCTCGGTACGGGCCACCGCCCGGTCGGCGTCCGCACTGCGCAGCACCGGCAGCAGCCGCTGCGCGGCCAGCACGGCGTACGGGTGGCACGCGGCACACCGCACCCCGGACCCGCCGCCCGCCGTCCCGCCACCCGCCGGCCCACGGCCCCCCGGACCCGGATCCGCACCCGGCACCGCTCCCGAACCCGCACCTGAATCTCGACCCGCACCGGGCTGACAGGGCACGACCCCTCCCCACTTGTTCCACGTAATGGAACTCGGTACTGCGTAACGGAACGAACGCGAGTCATGACTGTACTCGCGCAGGGCGAAGCGGTGTCAAGGCCGCCGCACAGCGCGGGGGTTCAGGCGTCCGTACGCCCCCGGAAGGTGCGGCGGTAGTCGCGGGGCGGGACGCCCACGCGGCGGGTGAAGGGCGGGCGCAGGGAGACGGAGGAGGCGAAGCCGCAGCGGACCGCGATCTCGTCCACCGGGAGGTCGGTCTCCTCCAGCAGGTGCTGGGCCGCCAGGACGCGCTGGTCGAGGAGCCAGCGCAGCGGGGTGGTGCCCGTGGCCCCGGCGAAGCGGCGGGCGAAGGAGCGCTCCGACATCAGGGCGAGGGCGCCCATGGCCCGTACGGTCCACGGGCGGTCCAGTTCGGCGAGGACCCGCTCCCGGGCCAGCGCGAGCGGGTCCTGCGCGTCCGCGGCCTCCGGGACCGGGGAGGGGATGAACTGCCCCTGCCCGCCGGCCCGGAAGGGCGCGGTGACCATGGCGCGGGCGATGGCCGCCGCGGCCTGCTGGCCGTGGCCCGAGCGGACCAGGTGCAGGCACAGGTCGATGCCCGCCGCCACCCCCGCCGAGGTCCAGATCCCGTCGTCCTCGGTGAACAGCACCTCCGGCCGGACCTCCGCCGCCGGGTGGCGGCTCGCCAGCCGGGCGGCGAGGGACCAGTGGGTGGTGACGGTCCGCCCGTCGAGCAGCCCGGCGTCCCCGAGGACGAACGCGCCCGCGCACAGGGAGGCGAGCGGGATCCCGCGGGCGTGGACCTCCCGGAGGGCGTCGAGCAGGCCGGGGGGCCGGGCGGCGAGCGGGTCCGCCACCCCGGGTACGAGCACGAGGTCACAGTCGAGGAGGGCGTCGAGCCCGTGGTCGGGGATGCGCTCCAGCCCGCCCGCGAGCCTGACCCGCTCCCCCGCCGGTCCGCAGATCCGCAGGTCGAAGCGGGGGCCGCCCAGCGCCGTCGACCTCTCGGCCCAGACCTCCCCGATCACCGCGTAGTCGAAGGCGCGGATCCCGTCGAACACCACGCAGCCGACCGTGCGGAACGCCTCGATACCCATGGCGGGAATCTATCGATCGGCGGCGGTCGGGACGGTCACGGCCCCCGCCCGCGGCGCCACAGGATGGGCGCATGACGAACACCAGTGCATTCGACGCCCCCCTCGCCCTCGACTCCGACGCGGTCCTCGTGCTCGTCGACGTCCAGCAGGGCTTCGACGACGCGGACTACTGGGGAGAGCGCGACAACCCCGCCGCCGAGAAGAACATCGCCGCCCTGGCGGCCGCGTGGCAGGAGACCGGCCGCCCGGTCGTGATCGTGCAGCACGCCTCCGGGTCCGGCCCGCTGGAGCCCGGCACGCCCGGTTTCGCGCTCAAGCCGGAGGTCGCGGACGTCCGGGCCGACCTGCGCGTCACCAAGCAGGTCAACAGCGCCTTCTACGGCACCCCCGACCTGCACGCCTGGCTCCGGGAGCGCGGCGCCCGCCAGGTGGTGGTCGCCGGGATCATGACCAACGTGTGCAACGAGACCACCGCCCGGATGGCGGGCAACCTCGGCTACGACACCGTCTTCCCGCTCGACGCGATGCACACCTTCGGGCTGACCGGCCCGGACGGGGTCACGATCTCCGCCGCCGACCTCACCCGGGCGACGGCCGCGACCCTGCACGCCATGCGGTTCGCGAAGGTGGTCACCACGGACGCGGTGCTCGCGGCAGCCGTGTAGCGGCGGGGCCGGGGGTGCGGGGCCCGGCGGCGGTGCGCGCCGCAGATCACCCCTCGGCGCGGCCGGCCGCCCCCAGCTGCGGGGGTACGGCGGCCCGCAGGGCGGCCGCGGCGGCCCCGACGGCGGGGTGCGCGGCGGCGCCGCTGCGAAAGGCGATCCGGGTGCGCCGCCGGATCGGCAGCCGGGCGAACCGCACCCCGGACACCGGCTCCGCCAGGCCGAGCTGCGGGACGAGGGCGACCCCCTGACCGGCCGCCACCAGGGCCAGGACGGTGCCGAAGTCATCCACCTGGTGCCGGACCCGGGGGCTGAACCCGGCGGCCTGGCAGGCCCGTACGGTCATGGCGTGGCACAGGGTGCCGGGGGTGGCGGTGATCCAGGGGGCCTCCCGCCAGCGGGCCAGCCCGCCGACCCCGGCGTCCGGGCCCCCGTCCGTACGGGACCCGTCGCCCGTTGGGGACCCGTCGGCCGTACGGGACCCGTCGCCCGTACGTCCGCCAGGGCCGGCCCCTCCGCCCTCGCCCGACTCGCCCGCCCCACCCGCCCCGCTCGAACCACCCGCCCCCGCGAGGGCCTCCGGGGCGGCCAGGTACAGCGGTTCGGCGAAGAGCTCCCGGCTCTCCAGCCCCGGCTCCTCCGGGAACGGCACGAAGTCGTAGACGTGCACCAGCGCCACGTCCAGCTCCCCCGCCCGCAGGGCGTTGCCCACGGCGGCCGGGTCGGTCTCGGAGACCATCGGCTCCAGCGCCGGGTGCCGCTCGGCCAGGTCCGCGAGGGCGGCCGGTACCAGGGCGCGGGTCGCGCTCGGGAAGGCCCCGATGCGCAGCGGTCCGGCCAGTCCGCGGCGGGCCTCGGCGAGTTCGGCCGAGGCCTGCTCCAGACGGGTGAGGACGGCCTCGGCGTGCCGGACCAGGTTCCGTGCGGCGGGGGTGAGGGTGACGCGGCGGCCGGTGCGCTCCAGCAGGGGCAGGCCGGCTTCCCGTTCGAGGGCGCTCAGCTGCTGGGACACCGCCGACGGGGTGAAGGCGAGCGCTTCGGCGACGGCGGCGATGGTGCCGCGCAGGGCGAGTTCGCGCAGCAGGCGCAGGCGTCGTACGTCGAGCATCAGCTCAGCTTACGCCCAGCACGAGAAAGGCGAACTGGACCTGAGGTACGGCCCGCTGCGACCGTCGTTCCCATGACCCACACGACTCGGGGGCTCCCCCCGCACGGGATCCGCGTACCGCTCGACGGGATCCACGTACCGCTCGTCACCCCCTTCGAGGCCTCGGGGCGGGTGGCGTACGCGGCCCTGGAGGCCCTGGCCCACGAGGTCCTGGACGCGGGCGCCGCCGGGATCGCCGCCCTGGGCACCACCGCCGAGGCGGCCGCCCTCGAACCGGACGAGCGCGAGGGCGTGCTCGACGTCTGCGACCGGGTGTGCCGGGAGCGCGGCGCAGTGCTCCTCGCGGGGACGGGCGGGAGCGACACCCGGTCGGCGGCGGCGGCGCTGGCGCGCCTGGAGCGGTGGCCGGCGGTCTCGGCGGCGCTGGTGACCGTGCCCGCCTTCACCCGGCCCTCGCCCGCCGGGGTGGTCGAGCACTTCCGGCACCTCGCGGCCGCAGCCCCCGTACCGCTGGTCGTCTACCACATCCCGTACCGGACGGGGCTGCCGCTGGACGCCGCGGCCCTGCGGGCCGTCGGCGCGCTGCCCGGGGTCGCGGGGACGAAGTACGCGGCGGGGCTGGACGAGCAGGCGGTGGGGCTGCTCGGGGAGCTGCCGGACGGGTTCGCGGTGCTCGCGGGGGACGACGTGTTCCTGTCCCCGCTGCTGGCCCTGGGGGCGCGCGGCGGGATCCTGGCCTCCGCGCACCTGGCCACGGACCGCTTCGCGGAGCTGTACGCGGCCTGGCGGGACGGGGACCCGGGGCGGGCCCGGCCGCTGGGGCACGCGCTGGCGCGGCTGTCGGGCACGCTGTTCGCCGAGCCGAACCCGACGGTGCTGAAGGCCGTCCTGCACGCACAGGGCCGGATCCCCACCCCGGACGTGCGGCTCCCGCTGCTGCCCGCGGGTGCGCGGTCGCGCGACGCGGCGCTGCGGATGCTGGCGGAGCTCCGGCCCGCGCCCGTACCGGCCTGAGGCCGGGGCTGTACCGGCTTGAGGCCGTGCCGACTTGAGGCTGTACGGGCCCCGGAGCCGTACGGGCCCGCCACCGGACCCTCGCTCCCCCGGCCCGCTACCCGGCCGCGCCCCGGCCGGAGCCCGGACCGGACCCCGCGTCCGCGGCCGCCTCGGACTCGGCGGCCGCGTCGAGGGCCGTGGTGAGCCGGTCGAGGCGGGCCTGGAGCTCGCGGATCTCGGAGATCTCGAAGCCCGTGGACCGGGCGATGCGCAGCGGCACCTCCTCGGCGCGCGAGCGCAGGGCCGCGCCGGGGTCCGTCAGGGAGATGCGGACCGAGCGCTCGTCCTCGGCGCTGCGCTCGCGGCGCACCAGGCCCGCCGCCTCGAGCCGCTTGAGCAGCGGGGAGAGGGTGCCGGAGTCCAGGCGCAGCCGACGGCCGAGCTCCTTGACGGGGAGGGTGCCGTGCTCCCACAGGGCCAGCATGACCAGGTACTGCGGGTAGGTGAGGCCCAGGTCCCTGAGGACCACGCGGTAGAGGCCGCCGAAGGCGCGCGTGGCCGCGTTCAGGGAGAAGCAGACCTGGCCGTCCAGGCGCAGGAAGTCCGGCGCGGAGCCCCCGGCGGGTACGGCTCCGGAGACGGGGTGCGCGGGGTGCTGGGTCATGGGACCAGGGTAACCCGCGAGCCATTTAGTTGTGCACAACTGAATTGTGTGCTTCATTAGTGGGGCGGCGCCGATCCCGCCGCCCGGGACACCCCGGACCCCACCGCGAGAGGAACACCTCCGATGGACGCCCTGTACACCGCTGTCGCCACCGCCAACGGCCGTGAGGGCCGCGCCGTCAGCTCCGACGGCCAGATCGACCTCGCCCTGGCGATGCCCCCGGCCCTGGGCGGCAGCGGCCTGGGGACCAACCCCGAGCAGCTCTTCGCCGCCGGGTACGCGGCCTGCTTCGCCAGCGCGCTGGGCCTGGTCGGCCGGCAGGAGAAGGTGGACACGAGTGAGGTCTCCGTGACCGCCGAGGCCTCCATCGGCAAGGACACCGACGGCGGCTTCGGCCTCGCGGTCACCTTGCGCGTGGAGCTGCCCGAGGAGCTGCAGGGCGAGACCGGCGAGCTGCTGGTCAAGAAGGCCCACCAGGTCTGCCCGTACTCCAAGGCCACGCGCGGCAACATCCCGGTCGAGCTCGTCGTCGAGTAGGCGTCGAGCAGTCGCCGGGCGGTACCGGGGCCCGTACGGCTCAGGCGGAGGCCAGCACCGTTTCGACGGTGTCGGCCTCCGCCGCCGTCTTGTCCGGCCGGTAGCGGACCACGCGGGCGAAGCGCAGGGTCACCCCGGCCGGGTAGCGCGAGGAGCGCTGGAGCCCGTCGTAGGCGATCTCCACCACCAGTTCCGGTCGCACCCGCACCACGTACCCGTCGTCGGACACCGCCAGCGCGCCGAGCTGCTCCGTCTGCTCGCGCAGCACCGCGTCGGTGAGCCCCTTGAAGGTCTTGCCCAGCATCACGAACCCGCCGTCCGCGGCCCGCGCGCCCAGGTGCAGGTTGGACAGCAGACCGGTGCGGCGGCCGTGGCCCCATTCGGCGGCGAGCACCACCAGGTCGAGGGTGTGGACCGGTTTGACCTTCAGCCAGGAGCGTCCGCGGCGGCCCGCCGTGTACGGCGAGTCCAGGGACTTCACCACCACCCCCTCGTGCCCGCGCCGCAGGGTCCGCGCCCAGAACTCCCCCGCCTGCGCGCCCTGGTCCGCATCCTGCGGGTCCGTGACGGTGAACCGGCCCACCCGGGCCTCCTGCGGCACCAGCCGGTCGAGGACGAGGTGCCGTTCGGCCAGCGGCAGCGCGAGCAGGTCCCGGCCCTCCGCGGCGAGCACGTCGAAGAACACGGGGAACAGCGGCAGCGCGCGGCGGGCCGCGGCCACGTCCCGCCGGGAGCCGACCCGGCCCGCCACGTCCTGGAAGGCCGCGGGCCGGCCGCCGGGCCCGTCCAGGGCGACCACCTCGCCGTCGAGCACCAGGTCCCCGCCCGGCAGCCCCGCCACCAGCGCGACCACCTCCGGCAGCCGGCCGGTCAGCTCCTCCAGCGAGCGGCTGTACGCGCGCACCCCGTCCGCCGTGCGGTGGACCTGCACCCGGATCCCGTCGAGCTTCTCCTCCACGCTGCACGGGCCGAGCGCCGCCAGCGCCTCGGCCACCGAGCCCGCCGTGTGGGCGAGCATCGGCTGCACCGGCCGCCCCACCCGGAGCGCGAAGCCCTCCAGCGCCGCGGGCCCCTGCGCGAGCACGGCCCGCGCCACCGGCGGCAGCGCCCCGGCCAGCATCACGGCCCTCCGCAGCTCCGCCGCCGGCACCCCCGCGGCCCGGGCCACGGCCTCGGCCGCGACGGCGTCCAGCGCGCCCTGGCGCACCTCCCCGCCCAGCAGCCGCCGCAGGAACTCCTGCTCAGGACCGGTCGCGGCACCGAGCAGCCCGTCCAGCAGGCGCCTGCGCTCCGCCTGCGCACCGGGTCCCGCGACCGCGGCGAGCGCGGTGAGGGCCGCGTCCACGTCGGCGACCCGGAGGGTGGGGCGGTCCGCCGCGGGGACGGGGGCGGAGAGCAGCTTCCAGCCCACCCCGGTGCGCCCCTGCGGGGGCCGGCCGGCGAGGTAGGCGATGACCAGGGCGGCGTCCTCGGCGGGAGCGGCCCGGAACAGCCCGGCGAGCAGGGCGGTCTTCCCGGACCGGGCGGAGGTCCGCGCCACCTCCCGGGACACCTCGACCAGCTCGGCGAGCAGCATGCGGCCATCCTCCCGCCGCGGGGCGGCGGGCGCACCCGCGGCCCGGACCCGGGTCCTGGGACCGGCCTGGCGGCGGCCCGCTGGCCCCCGGGGCGCCCGGCGGGCAGGCTGGGGGGATGGAGCAGCCGGAGCCGGCCCGGGAGCCGGAGACGGGCGCCGGACCGGGCGCCGCGGACGGTACGGGCGGCACTGCCGGCGCCGCGGACGCGGACGGCACGGGAGGCACGGGCGGTACGGACGGCGCCGACGGCGCGGACGGGGGCTCCGGCGGGGCCGGGCGGGTGCGGCTCGGCAGTGCGCAGGGGCGGTGGGTGCTGCTCACCACGGTGCTCGGGTCGACGATGGTGCTGCTCGACTCGACCGTCGTGAACGTGGCGCTCCCCCGGATCGGCGAGGACCTCGGCGCCGGTCTCGCGTCCCTCCAGTGGACGGTCAACGCGTACATGCTCACCCTCGCGGGGCTGATCCTGGTCGGCGGTGCGCTCGGCGACCGGTACGGCAGGCGCCGCGTCTTCGTGCTCGGGGTGGTGTGGTTCGCGGCGGGCTCCCTGCTGTGCGGGCTGGCGCCCAACGCGCCCGTACTCATCGCCGCGCGGGCCCTGCAGGGGGTCGGCGGGGCGCTCCTGACCCCCGGCTCGCTGGCCCTGATCCAGGCCTCCCTGCGGCCCGGGGACCGGGGGCGGGCGGTGGGGCTGTGGTCGGGGCTGGGCGGGGTGGGGGCCGCCGTGGGGCCCTTCCTCGGCGGCTGGCTGGTGGACGGGCCGGGCTGGCGCTGGGTGTTCCTGCTGAACGTGCCGGTCGCCGCGCTGTGCGTCCCGGTGGCCCTCAGGCACGTACCGGAGTCCCGGGATCCGCAGGCGCACGGCCGCTTCGACCTCGCGGGCGCGGCGCTGGGGGCGGCGGCGCTGTCGCTGGTGACGTACGCGCTGATCGAGGCGCGGTCGGGGGCGCCCGCGGTGTACGCGGCGGCGGGGGCCGGGCTGGTGCTGGCGGCGGTGTTCACCGCGGTCGAGCGGCGGCGCCGGCATCCGATGGTGCCGCCGGACATCTTCGCCTCGCGGCAGTTCACCGCGGTGAACCTGGTGACCCTGTGCGTGTACGCGGCCTTCGGCGGGTTCTTCTTCCTCGCGGTGCTCCAGCTCCAGGTGGTGGCCGGCTGGTCGGCGCTGGGCTCGGGCGCGGCCCTGCTGCCCGCCACCGTGCTGATGCTGCTGTTCTCGGGCCGGTCGGGCGAGCTCGGGGAGCGGATCGGCCCGCGGCTGCCGCTCACGGCGGGCCCGCTGCTGTGCGCCGCCGGGATGCTGCTGATGGTCCGGGCCGGGCCGGGTGCCTCGTACGCGGCGGACGTGCTGCCCGCGATGCTGGTGCTCGGGCTGGGGATGGTGACGCTGGTGGCGCCGCTGACGGCGACCGTGCTGGCCTCGGTGCCCACCGCGCGGGCCGGGCTGGCCAGCGGGATCAACAACGCGGCGGCGCGGGCGGCGGGCCTGCTGGCCGTGGCGGCGCTGCCGCTGCTGGCGGGGATGGGCCAGGAGGCGTACCGCTCGGCGGAGCAGTTCGACGCGGCCTTCGGGCGGGCGATGGGCTGGTGCGCGGGGCTGCTGGTGCTGGGGGCGGTGCTGGCCTGGACGACCGTGCGCGGTCCGGGGCGGGCGGACTGCCATCCGCAGTGCCGCACCCACTGCACGGTGTCGGCGCCGCCGCTGGAACCGCCGCCGGACCGCGGCCCCGCCTGATCCTCGGATCGGCGGGGCGCGGTCCGGCGTGCGCACCCGGTGCGGCCGGCCGGCCGGTCCGCGGGTCAGCCCGCCCAGGGGGCCATCGGGTACCAGATGAGGTCGCGGCGGGCGAGGATGCGCACGTCCCAGTACAGGACCATGAAGACGCCCGCGGCGATGAAGGACGCGGCCGTGACGGCGGAGATGCGGCTCGGCTTGGAGGTCAGCCAGCGGTGCAGCCGGTCGCCGGCGATGCCGGTGACGATCAGGAAGAGCACGGCGACGATGACGATGTTGCCGAGGGCCTGGAGGCTGAAGGCCGCGGCCCCGTAGAGGATGTTGCCGCTCTCGGCGGCGTCCCGGAAGAGCTGGCGGAAGAGCCCGTACGGGCGGCCGAGCAGGAAGGCGCCGATCAGGGCGCCCATGAACACCATCGGCGCGTTCGGGAAGCGGGCCGTCAGCCGGGCCAGGGGGTCGCGGGTCAGGCCCGCCGCGGCGAAGCCGAGGTAGGTCATGAGCAGGCCGAGGACGCCGTACACGACCATCGCCTGGACCAGCCGGGGCGAGAAGCCGGAGGACGCGGCGCCCTGCACGGACTCCTGGAACTGCGGCATCCCGGTGCCGACCAGCGCGGCGACCACTCCGTACGCGGCGGAGACGGATATCGCGCCGACCGCGAGCCAGCCCAGCGGGCGCAGCATCCGGGCCATCCGGCCGCGCCGGGTCGGGACCTGCCCGGCCAGCGGGGCCATGGCGGTGAACACGGCGATGTTGCAGGCGGTGAAGGTGCCGCCGATGCCGGTGGCCAGGGCGAAGGCGATGCCCGCCAGGGCGCCGGTGATCGGGGCGTCCTTGGGGTCGTGGCCCAGGAGGGTGCCGGCGACGTTGCCGCCGATGGTCTTGTCCACGAACTCCGCGGACCAGACGACGGTGAGGGCGAATCCGAAGAGGGCGCCGAGCACCAGGACCAGGGTCCGGCGGCGCGGGGCGTGCCCGTTGAAGAGGAAGGAGCGTCCGGGGGCGGTGCCGGTACCCGTGCTGCCGGAGCCGGTTGCGGAGGTGCGCGGCTGCGTGGCCGGGCCGTTCGCGAGCTGGGTCATGGGGGTTCCCTCGCCGAGATGTCGGTCGGGCGCCGCGGGGTGTGGTCCCCGGGGCGCATGGGCCGGTCGGTGCGACACGCTAGAGGGGCGGGGGCGCCCGGCGGCAGGGCGCCCGGCACATTGAGCAATCTGGAAGAAGTCACGGGGAACCTTTCCGGACTCTCCCAGGTCAGAGGGGGGGTCGAGGCGGGCCGCAGGGGCGGTACGGGGCCCGGATACTCGCGTGCGGCCCGGGCGGGGGCCTGGCTAGGCTCCGCACATGAACATGCCTGAACACCCGCCCAAGCCCGTTCCGGGCGACCGGATCGCCGTCCTCTCCCCGTCCTCGGGGCTGGCCGGAATACTCCCCCTGCCGCACGAGCTCGGACTGCGGCGGCTGAAGGAGGAGTTCGGGCTGGAACCGGTGGAGTACCCGACCACGCGCAAGCCCGGCTCCACCCCGCAGGAGCGGGCCGACGACCTCCACGCGGCCTTCGCCGACCCGCAGGTGAAGGCCGTCATGGCCACGATCGGGGGCGACGACCAGCTCACCCTGCTGCCGCTGCTGGACCGGGAGCTGATCCGCGCGAACCCGAAGCCGTTCTTCGGCTACAGCGACAACACCAACCTGCTGCTGTTCCTGCGCAACCTCGGCATCGTCTCGTACCACGGGGCGAGCGTGATGACGGAGCTCGGCCGGCCCGGCGCCCTGGAGCCGATGACCGCGGCCTCGCTGCGCGCGGCCCTGTTCACCCCGGGCCCGTACGAGCTGGAGCCCGCGGCGCGGTTCCGCGATGTGGACCGGGACTGGGCGGATCCGGCCACCTTCGAGGAGGAGCCGGAGACCGAGCCGGGCGGCGGCTGGATCTGGCACGGCCCGCAGCGGGTGGTCGAGGGCCCGGCGTGGGGCGGGAACGTGGAGATCCTGTCCTGGATGCTGATGGCCGACCGGGAGATCGCCCGGGATCCGGCCGAGTACGCGGGCGGGGTGCTGTTCCTGGAGACCTCGGAGGAACTCCCGCGCGGCGAGGAGGTGTTCCGGATCCTGCGCAACATGGGCGAGCGGGGACTGCTGGCGCAGTTCCCCGCGGTGCTGGTGGCCCGGGCCAAGGCCTGGTCCTTCGAGAAGCCCAACGGGCCTCAGGAGAAGGCCCGTTACGCGCAGGAGCTGCGGGAGGCGGTGCTGCGGGCGCTGGCCGTGTACGCCCCCGACGCGGTCGCGGTCTTCGACGTGGACTTCGGGCACACGGACCCGCAGGTCGTGATCCCGTACGGCGGCCTGGTGCGCGTGGACTCCGCCGGGCGGCGGATCACGGTCACGTACTGACGGGCGGCTGCCGGCGCCCGCCCCGAGGGGGCGCCGGCCCCCGGTTCAGGGGAGGTAGCGCTCGACCGCCGCGCCGCCCTTCTCCTCGATGAGACGCCGTGCCCGCTCGACCCGCTCCGGTGTGACGTCGCGGCCCGAGGCCATCACGAGGTCCTCGGGGTCGAAGGGGCGCTCACCGCCGCTGTAGTAGTTCTGCGGCCGCGACGCGGTCTTCTTGTCCTCCGGCGCATCCTTCATGGCGATCAACCTCACTCATACTGCCGAGGAGAATTTCCTTGCCCCGAGCCTAGACGTCCCGATCCGTCTCAGCCACTCCCTTTGTCCGGTTTATTTCGGATATGCGGGGCTTCAGCGGGCATTCACCTCCGCGTACCTTTTCGAGCACCTGCCCGCGGCTTCCGGTGGCTACCGTCTCCCCATGCACATCGACTGGGCCGCGCTGACGGCCGTCTACGCCCTGAGCTTCTCCGCCACCGTCGGCCTGATCACCCTCGGCGCCGTGGCGGTGCGCCTGCGCCGGCGCACCGCCGGGCGGCCCGGCTCACCCCCGTAGCCGCTTCGCCTGCCCGATCGCCTCGGCCAGCCGCCGCACGTCGGCTCCCCCGGCGCCCTCACCGCTGCCGGCGTCCTCGGCCGTTCCGGCCAGCCGCAGCGCCTCCTCCCGGAGGGCGCCCAGCGGCAGCCGCCCCGGCAGCGGCTCCCAGGTCCCGGCCGGGGCCCGCAGCTCCGAGGCGAAGTACGCCGCCACGGCCGCGAGCCGCAGCGAAGCCGGGCCCTGCGACCACAACCCGCCCGCCAGCGCCCCCGCCCCGATCCGCCGGGCCTCCTCGTACGGGGCCCGGGTGCGCGGGTCGAGCCAGCGCACGGTGGCCGTGGCCACGTGCCCCTCGGCCCCGGGCCGCAGGCGTACGGCGTACAGGGCGGTCACGGTGTGCCCGGGGCCGACCTCGCCGCCGTCCACGGCGTCGTTGCGGAAGTCCTCGTCGGCCACCTTGCGGTTCTCGTAGCCGATCAGGCGGAACCGCTCCACGTTCCGCGGGTCGAAGGCCACCTGCGCCTTGGCGTCCCGCGCCCGCAGCTCGACCTGGGCCGGCAGCTCGTCGCAGAAGACCCGGCGGGCCTCGCGGAGGTCGGAGACGTACACGGTGTGGCCGTCGCCGCGGTCCGCGAGCCGCTCCATCAGCTCGTCCCCGTAGTCGCTGCCCACGCCCACCCCCGAGAGGGTGATCCCGTGGCTGCGGCGGGCGTCGGAGATCCGCTCCAGGATGGCGTCGGCGGAGGTCTCGCCGGTGTTGGCCAGGGCGTCGGAGAGCAGCACGACCCGGTTGGTGGCCCCGGCGCGCCGGCCCTCCACGGCCACCTCGTAGCCGCGCGTCACCCCGGCCTCGACGTTGGTGGACTGGGACGGGACCAGGCCGTCGATCACCTCGTGGACCCGGCCGCGCCTGCCGTCGAGGCGGGTCATGGGCAGCCGGGTCTCGGCCTGGTCGCTGAAGGCGACCACCGCGACGGAGTCGTCGCCGCGGAGCCGGTCGGCCATGGTGTGCATCGCCTCGCGGACCAGGTCGAGGCGGCCGGGCTCGGCCATCGAGCCGGAGATGTCCACGACGAAGGTCAGGGCGGCGGGCGGGCGCTCCCCCTCCTCCTGCGCGGCGCGGGTGGCGAGGCCCACGCGGACCAGGGACCAGCCCCCGTCGCCGGTGCGGGCGCCGTCGAGGGCCACGGAGAAGCCGTCCCCCTCGGGCCGCGGGTAGTCCTGGCGGAAGCTGTTGACGAACTCCTCGGGGCGGACGGTGTCCGGGTCGGGGAGCCGGCCCTCGGAGAGGGTGCGGCGGGCGTAGCCGTAGCTCGCCGTGTCCACGTCGAGGGCGAAGGTGGAGAGGTAGTCGGCCGGTGCGGGCCGCCGGATCCCGTCCTCCTCGCCCTCGGCGGCCGGGAGCCCGGTGCCGCCGCCCGTGCTGCCGGTGCCGCCGGTGGAACCCGTGCCGCCCGTCGAGCCCCCGTCGGGCTGGACGTACCCGGTCCCGCCGCCCCGCGCGCGGGACCCGTCACTGCCGGAGCCGCCCCCGCAGCCCGTCAGCAGCAGTGCGGCCGCGGCGAGTGCGGCGGAAACCCCCTTGCCTGGAAAGGCTGTTGAACGTCTGCCTGCCCCGGCGTGCGTGCCTGCTCGGATCGTCATGCGGGCCCCCTCGGATCGTCGACATCTGTGAATGTGACGTCCGAGGGGGCCCGTTGGCGCGCTCGAAGGGGTTGCGAATGGGTCTCGAAGCGACAACGCCAGGCGGAATGTCAACCTCGCGGCACGATCGGGACACGAACCCCTCACGGAGGGAACCGGGTCAGAACCGCGCGGAGGCCCCCGGGAAGCCCGGCGTCTGAGGCAGCGTCATGCGCTCGCTCTGCGGGACCTGTACGGCCTTGCAGACCTGGTTGCGGGCCGGGAGCTTTCCGGTCAGCAGGTAGCCGTCGACCTTGGTGTCCACGCACGGGTTCTGCCCGAACAGGTAGACGCCGTGGCCCTCGCCCTCGTCCACGGTCAGCAGACGGGAGCCCTTCAGCGCGCGGTGCAGGCCGACGCCGCTGGTCAGCGGGGTCTGGGAGTCCCACTCGTTCTGGACCACGAGCTGCGGGACCTTGTTGCCGAACGGGGTCGCCGGCTCGATGCCCTTCTTCCAGAAGGCGCACGGGATGATGTTCGACGCGAAGTCGCCGTACAGCGGGAAGCGCTTCTTGTCGGCGACGGCGTCGCGCGCGTACACCGCGGGGTCGCGCGGGGCGGTGGTGTCGGAGCAGATCACGGCGAGGAAGACGGCCGTGCCGTTGTCGGCGGGGACCTCGGGGCGGCTGTCGCCCGCGGGGGCCGCGGCCAGCAGCCCGGCCGGCAGGCGGGCGGCGCGGCCCTCCGCGGCCTTCTTCAGCGCGACCACGAGCTCGGTCGCGTCCTTGTTGCTGAAGAACACGTGGCGGGCGCTGCGGATGTCGTCACCGGTGATCTTCTGGCCCTCGAAGACGAGGGGCTCGCGGTCGGCGCGGGCCACGATCGACCAGAAGGTCTTGGAGACCGCGGCCGGGGTCCTGCCCAGGTGGTGCTGCGCGTCGCGCTGGGCGGCGTAGCCGCTCCAGCGGCGGAAGGCCGGCTCGGCGCCCTCGGCCCAGACCTGGATCATGCCGCGCCAGATGCGCTTCGGGTCCACGCCGCTGTCGAGCACGAAGCGGTCGGCGCGCTTGGGGAACATCTGCGTGTAGACGCCGCCGAGGTAGGTGCCGTACGAGTAGCCGATGTACGAGATCTTCTTCTCGCCGAGCACGGCCCGGATCACGTCCATGTCGCGGGCGGTGTTGCGCGTGGTGATGAACGGCAGCACGTCGCCGGCCTTGGCGCGGCACTTGTCGGCCACGCGCTTGGCCCAGGCCGTGTCCCGCTTGAAGGTCTCCTTCTTGTAGACCCGCGGGAAGCTCTGGTCGGCGTCGGACAGGCCGCAGGTGATCGGCGTGCTCCGGCCCACGCCGCGCGGGTCGAAGCCTATGAGGTCGTAGCTCTCGCGGACCTTCTTGGCGAGCATCTGCTGCCCGAGCACGGGCATGTCCAGTCCGGAGCCGCCGGGGCCGCCCGGGTTGAAGAGCAGCACGCCGCGGCGCTTGGCCGGGCTCTCGGCCTTGATCCGGGAGATGGCCACGTCGATCGTGCGGCCGGCGGGCTTGCGGTAGTCCAGCGGGACCTTGACGGTCGCGCACTGCCAGACCGCGGGAGCCTGCGGGTCGCAGCGCTTCCACTTCGGGGTCTGGCGCAGGAGGCCGTCCGCGGTGACGGCGGAGGCGGCTGCGGAGGAGGCCGCGGGAGCGGGGGCGGCCTGGGCGGGAAGGGCGGCCGGGACCAGGGTCGCCGTGATGCCGACGGCGAGGAGCGACGCGGTGTGGCGCATGCGCACGGGAGCCGGTTCCTTTCGGGTGGGAGGTGGGACAGGGCCACCCTCATATACGGAAAGGTCGCGGCGAATCAGCCCACGGGCCGGTGCCCGTACATCCTGAGGATGAGCAGATGACGCGTCAGGTATGAGGCGAATTCCGGCCATTGGGGGAGACCGCGGGGGCTCGGGTCCGGAGCGGACGGATCCGCTCCGGGGCGCGCGTAGGATCGGCCGGATGCACGACCCCGTACCGCGGCCCCAGGCCCCCGCTCCCCCGCCGCCCGCCGTGCCGCAGGCGGCCGCCGACCCCTTCGTGCGGGTGCGCGGGGCCCGCGAGCACAACCTCCGCGGGGTGGACGTGGACATCCCCCGCGACGCCGTCACGGTCTTCACCGGGGTCTCCGGGTCCGGCAAGTCCTCCCTGGCCTTCGGCACCCTCTTCGCCGAGGCCCAGCGGCGGTACTTCGAGTCCGTGGCCCCGTACGCCAGGCGGCTGATCCACCAGGTCGGAGTCCCCGACGTGGACGAGGTGACCGGCCTGCCGCCCGCGGTCTCCCTGGAGCAGCGGCGCAGCGCCCCCGGCTCCCGCTCCTCGGTGGGCACGGTCACCCTGCTCTCCAACTCCCTGCGGATGCTGTTCTCGCGGGCCGGCACCTACCCGGCCGGGGCGCCGCGGCTGGACTCGGACGCGTTCTCGCCGAACACCCCGGCCGGGGCCTGTCCCGGCTGCCACGGGCTCGGCCTGGTGCACGGCACCACCGAGGAACTGCTCGTACCGGACCCCTCCCTGTCCATCCGCGAGGGGGCGGTGGCCGCCTGGCCGGGGGCCTGGCAGGGCAAGAACCTGCGCGACGTGCTCGACGCCCTGGGCTACGACGTGGACCGGCCCTGGCGGGAACTCGACCCCGCGGACCGGGAGTGGATCCTGTTCACCGGGGAGCAGCCGGTGGTGACGGTCCACCCGGTGCGGGACGCGGACCGGATCCAGCGCCCGTACCAGGGGACGTACACGAGCGCCCGGCGGTACGTGCTGAAGACCTTCGCGGAGAGCCGCAGCACCGCGCTGCGGGCCAGGGCGGAGCGCTTCCTGACCAGCACGGGCTGCCCGGAGTGCGGGGGCCGCAGGCTGCGCCCCGAGGCGCTGGCCGTCACCTTCGCCGGGCGGACGGTCGCCGAACTGGCCGCGCTGCCCCTGACGGAGCTGGCGCAGGTGCTCGCCGGGGAGCGGCGGGCGGCCTCCGGAGCGGGGGCGGAGACCGCGCGGGTGCTGACGGAGGACCTGCTCGCCCGGATCTCCCCCGTCACCGACCTGGGCCTGGGCTACCTCTCCCTGGACCGGACGGCGCCCACCCTCTCGGCGGGCGAGCTCCAGCGGCTGCGGCTGGCGACCCAGCTGCGGTCGGGGCTGTTCGGGGTGGTGTACGTGCTCGACGAGCCCTCGGCGGGACTGCACCCGGCGGACGCGGAGGCGCTCCTCGGGGTGCTGGACCGGCTCAAGGCGGCCGGGAACACGGTGTTCGTGGTCGAACACCACCTGGACGTGGTCCGGCACGCGGACTGGCTGGTGGACGTGGGCCCGCGGGCCGGGGAGCAGGGCGGGCTCGTCCTGCACAGCGGCCCGCCGGCCGCCCTCGCCGGCGTCCCGGAGTCCGCCACCCGCCGCTTCCTGTTCCCGGAGGGCGGCGGGAGGGCCCCGCGGACCGTGCGCGCGCCCCGCGGCCGGATCGCGCTGCGCGGGGTGACCCGGCACAACCTGCGCGCGGTGGACGTGGACTTCCCGCTCGGCGTGCTCACCGCCGTGACGGGGGTGTCCGGTTCGGGGAAGTCCACCCTGGTGGGCCGGGTCCTCGCCGGGGAGGTGGCGGAGCGGATCGCGGCGGACGGCGCCGGCTTCCCGGTGTCCCGGCTGGTGGAGGTGGACCAGAAGCCGATCGGGCGCACCCCGCGCTCCAACCTGGCCACGTACACGGGGCTGTTCGACGCGGTGCGCAAGGTCTTCGCGGCGGCCCCGGAGTCCCGGGCGCGCGGCTACCGGGCGGGCCGGTTCTCGTTCAACGTGCCGGGCGGGCGCTGCGAGACCTGCGAGGGCGAGGGCGCGGTCACCGTCGAGCTGCTGTTCCTGCCGACGGCGTACTCCCCCTGCCCGGACTGCGGCGGCGCCCGCTACAACCCCGAGACCCTGGAGGTGCGGCACGGGGGGCGCACCATCGCGGAGGTCCTGGACCTGACGGTGGACGCGGCGGCGGAGGTCCTCGCCGGGGTCCCCGCGGCGGCCCGCAGCCTGGCCGCCCTGCGCGGGATCGGGCTGGGCTACCTGCGGCTGGGGCAGCCCGCGACGGAGCTGTCGGGCGGGGAGGCGCAGCGCATCAAGCTCGCCGCGGAGCTCCAGCGGCCCCGCAGCGCCCCCACCCTGTACCTGCTGGACGAGCCGACCACCGGCCTGCACCCGGCGGACGTGGAGGTGCTGGCGGCCCGGCTGCACGGGCTGGTGGACGCCGGGCACTCGGTGGTGGTGGTCGAGCACGACATGGCGGTGGCGGCGGACGCGGACTGGGTGATCGACCTGGGTCCGGGCGGCGGCGGTGCGGGCGGCCGCGTGGTGGCCGCGGGGCCCCCGGCGGAGGTGGCTGCGGGCGGCGGGCGCACGGCGCCCTACCTGGCCCGCGCCCTGGCCGGCAGCTGACGGCGGCCGCGGTGGTGAGCTCCGCCGGGAGGCCGGGGCCGCCGGGCCTCAGCGTTCGGAGAGCTCCGTGGGCGCCTCCTGGACCACCCAGCCGTTGCCGTCGGGGTCCTCGAAGGAGAGGAAGGAGTTCCAGGTCTCGCCCCGGCCCTCCGCCCAGCCCTCGGCCCCGACGTGGCGCACCGGGGAGGTCTCCACACCGCGGTCGGTCAGTTCGCGGCGGGCGGCCTCGATGTCCGTGACGCACAGCTGGAGGCCGTGCAGGGTGCCGGGGGCCATCTCCTTGGCCCCGGGCAGCGAGGGCATCCCCTCCAGCAGGGTGATCGAGCAGCGGGAGCCCGGCGGGGTCAGCTGGATGATCCTCATGCCGGGGGCCACCTCGTCGTCCGTGTCGACCTTGAACCCGAGCCGGTCGGCGTAGAACTCCTTGGCGCGGTCCATGTCGGCTACGGGCACGTTGACGACTTCGAGCGTCCAGTTCACGGGGTCCTCCTCGGTCCGTGGTCCGCGCGCGGTTCGGGGCGCGCGGTTCCACCCTCCCCCGGACGGCGGCCTCCCCGCACCCGGAAACGCCGATTCGCCACGGTTCGCCTAGGCTGACGAAGCCCGGTGAACCGTACTTTCCACGGGCAAACTCCAAGGAAAGGGCTGATCTCGTGTCTTCTCGCCTGAACCCCTACATCAGCTTCGCGGGCGAGGCCCGCGAGGCGCTGGAGTCCTACCAGGCGGTGTTCGGCGGCACGCTGCACCTGAACACCTTCGGCGAGTTCGGCGCCGCCGAGGCCGGTGACGCGGCCGACCAGATCATGCACGGGATGCTGGAGACCCCGGCCGGGTTCACACTCATGGCGGCCGACACCCCGCCGGGCATGGACCACCGCCCGGGCAACAACATCTCGGTGAGCGTGAGCGGCGAGGACGCCGGGGAGCTGCGCGGCTACTGGGAGAAGCTGTCGGCGGGCGGCACGGTCACGGTCCCGCTGGAGCAGCAGATGTGGGGCGACGTGTTCGGGATGTGCACGGACCGGTTCGGGATCGTGTGGATGGTCAACATCGTCAGTACGGAGGGCTGACCCGCCGGGGACGCGGGGGCCGCCGCCCGGCACCGCAGGGCCCTACGGTGCGGCGTCCCCCGGCAGCAGGGCCTGCGGGAGCTCCGCGAACCGCCAGCGGCCCCGCTGCCGGGTGAGGGTCCACACCAGGTCGTAGCGGTCGGGCCAGGTGCCGGGGGCGCCCGGCGCCCGGTCGGCGCCCAGGGCCCGGACCAGCCGCGGGATGCCCGCGTGCTCCCAGCAGACGAGGACCGGGCCGGGCGCGGCCAGCACCTGCCGGGCCGCCTCGGCCTCCCGGCCCGCCGGGACCGCGGCGCTGACCCCGGTGCCCAGCTGCTCGGACAGGGTGGCGAGGGTCTGCCGGGAGCGCGCGGGGCCCGCACAGGCGAACAGGGAGGCCGGCTGCGGCAGCCGGGCGCCGCGCACCGGTCCGAAGAGGGCGGGCAGCGCCAGGGCCCGGCGGTGGCCGCGCTCGGCGAGGGAGCCGGGGTCGGGATCGCCGTACTCGTCCGTGCCGGAGCCGCCCGCGTACGGGTGCTCGGCGTGTCCGATCAGCATCACGAGGGCGTCCCGGCCGGTGTCCGCGGCGGCGCCGGGCGGGCCGGGGGCCGGGGCGGCGGGCCGCTGCCCGCCGGCCGAGCAGCCGGCGGCCGCGAGCGGGGCCAGCACAGCAAACACCGCCAGCAGGCTCCGGCGGGGCAGTCCCGCGGGAGCACGGCCGCCGCGGAGGGCCGGGGCGCCCGGCGCTCCGGGCCCGCCCGCCCCGGCGGCGGGCCCGCCGTCCTCCCTGCGGGTCGCCGTACCGGCTGTCGTACCGCCCCACCTGTCGCTGCCCCCGGTGCTGCTGCCCGTGCTCTGGTCCATGGGGGCCACTGTCGGCCAGGCCCGGCGCGCACCCGGTGCGCGGCGCGGTCGGCCCGGGGCCGGTCAGCCGATCGGCCGACTACTGGCGCCGGGCTCCGGGCGCCGGGCGGGGCAGGATGCGGGCAGGCCGCGGGCAGGCCGCGGCCAGGGGGGTGCGCGGGCCGCGGGTCAGCGGCGGGCCTTGCGGGTGGCGCGCAGCCACTCCCTGTTCATCGCGGAGATGGAGGGCAGGGGGATGCCCTTGGGGCAGGCGGTGGCGCATTCGCCGGTGAGGGTGCAGCCGCCGAAGCCCTCCGCGTCCATGGCGGCCACCATGTCCAGTACCCGGGTCTCCCGCTCGGGCGAGCCCTGCGGCAGCACGTTGAGGTGGTTGACCTTGGCGGAGGTGAACAGCATCGCGGAACCGTTGGGGCAGGCCGCCACACAGGCACCGCAGCCGATGCACTCGGCGTGCTCGAACGCCGCGTCCGCGTCGGCCTTGGGCACGGGGGTGGCGTGGGCCTCGGGGGCGGAGCCGGTCGGGACGCTGACGTAGCCGCCGGCCTGGATGATCCGGTCGAAGGCGCCGCGGTCCACGACCAGGTCGCGGACCACGGGGAAGGCGGCCGCCCGCCAGGGTTCCACGTCGATGGTGTCGCCGTCCCGGAAGGAGCGCATGTGCAGCTGGCAGGCGGTGGTGCGCTCGGGGCCGTGGGCGTCGCCGTTGATGACGAGGCTGCACGCCCCGCAGATGCCCTCGCGGCAGTCGTGGTCGAAGGCCACGGGGTCCTCGCCGCGCAGGAGGAGGTCCTCGTTGAGGGTGTCGAGCATTTCGAGGAAGGACATGTCCCGGGAGATGCCGTCGACCTCGTAGGCGACCATGGCGCCCGGTTCGGCGGGGTTCTTCTGGCGCCAGACGCGCAGGTTGAGCCTCATGCGTAGCTCCGCTGGGTGGGGTGGACGTAGGCGAAGGCGAGCTCTTCGCGGTGCAGGACGGGGGCGGCGCCGGGGGCGGTGAACTCCCAGGCGGCGGCGTAGGAGAAGGACGCGTCGTCGCGGGCGGCCTCGCCGTCGGCGGTCTGGGACTCCTCGCGGAAGTGGCCTCCGCAGGACTCCGTGCGGTGCAGGGCGTCGAGGCACATCAGCTCGGCGAGTTCGAGGTAGTCGACGATGCGGTTGGCCTTCTCCAGGGTCTGGTTGAACTCGGCTCCGGTGCCGGGTACCTTGACGCGGCGCCAGAACTCCGCGCGGATCTCGGGGATGCGGGCCAGCGCCTTGCGCAGCCCGGCCTCGGTGCGGGCCATCCCGCAGTACTCCCACATGAGTTCGCCGATCTCGCGGTGGAAGGAGTCCGGGGTGCGGTCGCCGTCCACGGCGAGCAGCCGTGCGATGCGCGCGCGGGTCTCCGCGAGGGCCTCCTCGGAGGCCTGTGCGAGGCCGGGGTCGGCGGCGCCGGGGCCGGCCGCGGGGTGGCGGGCCAGGTAGTCGTTGAGGGTGGCGGGCAGGACGAAGTACCCGTCGGCGAGGCCCTGCATGAGGGCGGAGGCGCCGAGCCGGTTGGCGCCGTGGTCGGAGAAGTTGGCCTCTCCGACGGCGAACAGGCCGGGCACGGTGGTCTGGAGGTCGTAGTCCACCCACAGGCCGCCCATCGTGTAGTGCACGGCGGGGTAGATCCGCATGGGGACCTCGTACGGGTCCTCGGCGGTGATCCGCTCGTACATCTCGAAGAGGTTGCCGTACTTCTCGGCCACCTTCTCCCGGCCCATGCGGCGGATGGCGTCGGCGAAGTCGAGGTAGACCCCCTGGCCGCCCGGTCCGACCCCGCGGCCCTCGTCGCAGACGTTCTTGGCGGCGCGGGAGGCGATGTCGCGGGGGACGAGGTTGCCGAAGGCGGGGTAGAGGCGCTCCAGGTAGTAGTCGCGCTCCTGCTCCGGGATCTCGGCGGCCGGGCGGGTGTCGCCCTGGGCGCGGGGGACCCAGATGCGGCCGTCGTTGCGCAGGGACTCGCTCATCAGCGTCAGCTTGGACTGGTGGTCGCCGGTGCGCGGGATGCAGGTGGGGTGGATCTGGGTGAAGCAGGGGTTGCCGAAGTACGCGCCGCGCCGGTGGGCCCGCCAGACGGCGGTGGCGTTGGAGTTCATGGCGTTGGTGGAGAGGTAGAAGACGTTCCCGTAGCCGCCGGTGGCCAGGACGACGGCGTCGGCGTGGTGGGTGGTGATCCCGCCCGTCACCAGGTCGCGGGCGACGATCCCGCGGGCCCGGCCGCCCGCGGTGACCAGGTCGAGCATCTCGGTGCGGGCGTGCATCTCCACGTTCCCGGCCGCGATCTGGCGCGACAGGGCCTGGTAGGCGCCGAGCAGGAGCTGCTGGCCGGTCTGGCCGCGGGCGTAGAAGGTCCGGGAGACCTGGACCCCGCCGAAGGAGCGGGTGTCGAGGAGGCCCCCGTACTCGCGGGCGAAGGGGACGCCCTGGGCCACGCACTGGTCGATGATCTCGACCGAGATCTGCGCGAGGCGGTGGACGTTGGACTCGCGGGCGCGGAAGTCCCCGCCCTTGACGGTGTCGTAGAAGAGGCGGTGCACCGAGTCGCCGTCGTTGCGGTAGTTCTTGGCGGCGTTGATGCCGCCCTGGGCGGCGATGGAGTGGGCGCGGCGCGGGGAGTCGGAGTAGCAGAACTGCACGACCCTGTAGCCCTGTTCGGCGAGGGTG
This sequence comes from Streptomyces sp. NPDC038213, assembly GCF_055600495.1. Lineage (NCBI taxonomy): Bacteria > Bacillati > Actinomycetota > Actinomycetes > Kitasatosporales > Streptomycetaceae > Streptomyces > Streptomyces sp. NPDC038213. Next base: position 142,767 of record NZ_JBVJYM010000006.1, read on the forward strand.
GCCCCGGCGGAGGCGCCGGCGAGTCCGGTGCCGACGACGATGACGGTGTACTTGCGCCGGTTGGCGGGGTTGACGAGTTTCGCCTCGAAGCGGCGGCGGTCCCAGCGCTCGGCGATGGGCCCTTCGGGCGCCCTGGTGTCGGCGACGGGGTCGCCCTCGGTGTACTGCGCGTACGTGCTCATGGTCAGTTCACCACTCCGGTCATGACGGCGACGGGGACGGAGGCGAACCCGGCGAAGAGGACGAGGGCCAGGGCGCCGGCCGCGGTGCGCAGGGCCCGGTCGCGGCGGGCCCGGCCCGCGCCGAGGGTCTGGGCGGCGGCCCAGAGGCCGTGGCGCACGTGCAGGGCGAGGGCCGCGACGGCGAGGAGGTAGACGGTGTTGCCGTACCAGGTGGAGAAGGTCGCGAGGACGTTCTCGTACGGGTGTCCCGCCCAGGCGCGTTCGTTGACCGTGAGGGTGGTCAGGTCGAGGATGTGCCAGACGATGAACAGGCCGAGGATCACCCCGCCCCAGCGCATGGTGCGGGTGGCGTAGCCCGCCCGGCGGCGCTTGTGCGCGTACCCGACCGGGCGGGCGCGCAGGTCGCGGCGGCTGAGCTGGTACGCGGAGACGGCGTGCGCGGCCACGGCGGCGACGAGGAGCACGCGGACCCCCCACAGGGCCCACTCGTAGTGGAGGAAGGGCGCGCCGAGGGTGCGCAGCCAGTGGGCGTAGCCGTTGAACTCCGCCGGTCCGAAGAAGATCTTCAGGTTGCCCAGCATGTGCGCGACCAGGTAGCCGAGCATGACCAGTCCGGAGACCGCCATGACGGCCTTCTTGCCGACGGTCGAGCGCCAGAACCCGGGGGCCGGGGGGCGCGGGGTGCGCGGGGTGGTGGACGGCCGGGGGGCGGTCCGCGGTGCCAGAGCCATGGGTACGACGCTAGGGACCGAAGACCCGAAAGGTCCAAGACATGATCCGGCTCATGTCCATAGGATGGATCTATGGAAGCGTAGGGTGGCGCCATGCAGTTCCAGCAGCTGGTCTACTTCGTGGCCGTGGCCGAGACCCGGCACTTCACCCGGGCCGCCGAGCGGGTGCACGTGGCGCAGCCCTCGCTCTCCCAGCAGGTCAAGGCGCTCGAACGGGAGCTGGGGGCCGAGCTGTTCAGCCGGGCGCGCGGCAACATCTCCCTCACCGAGGCCGGCGAGGCGCTCCTGCCGCTGGCCCGGCGGATCCTCGCCGACGCCGACACCGCCCGGCTGGAGGTGCAGGAGCTGGCGCAGCTGCGGCGGGGCCGGGTCCGGCTGGGGGCGACGCCGAGCCTGTGCACGGGCCTGCTGCCGGAGGTCCTGCGCACCTTCCACTCCGCGCACCCGGGGATCCGCCTGCTGGTGCAGGAGAGCGGCTCCCTGGACCTCGTACGGGAGCTGGCGCGCGGGGCGCTGGACCTGGCGCTGATCGCCCTGCCGCTGCCGCCGTCGGCGCCGGCGCTGACGACGGTGGAGCTGCTCACCGAGGACCTGGTGGTGGTCTCCGCGGCGGACCGGCCGGACCCCGGGGGCGGGGGGCCGCTGCCGGTGCGGGCCCTGCGCGGGCATCCGCTGGTGATGTTCCGGCACGGCTACGACCTGCGGGAGCTGACGGTCGCCGCGTGCCGGGCGGAGGGCTTCGAGCCGGCGTTCACGGTGGAGGGCGGGGAGCTGGACGCGGTGCTGGGGTTCGTGCGGGCGGGGCTGGGGGTGGCGGTGGTGCCGGAGATGGTGGCGGAGCGGGCGCGGCCGGCGCTGCGGGTGACCCCGCTGGCGGGGTCGCCGCTGCGGCGGACGATCGCCCTCGCCCACCGGACGGACGTGGCGCCGCCGCGGGCGGCCCGCGAACTGATGCGGGTCCTCCTGCCTCCGGCCGACCACTGACCCCGGGTCCCGCTGCGCGGGGCCTGTTCCCCACCCCGCCCCTTCCCGAAACCGGGGGCAAGCCCCCGGACCCCCGGACCGCGCGCTCCGCGCCCGGTGCGCTCAAACGCCGCGCGGGCTGGATTTGCGCAGCAAATCCCAGCCCCCCCCCCGGCGCTTGAGGCGCGGGGTCTGGGGCGGAGCCCCAGGAACAGGGACGCGCGGTCAGGTCGGGACGGCGTCCGCCATGGAGAGGGCGTGGATGCGGTCCGGGGCGCCGGGGCGCGCGTAGTACCAGCCCTGGGCCGTATCGCAGCCGAGCGCCCTCAGCTGCGCCGCCTGCGCCCCGGTCTCCACCCCCTCGACGGTGACGGCGAGTTCGAGGCTGTGGGCCAGCGCCACGATGCCCTCGACGATCTTCACGTCCACGGGGTCCGCCGGCAGCCTCTGCATCCCCTGCGTGAAGGAGCGGTCCAGCTTCAGGACGCTGACCGGCAGCCGCCGCAGGTTGGCGAGGTTCGAATAGCCCGTACCGAAGTCGTCGAGCGCGATGTCCACGCCGAGGGCCGCCAGCCGCCGCAGCGGTTCGAGGAGTTCGTCGTCCGCGCCGATCAGGGCGGACTCGGTGACCTCGAGGCACAGGGCCCCGGGGGCCAGCCCCGAGCTCTCCAGGACGCGGACGGTGTCCGCGACCAGGCCGGGGTGGTGCAGCTGGGTCGGGGAGAGGTTGACGTTGATGCGCAGGGGCCCGCCCCGCTCGCGCTGCCAGGTGCGGGCCTGGCGAACCGATTCCTCCAGCACCCACCGCCCGAGCGGCACGATCAGCCCGGTCCGCTCGGCGAGCGGGATGAAGCGGTCGGGTCCGAGCACCCCGTACTGCGGGTGCGACCAGCGCACCAGCGCCTCCGCCCCGTGCACGCTGCCGTCGTTGAGGTGCACGAGCGGCTGGTACTCGATGAAGAACTCGCCCCGCTCCAGGGCCGCGGGCAGCGCGTTGGTGAGCCCGTGCCGGGTGATGGCCCGCGCGTCGGCCTCGGCGTCGGCGACCTCGAAGCGGTTGCCGCCCGCACCCTTGGCCCGGTACATCGTGATGTCGGCGCTGCGCAGCACCTCGGCCGGGCCGCGCTCCCCCGCCGGCCCCTCGACGATGCCGACGCTGCCGCGCACGGTCAGCTCGCGGCCCTCCAGCCGGACGGGGGCGGACAGGGCGGTGAGGATGCGCACGGCGAGGTCGGTGACGTCCTCCGGGCCTGACGCTGCGGTGGTGAGGGCGACGAACTCGTCGCCGCCGAGCCGGGCCACCATCTCGCCGGGCCCGGTGGCGCAGCTCTGGAGCCGGTCGGCGACCTCCACCAGCAGCCGGTCGCCCGCGGAGTGGCCCATGCTGTCGTTGACGGCCTTGAACCCGTCCAGGTCCAGGTAGCACAGGCCGAAGCGGGAGTCCTTCCCGGCGGCGAGGGCCTTCTCCAGGCGCTCGAAGAACAGGGTGCGGTTCGGCAGTCCGGTCAGGGCGTCGTGGGTGGCCTCGTAGCGCAGCCGCAGGGTGAGCAGCCGGCGCTCGGTGGTGTCCTCCATCAGGGCGAGCTGGTACTGCGGCTTGCCCTCGGCGTCGCGCAGCAGGGACACCGTCAGATTGGTCCAGAGCACGGTCCCGTCGTGCCGGTAGTACGGCTTCTCGACGTGGTAGCTCTCGCGTTCGCCTCGGACGAGTTCGCCGTACATCTTCCAGACGTGGGGGGTGTCCTCGGGGTGCTGCCAGTCGCCGACGTTGCGGCCGCGGACGTGCCCCTCCAGTCCGCCGAACATGCGGGTGAGGGCCTCGTTGACCTCCAGGACGTTGCCGTCGAGGTCGGCGATGCCGATGCCGACGGCCGCGCCCTCGAACACCGCGCGGAAGCGGGCCTCGCTGGCGTGCAGGGCCTCCTGGGCGTCGGTGCGGGCGTGCAGCGCGGAGCGGGCGATGGCCTCCTGCTCGCTGAGGGTGCGCTCGCGCAGGGCCCGGGCGAACCCGGCCGCCAGGGCGTGCTGGATGCGGGCGCAGCGGGCCCGGTACTCCTCGGCGGCCTCGCGCTCGCCGGGGCCGCAGTACAGGACGAGGTACGACTCGATGACCCCGAGCGTCTGGGAGAGCGCGTCGGGGTCGGTGCAGTGCGCGGCGATCAGCTCGGCGCCGACCCGCTGGGCGGGCGAGGGGTCGAAGGGCTGGGCGGCGAGCGCGGCGGAGAGGGTGCGGACCAGGGGGACGAGGTGGACCTCCAGCTCCTGGCGGGTGAGGGAGGTGGCGGTGACGGGGAAGATGGCCCGGCTCCAGATCCGCGCGAAGCGCTCGATCCGGTCCTCCGGCCCGTCGGGGGACACCGCGGGCCCCCCGGAGTGCGCGGGCTGCGCCGACTGCCCGGGGAGTCTCACGCCTTGCGTCCCACACCCGCGAAGCCCGCGAAGGCGTACGGGTCCTCGGCCGGGCCGGCCGCCTCGGCGGCGCCGTCCTCCCCGGCGGCGGCAGCGGGCGCACCGGCCGGCTCGGCCGGGTCGAGCGGGTCGGGGCGCCACAGGGGCATGGGCACGACCCCCGGCTCGAGCAGCTCGAAGCCCGCGAAGAAGCCGGTGACCTCCTCGCGGCTGCGCATCACGAGGGGGTTGCGGGAGTCCCGGTAGACCTGCACGGTTCCGCCGGCCACCTCGCGGGGCAGCGGGATGCCCTCGTACGAGGCGTGGGTGAGGACGATCAGGCTGCCCGGGGCCAGCGCGTCGCGCAGGGCGGCGACGGCGGCGCGGGGCTCGTCGGCGTCCTCCAGGAAGTGCAGCACCGCGACGAGCAGCAGGGCCACGGGGCGGTCGAGGTCGAGGAGTCCGGAGACCTCGGGGCTGCCGAGGATCTCGGCGGGCTTGCGGAGGTCGGCGGGGACGATGGCGCTGCGGTCGTCCCCGGCCAGGACGGCCCGGCTGTGGGCGACGGCCACCGGGTCGTGGTCGACGTACACGACGCGCGCCTCGGGGCTCAGGGACTGGGCTACTTCGTGGACGTTGCCGAAGGTCGGGATGCCGGAGCCGATGTCGAGGAACTGGGTGACGCCCCCGGCCACCGCGTGGCGGACGGCGCGGCGCATGAATGCCCGGTTCGCCTGCATGATCTTGGGGAGGCCCGGCATGAATTCCATGGCCCTGCGGGCCGTCTGCCGGTCGACCTCGAAATTGTGGGAGCCGCCCAGGTAGTAGTCGTAGATACGGGACACGCTCGGCACGGATATGTCGATGCCGGGCGGTGCCCAGTCCGGGCGCTCCATCACGGTCTCCAAGGCTTGGTCGTTCGGCTGTCCGAGCAGAATCTACTGATCATTGCCCAACCGGGCGAGCCAAAGCGGAAATTGGCGGTCCGTTCTTCGTCACACACCAAAGGCACGTGCACGTACTCCCGCCCCCTTTGACCGAATCCGACACATCCCTTTTGGGGATTAACGACCGCGCCTCAGATCCCGACCGTCTTTGGCTCAAACCTATCCGGTGCAAAGATCGCACGATCAGGCGAATCAGCGGCGGTCGCCGCGTGCACGGGAGGCCGCGGGCCCATGCTCCCCGGGTGAACAGACCCACTGCCAGACGGGTGACGGCGGTCTCGGTCCTGCTGTGGGCCGCGCTGTCCGTCGCTCCCGCCGTGGCCGATAGCTGTGCCTGCGCCTCGGTCTCCGGCGCGGGCCTCCCGGTCACGGCCCACGCCGCCGCGGGCGGCGCCGAGTTATCCGGGCGTGGCGGCAATCACAGCCGCAGCGGCGCCGCGGAGAGCTCCGGCATCCCGGACGCTTTCGGCAGGGACCGGGGCAAAGGCGGGGACAAGGGCAAGGGCCGGGGCCGCGGCCGGTGCCGCGGGAAGGGCCACGGGCACTGCACGTGCCACGGCAAGGGGCACGGCAAGGGGCACGGGCACTGCACGTGCCACCGCCCGTGCCCGCCCGAGCCGAAGCCCACCCCGACTCCGACCCCGAAGCCCACGCCCACCCCGAAGCCGACCCCGACGCCCAAACCCACCCCCAAGCCCACCCCCACGCCGACGCCCACGCCGACGCCCACGCCCACTCCCCCGCCGAAGCCCACGCCGCCGCCGCAGAAGCCCGCGCCCAGGCCGGTGCCCAAGCCGAAGCCCCCGCAGCCGGAGCCCCCCGCCCCGCGCCCGACGCCGCCGCAGACCCGGCCCGCGCCCGCGCCGCCCGTGGTCCGCGCCCAGCCGGCCCCGCCGCCGCCCGTGCGCCCCTCGGCCACCCCGGCGCCGGCGCCCTCGGCCACCCGGGAGATCCCGCGGCCCGCCTACCGGGCCCCGGCCCGGAAGCTGCCGCAGCACAGCATCTCGCCGGTGACCTTCACCCTGCTCGCCACGGCGCCCGCGGTACTCGCCATCGCCGCACTGCGGCCGCGCTGACCGCCGCGAACCGCACGCCCCGCACGGCCGGTACGCCCTGCACTACCCGTACGCCCCGCGCCCTGCGCACCACCCGCACCACCCGTCCCGTTCCCCCGGCTCCCCGACCCATCCCTTCCGGAGACACCCTTGTCGCAATGGCTCGTCCTGACGCTCGCGATGCTGGCGGCCTGCACCGTGGTCCTGTCCATCGCCTTCCTCAACCACCGGCGGATCGGCGAGGACGACGACCCGACGGAGACCCCCGACGTCATCGAGTACATGACGATGATGATCGGCGTGATCTACGCGATCGTGCTGGGCCTGGCCATCGCCGGGGTCTGGGAGGCCCGCGGCGCCGCACAGGAGACCGTCCGCGCGGAGGCCCAGGCACTGCACGAGGTCAGCGTGCGCGCCCGGGTCTACCCCGCGCCCGTCCGCGACCGGATCCGCGCCGACGTGGACGCGTACGTCTCGTACGTGGTCGACACCGAGTGGAAGGTGATGGCCGACGGCGGCGGGGTGACCGACCGCGGCACGGCCCTGCTGGACAGGGTCCGCCGGGACGTCACCGACTACGAGCCGAAGACCGACCACGAGGGGCAGGCGTACCAGCCGCTGGTGGACCAGGTGGCCGCGGCGGACGACGCCCGCAGCTCACGGGCCGAGGGGGCCAGCGAGACCATGCCCGGGGTGGTCTGGTTCGGCCTGATCACCGGCGCGGTGGTGACCGTCGGGCTGGTCTTCACCCTCCAGATCCGCCGGTCCTTCCGGGAGATGCTGCTCGCCGGGCTGTTCAGCGCGCTGATCGCGTTCCTGCTCTTCCTCATCTGGAACTTCGACGCGCCCTTCGGGCGGGGGGTCGCCGCGACCGTAGACCCCTTCCTGCGCCACTTCCCCCACCTCGGGGACTGACGGGACGACGGGCGGGCCGCGCCTGCTCCCCCACACGGAGCACACCGGTCCCCCGTTCGCCTGACCCTGATCGCGGGTCACCGGCCCGCCACCTAGCGTGGCGGGCATCGAGGTGCACTCCCCCCACATGTGGAACCGGTTTCCGCAGCTGCTCCTCGGGGACCCGGAGGATTCATCATGCGTGCGATACGCACCGCTTCCACTCTTCTCGCCGCGGGCTCCGCCGCCGCGGTGCTGGCCTTCGCGGCGCCCGCCGCCGCGGCCGGCACCGGCAGCGGCAGCGGCTCCGCGGCCCAGCCCATCACCTCGTTCGGCTTCGCCATCACCCCCTCGACGGTGCGGGCCGGCGGCCAGGTGACCCTCACCGTCACCGGCTGCGACGCCTCCTACGCCACCGCCTCCTCCGGGGTCTTCGACACCGTCAGCATCCCCAAGGGACAGCCCGTCCGCGTGACCGTGGACCGCGACGCCCGCCCCGGCGCCCGCTACTCCGTCTCGTTCACGTGCAGCGCGGAGACCGGTTCGGCCGACCTGACGATCGCCACCTCCAGCACGCCCACGACCAGCTCCACCACGGTGGCCGGGGTCCGCGGCGGACTGGGCGGCAGCGTGGCGGGGGCGAACCCGCTGGAGATCGCCGGCGGAGCCGCGCTCTTCCTCGCGGCGGCCGCCGGGACCACCTTCGTCCTGCGCCGCAAGGTCGCCTCCCGGCTGCACTGACGCCGCGGCCCCGCGGGGACCGGCAGGAGACGATCCAGCCCGGAGCCCCGGGTCCCCGAGGGGGACCCGGGGCTCCGGGCTGTGCGGCCGGCCCCCGGCCGGCCCGTGGTGCTCCCCGGGCGGCTGCGCCCGGGGAGCGCTCAGACCCCGGCGCGGCGGCGGCGCATGACGTACACGCCGGCGCCGAGTGCGGCCGTGCCCACGAGGCCCGCGCCGATGGCGGTCTCGGCGGTGGTCGGGCCGAAGGAGCCGCCGATACCGCCCTGGGCGCCGTTGCCGCGCAGCACCCGGAACTCGTGGGTGCCGGTGCCGTTGCTGCCGTGGCAGCGGACGGTCAGCGTGTGGGTGCCCGGGGTGGCGTCGTCGAAGATGCGGACCGTCGCGAAGCCGATGCGGCCCGAGGAGAGCGGGGTGTCCCGGAAGTTGCCGCGCGAGGAGACGGTCCCGCCCTCGCGGCAGCCGGTGGCGCTGACGTCCATCCGGGCCCCCTGGTGCACGCTGAGCGGGTTGACGGTGATGTCGCGCGGGACGTGGTGGCCGTCACCGCCGCCGTTTCCGCCGCCGCCGTTGCCGCCGCCGGGCGAGCCGCCCGCACTGGCAAGGGGGGCCGCTACGGCAAGGGCGGCGAACGCGACGGCGGTCACCGGGAGAAGGCGTGCAGCACGCATGGTGGAACCTCCTGCGGAAAGGCGCCCCGGGGCAGTGGCCACGGGATGATCGACGAGTACGCCTCCCATGACGAACCATCAGGGACCGCTGCGGCGCCCGCATTCCGGACGGGACGGGGCCTTGGGCCGCAAGGCTGAGGCGACACGCCGAGCGGATCTGACGGTTGTGCAGGTCACGGGCCGTCAGGGGATTTGTGTGATGTTTACTCGGATGGCTGCATCCCTCCCCGCCCCCGTCCGGTCCGCCGCGCTCCCCCGCCACTCGTTCGCCCCGCCCCGGTCGCCGCCGCCGCGGCCCGGCCCTACGTTGCCTGGAGGAGGGGGCACAGAACGCGGGATGGGACCCCGCGTCGGGAAGGGAGAGCCATGACCGGGGACGAGACCGAGCAGCAGCCGAGGCGGCGCTCCCCCTGGGGAGTGCTGGCGCTGGTCATGCTCACCGGCCTCGCCATGATCAGGAACGGTGCGGACACGGAGACCGGTCCGCCCCAGCCCGCCGCGGCCGCCGCGGTCGGAGTCCACCCGCAGACGCTCGCCACGGCTGCGCCCACCCCGCCCGCCGGCATGGAGGTGCTCGAGCACTCGACGGTCGACCGCATCAGGATCCCCACCCTCAACGTGGACGCCCCCGTCATGGCCGTGGGGCTGGACGCGGAGGGCTGGATCGACGCCCCGCCGCCCCAGGACCCCAACCTCGCCGGCTGGTACCTGAACGGCATCGCCCCGGGCCAGCGCGGTTCGGCGGTGGTCGTGGGGCACGTGGACAACCAGCGCGGACCCGCCGTCTTCTTCGGCCTCGGCTCCATCCGCAAGGGCGACCGCGTCGAGGTGTCGCGCTACGACGGGCGCACCGCGGTCTTCGAGGTGTACGGGGTCGAGGTCTTCTCGAAGGACGACTTCCCCGGACCCCGGGTCTACGGGGACACGGGCCACCCGGAGCTGCGGGTGATCACCTGCGGCGGCGGCTACACCAAGGCGAAGGGGTACGACGGAAACGTGGTCGTCTTCGCCCGCATGGTGGAGACCCGCTAGCGGCAGGGGAGTTGCGGGGTGCGCCCCGGTGCGGCGGGAGTCCGTCGCACCGGGGCGCACCCGTGCCCGTACGCCGGGCCGCTACCGGCGGGGCGGCAGCTCCGGCAGGGTCATCCGGTAGCCGCGGTCCAGCAGCCGGGGCAGGTAGCTGCGCAGGGCGGCGACGCTCTGGGTGCGGTCGCCCCCGGCGTCGTGCGAGAGGACGACCACGCCGGGCGCGGCGCCGCGCAGGACGCGGCGGACGATGGCGTCGGTGCCGGGCTCCTGCCAGTCGAGGGTGTCGACGGTCCAGGCCAGGGGTTCCATGCCCAGTTCCGCGCCGATCTCGAACGCGGCGCGGTTCCAGGCCCCGTACGGGGCGCGGAACCACGCAGGGGCGCTGCCGGTGATCCGCTCGACGGTCTCGCTGGTGCGGCCGATCTCGCGGGCGATGCCGGGCCGGCTCAGCTTGGGGATGAGCGGGTGGCTCCAGGTGTGGTTGCCGATGACGTGGCCCTCGTCGGCCATCCGGCGGACCAGCGCGCGGTGTTCGGCGGCCATCTCCCCGCAGACGAAGAACAGGGCGCGGACGCGGTACCGGGCGAGGGTGTCGAGGATGCCCGGGGTGTAGCGGGGGTCGGGGCCGTCGTCGAAGGTGAGGACCATGTCGCGGTCGCCGGGCGGGACGCCGAGCAGCGGCCGGGTGCGGACGGGCGGCCGGGCGGGGAGGCTGCGGGGCGGCAGCTCGTCGTACATCGGGCGGAGCCGGTAGCTGGAGGGCAGTCGGGGGCGGGCGGCCTGCGGGGGGCCGGCGGCGGGCGGCGGGAAGGCCGGGGTCCCCGCTCCGTGCCCGCGGGGGCCGGCCGCACCGGCGGGCCCGGTCGGCGCGGGTCCGGGCGGGCCGGGGGTGAGGGCCTCTCCCCCGGCGAGCAGCCCGGCGGCCGCGGCGGCTCCGAGGAACGCGGTGGCGCGGCGCAGCAGCACCCGGCGCCCCGGAGTAGGCTCTTCAGATTTCATTACCAACAGCTCGCACGCCCGACAGCGTGGAGCGGACATCGACACTGGTCAAGCCCCCCGGGCGGCCTTGGAATGCACCCGTTGGGATCAGCGGGGCGGACGGCTCAGTGGCGGCGCACCAGGGGGAACGGCAGCGTCTCGCGGATCGTCAGCCCCGTCAGGAACATGACGAGCCGGTCGACCCCGATGCCCAGTCCGCCGGTGGGCGGCATGGCGTATTCGAGGGCGTCGAGGAAGTCCTCGTCGATCTCCATGGCCTCGGGGTCGCCGCCCGCGGCGAGCAGGGACTGGGCGGTGAGGCGGCGGCGCTGCTCGACGGGGTCGGTGAGCTCGGAGTAGGCGGTGCCCAGTTCGGTGCCGAAGGCGACGAGGTCCCAGCGCTCGGCGAGGCGGGGGTCGCGGCGGTGCTGGCGGGTGAGCGGGGAGACGTCCGTGGGGAAGTCCTTGTAGAAGGTGGGCAGCTGGGTGCGCTCCTCCACGAGCCGCTCGTACATTTCGAGGACGACGTCGCCGCGGGTGTCCTCGGGGGTGTGGGGGACCCCGGCGCGGTCGCAGAGCCTGCGCAGGACGTGCTCCCCGGTGTCGGCGTCCACCTCCTCGCCGAGGGCCTCGCTCACGGCCCCGTACAGGGTCTTCACCGGCCAGGGTCCCGAGATGTCGTGGACGGCGAGCTTTCCGTCCGGGCCCGCCTTGTGGGCGACGGGCGAGCCGAAGGCGGCGGTGGCGGCGCCCTGGATCAGCTCGCGGGTCAGGTCGAGCATGACGTCGTAGTCCGCGAAGGCCTGGTAGGCCTCCAGCATCGTGAACTCCGGGTTGTGCTTGTACGAGACGCCTTCGTTGCGGAAGGTGCGGCCCATCTCGAAGACCTTCTCCATGCCGCCCACGCAGAGCCGCTTGAGGTACAGCTCGGGGGCGATGCGCAGGTAGAGGTCGAGGTCGTAGGCGTTGATGTGGGTGGTGAAGGGGCGGGCGTTGGCGCCGCCGTGGATCTGCTGGAGCATCGGGGTCTCGACCTCCAGGTAGCCGCGGTCCAGCAGCCCCTGGCGCAGCGCCTGGACGGCGGCGGACCGGGCCCTGACCACGTCGCGGGCCTCCGGGCTGGCCACCAGGTCGAGGTAGCGGCGGCGGACCCGGGCCTCGGGGTCGGACAGGCCCTTGCGCTTGTCGGGCAGCGGGCGCAGGCACTTGCCGGTGAGCTGCCAGGAGCGGACGAGGACGGAGGGCTCGCCGCTGCGGCTCGCGGTGACCGCGCCGGTGGCGACCACGTGGTCGCCGAAGTCCACGTCGGAGGTGAAGGAGGCGAGGGCCTGCGGTCCGGAGCCGTCCCGGGTCAGCATCAGCTGGAAGTCCCCGGACCAGTCGCGCAGGACGGCGAAGACCACCCCGCCGAGGTCGCGCACGACCATCACCCGGCCGGCGACGGTCACCTCCCCGCCGGCCGCGGGCCCGGAGTGCGTACGGCGCAGTTCGGCGAGGGTGTGGGTGCGCGGGGGGATGCCGACGGGGTACGGGTCGGTGCCCGCGGCCCGCAGCCGGTCGAGTTTGCGGTGGCGGACGCGGACCTGCTCGGGGAGTCCGGCGGCGGCGTCCCCGGCGGCCTCCTCCCCGCCCTCCGCGGCCAGGCCGAGCTGGTCGATGGGCGGCAGGCCCGCGGTGGTGGCGGGCGCGGTGACCCCGGAGGGGTGCCCCTTGCCCCAGAGCTTGCGCAGGCTCGGTACGGAGACGAAGCCCTCCGCGATCCCGCTGGCGAGGCTGATCCGGGCCAGGGAGCCGGCGTCCCCGTAGCAGAGCATCCGGGGGTACCACTCGGGCCCGTACTTCACGTTGGAGCGGTAGAGGGCCTCCAGCTGCCACCAGCGGGAGAAGAACAGCAGCAGCCTGCGCCACAGCCGCAGCACCGGTCCGGCGCCGATGCGGGCGCCCTCCTCGAAGACGGAGCGGAAGACGGCGAAGTTCAGGGAGACCCGCCGGATGCCGAGCCGGGGGGCGGCGGCGCACAGGTCGGCGACCATGAACTCCACGACCCCGTTGGGCGCCCTGCGGTCGCGGCGCATCAGGTCGAGGGAGATGCCGTCCCTGCCCCAGGGGACGAAGGACAGCAGGGCGATCAGGTTCCCGTCGGTGTCGAAGGCCTCGACGAGCAGGCAGTCCCCGTCGGCGGGGTCGCCGAGCCGGTCGAGGGCCATGGAGAAGCCGCGCTCGGTCTCGGTGTCGCGCCAGGTGTCGGCGCGGTCGATGATGCGGTTCATCTCCTCATCGGTGAGGGCGGAGTGGCGCCGGATGCGGGTGGTGCAGCCGGCCCGCTTGACGCGGTTGACGGCCTGCCGGGTGACCCGCATGTCGCGGCCGTCGAGGTCGAACTGCGCCACGTGCAGGATCGCCTCGTCGCCCAGCTGGAGGGCGCCGAGCCCGGAGCGGGCGTAGGCCGTGGCCCCCTCCTCGGAGGCGCCCATCACGGCGGGCGCCCAGCCGTAGGTGCGGGCCACGTCGAGCCAGGCGTCCACGGCCGGGGTCCAGGCCCCCGGGTCGCCCACCGGGTCCCCGCTGGCCAGGCAGACCCCGGCCTCCACGCGGTACGTCACGGCCGCCTTGCCGTTCGGCGCGAACACCACGGCCTTGTCGCGGCGGGTCGCGAAGTAGCCCAGGGAGTCGTTGCGCCCGTACGCCCCGAGGAGGGCGCGGATCCGGGCCTCCTCGTCCCCGTGCAGGGCGGCCGTCAGGCGCTGGGAGCGGAAGAGGGTGGCGGCGGCGTTGAGGAGGGCGAGGGCGCCGAAGAGGCCGAGCAGGAAGTACAGGGGCCGGGGCGGGCGGCCGTCGAACTGCCGGGCGGAGAAGAGCCCGCCGAAGACCTGCTTCGCCGACCAGTCGAGCCACTGCCCGCGGGGCAGGGTGCCGGGCCAGATCGCGACGAGCCCCCAGCCGACGAGTACGGCGGCCAGCAGCCCGAGCCCGAGCACCAGCAGCGCCCGCCAGAAGGCCCCCGGCCGGGAGGCGGCGTCGAACTCCCCGCGGGCCGCGACGAGCACCGCCATGGCGGCCACGGCGATGGCGAACGAGCAGGCCGAGACGACGTAGTCCCCGTCCGTGAAGAAGACCACGTCCACGAGGACCAGCAGGGTCAGGTACGCGACGACGATCCACCAGGCGACCTTCTTGCGGGCGCCGAGCGCGGCCGCGAGGAGGAAGAGGAAGACGGCGTAGGCGAGGTTCCCGCTGACCGGGACGACGAAGTCGTCGAGGAAGCGGACGACGGGGCGCAGGAGGCGGCGCAGGCCGGGTGAGAGCGCGAGGAGGGCGCAGAGCAGGCCGAGGGCGCCGAAGAAGGCGCCGAAGGCGTCGGGGACGCGGTTGAGGAAACGTTTCCGCGCACCGGGGGCGGTGCCGCCTCCGCCGCCCGTGCCGCCCCCGGCCTGCGCGGCCGCCCCCCGCGCGCCGCCGCCGCGCCCGCCGTCGACCCCCGGATCCCGCGTCCCGCTCGCACGCACGCTCATGCTTGGCACTCTAAGGAGCACCACGCCACGGCGCGCGCCGGAACCCGGGCCTCCTCCGCTGCGCGGGGCTTGTTCCCCACCCCGCCCCTCCCCGATCCCGGGACTCCGCCCCGGACCCCGTTTCCGTGCGCTCCGCGCCCGGCGCGCTCAAACGCCGCGCGGGCTGGGATTCGCTCCCCTGAGCCGGAAAAGTGCAGCATCGCAATCCAATCCGCCGTGGTGCCCGGCCGAGGCCTTGGACCCGGGAGATTCGGGCCCCGGGCGGGGACCCACCGGGCCGGCAGCCACACCACCCGACACCCCGCACCCGACCCGCCGGCCCCAGCCATTCCCAGCCCCGCCAGGGGGTCCCCCCCCGGACGAAGTCCGGGGGAGCTTGAGGCGCGGGGGCGCGGGGGCGGAGCCCCCGCTTCGGGCAGGGACGGGGTGGGGGAAGGGCTCCGCGCAGCGGATGGGCCGGTTGCCCCGGGCCCGGGCGGGGAAGTGGGAGGGCATCGGGGCCTGGGGAGGCCCCCGATCGGGGGTGGGCATCGTGACGTGGCGGAACGGCATCCCGGACCGCGCAGGCCCGTACAGGCTGATCCGCGAACTGGGCGTCGGCGGCATGGGCGGCGTCTACCTGGGCGAGACCGATGCCGGCGAACCGGCAGCCGTCAAGTTCCTCCTTCCCGAGCACCTCGACAACGAGAAGCTCCGCAAGCGCTTCCTCCGAGAGGTGGACACCTCGAAGCAGCTCCGCGGCCGCAGCATCGTCCCTTTCCTCGCCGCGGAGCCGGAGGCACCCGTGCCCTGGCTGGCCACGAGGTACGAGAGCGCTCCGACGCTGGGCGCCCTCGTACACGGCCGAGCTGCCGACGGTGGCGGTGTCCTCGAGGAGGACCGGCTGTACCGGCTGGGGGCCGACCTGGCCGAGGTACTGGTGTACATCCATCGGCGACGCCTGGTGCACCGGGACATCAAACCGAGCAATGTGCTGATGGCCGACCCGGCCCTGCTGATCGACTTCGGCCTGGTCAAACCCCTCGACCGGTCTTCGATCACTGAGGCCGACGCCCGGATGGGCTCCGTCCCGTACATGGCGCCGGAGCAGCTCGAGGCCCGTGCTGTCGAGCCCGCGACGGATGTGTGGGGGCTGGGCGGGCTGCTGGTGTTCGCGGCCTGCGGCCACCCGCCCTTCGGCTACGGCGAGATGGACGAGCTCCGCAAACGGGTGCACCGCGAGCGCCCCCGCCTCGACGGGGTGCCGGCCCGGCTGCGCCCGGTGGTCGCGGCCTGCCTGGCGAGGGATCCCGCCCGGCGCCCGTCTGCCGACCGCCTCGTAGCGGCGCTGCACCTGCGCGACGGCTGGGCGGATGCGGTCCCCGTGCCGCGCCGCGGCCACGGGGCGGCGGCCCTCCCCGGGGACGGCCGGACACCCGGCCCCGATCCGGTACCGCGTGTTCCGTCCGAGTCGGTACCGCCCACGCAGGCCGATCCGCTACCGCCTACAAGGGCCTATCCACGCCCCGGCCGCACCGGCGGAGACCGGGTTCCCGGCGGCCTGCCGTCGACCGAGTCCTCCGCCCCCGCGCGCCGTACCCTCCGGGACCCGGTCCCGTCCGGGGGGAGCGCACCCGCCGAACGGGAGGCCGGGGCCGCGCCGCCACCCGCGGACGGGCCGAAGGGGCCCGACCCGGCGCCCGGTCAGCCGACGGCCGCGCCGCCTCGCGTGGCCGGGCCACCGCCTCGGCACCCCCGCCGGATGCGCGTGTGGGCCGCGCCGTCACGCGCGGACCGGCCGGGCGTGACGTTCACACCCGTGCCCGGGAACCCGTCCCGCATGAGCTTCAGGTTCGCCTGCTTCACGGCGCTGCTGTGCGTCGCCGTCGCGGCCGGTGGTGCGATCGCCCTGTCCGGGGTCGGGCAGGGGTTCGCGTCCGGTGCGGCTGCCGCGTTCGGGTGGACCCTGCCCCTCGCCGCCTGTGCGGGGCTGAACCGCCTCCGGCAGCGGTAGGCCGTCATTTCCTGCGGCCCGCCCCGGGCAGTCACCCGGCCAGCCGCCCGGTCATCGGGCGCCGGTCACCGCCCCTCCGTCAGGCCGTCCGCGGCCGCCCCGCGCCCCAGGACCGCCCCGCGGATCGACGCGCGGGCCTCGCGGTAGTCCGTGCGGTCCGGGGACTCGGCCAGGGCGGCCGGCAGGTGGACCAGGCGGCCCGCATCGGTGTCCATCAGCTGCGGGACGAACTCCGCCTTCACCACCCGCCACCGCGCCCCCGCCGCGGCGGGCGGCTCGAAGCGGAAGCGGGCCAGGGAGCCCTGGTTGCCGCGCGGGTCGAAGGATCCGGAGTGGTTGACCATGCGGCCGGAGATCTGGTCGCCCATCCCGTAGACGATCCACGAGCCGTTGACCTTCTCGTAGGCCTGCGGGACGTGGGCGTGGGTGCCCAGGATCATGTCGATGTCGGGGCGGCCGCCCGTCTTCGCGGCGGTCAGGGAGCGGCCCAGGGCCACCTGGGTGCCGTCGGCCTCCGTCTGCCACTCCGTGCCCCAGTGAAGACTGACGAGGACCACGTCGGCACCGGCCTTCCGGGCGGCGCGCGCGTCGGCGAGGATCTCCTTCTCCTCCATCAGGTTGACGGCCCAGGGGCGGCCCTCCGGCATCGGGTAGCCGTTGGTGTCGTACGTGTAGGCCAGGTGGGCGACCTTGGCGCTGCCCGCGGTGTACAGGCGCACCCGGGCGGCCTCCTCGGCGGTCCGGGCGGAGCCCGCGTGTCCGAGGCCGGCCCGGTCGAAGGCGTCGAGGGTGCGGGCGAGGCCCTCGGCGCCGTCGTCCAGGGTGTGGTTCGAGGCGGTGGAGCAGCCGTCGTAGCCGGTGGCCTTGAGGGCCTCGGCGATCTGGGGCGGGGACGTGAAGGCCGGGTAGCCGGTGAAGGGGCCGCCGTCCTTCCCGTAGACCGTCTCCATGTGGCACAGGGCCAGGTCCGCCGCCGAGACCACCGGCCGGACCGCGGCGAACATCGGCTTGAAGTCGTAGCCGTCGCCGTCCGCGTCCGCCGCGGCCCTGCGGATGACGGAGTCGTGCGGGAGGACGTCCCCGCTGGCGACCAGGGTGAACCCGCGGGCCGCCGCCGATCCCGCGGCGGCCGGGGGGCGCTGCCCGCCGGGGGGTTCGGCCAGCCGGGCGGGGGCCTGCCCGGCGCCGCTGCAGCCCGCCGCGGCGGCGGCCAGGACAGCGGCGAGGGCCGCGAGGACCACCGCGGGCGGTGGTCCGCCGCGGCGTGCGCGACGTGTGGTCAGCCGGTTCGGTCCGGTCATCTGCCCGACTCCCCGTTAGTAGGACTATCCGATCTTCACAGTCCAGATGAATCCATCTACGGAGAAGCGGAAAGTCAAGGAGCCGTCCCGTCCGCACCGCCGGATCCGACCCGTACGGAGCCCCGCCCCCGCCCAGCCCCTCCCGCCGCCCCTCCCCGACCGTTCGGCGCACCGATCGACCGCTCACCGCGGCCCCCGCCCGTCCGCCGGACCCCCGCAGCCGCTCGGGGGCGCGGCCCGTACCGGACGGTTCCCGCCCGACCGGCCGCAGGTCAGGGTGGGTGCGCCGGGGCAGGCCCGGCGGCTGCGGGCCCGCGGAGGGAGCCACCGGTGAGCACGTGCACGGTCCTCGGACGAACGGAACGAACGGAACGCACAGAACGAGCGGAACGAGCGCCACGAACGGAGCCGGCGGGACGGCCGGAGCGGACAGAACAGCCGGGACGGCCGGAGGGGTCAGAGCGCTCGGAGCCCTCAGACCGGTCCCAGCGATCGGGGCGGTCCGACGCGGCAGCCCTCGCCTCCCTCCAGCGGGAGCACGGCCGGGCCCTGTTCGGATTCCTGCTCGGACTCGCCGACGGGGACGCGCAGCGCGCCGAGGACCTGGTGCAGGAGACCCTGGTACGGGCCTGGCAGCACCCGGAGGTCTGGGACAGCGGCCACGCCTCCATGCGCCCCTGGCTGTTCACCGTCGGCCGCCGGCTGGCCATCGACGCGCGGCGGGCCCGGCTCGCCCGACCCCGGGAGGTGGACGCCGAGGCCCTGGACCTGGCCCCCGCCGCCGCGGACCCGGCCGCCGACCCGGCTGCGGGCGCGGTCACCGCCCTCGACGTGCGCCGGGCCGTCGGCTCCCTGGGCCGCGAGCACCGGGACGTGCTCGTCGAGGTGTACTTCCGCGACCGCTCGGTGAGCGAGGCGGCCCGCGAGCTCGGCATCCCGGCCGGCACGGTCAAGTCGCGTACGTACTACGCCCTGCGCGCGCTGCGGCAGGGCCTCCCCGGCTACGGGCGTTCGTAGCCTGCGCCGTTCGGCTGACCGGAACCGTCCGCATTCGCACCGTTTCCGACCGTCCGACGCATCGAATGCGCCATCAGACCGTCCAAGTTGAGTAAACGGCCCCCGCCCGGCGCGCCGCGCCGTGAAGGCTCGTCCACGACGGCCGGACACACGGAGCGCGGGGAGAGGGTGGCACGGTGCATCCCGAGGGGACGAACGGCACCAGCGGCGGAGGGCTGGCGGTGCCCATGGCGTGGCTGTACGCCGAGTACATCGCGGACGAACTGCTGCGCACGGGGCGGCTGATCCCGGCCGGCACCCTGGAGTTCCGGGCGGGGCGGGACACCCTGGCCCTGACGATCTACCTGTCGGACGCGGCGGGCGAGCTCTCCGGCATCCGGGTGGTCTCGCAGCTGGACGAGTGGCTGTGCCTCACGGCGTACGGGCACCCCTGGCGGGACTGGGTGCACACCCGGTTCCTCGAACTGGGCGAGGCGGAGCGGGAGTCGGGCGGCGGAGGCGACCCGGACGCGGCCGGGGACCTGGAACTGGCCCGGGCGGCCTGGCGCTGGCTGGACGGCACCGAGCTGTTCGCCACCCGCCTGGAGCCCGGCAGGATCACCGGTCCGCAGGAGGAGGGGGCGCCGCCCGCGGTGGACGAGAACTCCCGGGTGTGGACGCCGGCCTGGCAGCTGGGGCTGCCCCTGGGACATCTGGCGATGCACCTGTTCTGATCCCCCCGCCGGGCTCCGGATGCACTCCGGCCCGGTACTTGGGCACGCGCACGGTGACCTTCATCCCCGCCCCCACCGCGGTCTCGATCACGAGCCCGTACGCGTCCCCGTAGGCCTGGCGCAGCCGCTCGTCCACATTGCGCAGGCCGATCCCCGATGCGGCCGGACCCTGACCCGCCAGCAGGGCCCGCAGGGCCGCCGGGTCGGTGCCGACCCCGTTGTCCTCGATGCTCACCACGGCCTCCGCGCCCTCGTCGCGGGCCGCGATCGTGATCCGGCAGCCCCCCGCCGAGTCCTCCAGGCCGTGCTTGACGGCGTTCTCCACGAGCGGCTGGAGGCACAGGAACGGCAGGGCGACGGGCAGCACCTCCGGGGCCACCTGGAGGGTCACCTTCAGCCGCTCCCCGAACCGCGCCCCCGCCAGCGCCAAGTACTGCTCGATGGAGCGCAGTTCGTCGGCGAGGCGGGTGAACTCCCCGCGCTCGCGGAAGGAGTAGCGGGTGAAGTCGGCGAACTCCAGTAGCAGTTCCCGGGCCCGCTCCGGATCGGTGCGGACGAACGAGGCGATGGCGGCGAGCGAATTGAAGACGAAATGCGGGGAGATCTGCGCCCGCAGGGCCCGGATCTCCGCCTCGATCAGCCGGGTCCGCGACTCGTCCAGCTCGGCGAGTTCGAGCTGTACGGACACCCAGCGCGCCACCTCGGTGGCGGCCCGCACCAGCACCGCCGACTCCCGCGAACCGTAGGCGACCAGGGCGCCGAGCACCCCCTCCTCCCCGGTGAGCGGGGCGATCACGGCCCATTTGAGCTCGCAGCCGGGCCGCTCGCAGCCGGTGCGGAAGCTCTGGCTGCGCCCGGAGTCCAGCAGCCGGCCCACCCGGGCCATGACCCGGTGCGCGTGGTGCCCGCTGCCCGGCCCGTCCCAGGCGAGCACGCCCCCGCGGTCGGTGAGGCACAGCGCCTCGGTGCCCAGCAGCGGGCGCAGCCCGCGCACCGCCCGCCGGGCGGTGTCCGCGGTGAGTCCGGCGCGCAGCGGCGGGGCGGCGAGGGAGGCGGTGTGCAGGGTGTGGAAGGTGGCCCGCTCCACGGGGGTGCCGAGGTCGAGGTCGGAGGGGTCGCCGCGGCGGGCGCCCCACCAGCGGCCCAGCAGCACCCCGGCGCCGAGCAGGGCCCCGCCGCAGACGGCGAGGACGGCCGGGGCCTGGCCGGCCAGCAGGTCGGTGAGTGCGCTCATGTCCGCAGCTGCTCCGGGAGGTGGAGGCGGGTGAGGGTGGCGGCGGTGCCGGCCGGGATCCGGTGCCGGGTGGCGAGCGAGACCGCGGCCATGGTGAGGAAGCCGAGGGGGACCGACCATACGGCGGGCCAGGCCAGCAGGGTGTGGGACCAGCCGCCGCCGGGCAGCCCTGCGCGGGTGGCCAGGACCGCACCGAGGGCGGAGCCGCCGCCGACGAGCAGCCCGCAGGCGGCGCCGGGCGCGGTGAGCCCGCGCCACCAGATGCCGAGGACCAGCAGGGGGCAGAAGGAGGAGGCGGAGACGGCGAAGGCGAGGCCGACCGCGTCGGCCACGGGCACGCGGGGCGCGAACAGGCTGACGGCCAGCGGCACGGCCATCGCGGGCACGGTCGCCAGCCGGAAGGCGCGGACCCCGCGCGCGGGCAGCACGTCCTGGCAGAGCACCCCGGCCACGGCCATGGCCACGCCGGAGGCGGTGGACAGGAAGGCCGCGAAGGCCCCGCCCGCGAGCAGGGCGCCGAGCAGGTCGCCCGCGGTCCCGCCGAGCATCCGCTCCGGGAGGACGAGCACGGCGGCGTCGGCGGTGCCGGTGAGGGCCAGTTCGGGGGCGTAGATCCGGCCCAGGGTGCCGTACAGCGGCGGCAGCAGGTAGAAGGCGCCGACGAGGGCGAGTACGGCGAGGGTGGTGCGGCGGGCGGCGGTGCCGTCGGGGCTGGTGTAGAAGCGGACGGCGACGTGCGGGAGGCCCATGGTGCCGAGGAAGGTGGCGAGGATCAGGCCGTACGTGGCGTACAGCGGGTGCTCCTCGCGGCTGCCGGACAGCGGCGGGGAGCGGCGGGAGTCCCCGTCGCCCGCGGGGGCGGCCCGCTCGGGCACGCGCGCCCCGGCGGGGAAGCGGAGCGAGGTGCCGGCCTCGAAGCGGTGGGTGCCGGGGGCGAGGGTGAGCGGCTGCCCGTGGTGGGCGCGGCCGTCCACGCGGCCGGTGGCGGTGACGCGCAGGGGCGCGTCGATCCGGACGTCCACGGTCTCGGGGATGCGGACGGCCGTGTGGGAGCGGAAGGCGGGCGGTTCGGCGAAGGCGGCGCGCGGGGCGCCGTCGCCGAGCCAGGCGGCCGCGAGGAAGAGGGCGGGGACGAGCAGGGCGGTGAGCTTCAGCCAGTACTGGAAGGCCTGGACGAAGGTGATGCTGCGCATCCCGCCCGCGGCCACGGCCCCGGTCACGACGAGGCCCACGACCAGCGCGCCCGTCCAGTCGGGTGCCCCGGTCAGGATCCGCAGGGTCAGCCCGGCGCCCTGGAGCTGGGGCAGCAGGTACAGCCAGCCGATGCCGACGACGAACAGTCCGGCGAGGCGGCGCACGGCAGCCGATTCGAGCCGGGCCTCGGCGAAGTCGGAGAGGGTGTAGGCCCCGGAGCGGCGCAGCGGGGCGGCGACGAGGACGAGCAGCACGAGGTACCCGGCGGCGTAGCCGACGGGGTACCAGAGCATCTCGGGGCCCTGGAGGAGGACGAGTCCGGCGATGCCGAGGAAGGAGGCGGCGGAGAGGTACTCCCCGCTGATGGCGGCGGCGTTGAGCCCGGGGCCGACGGTCCGGGAGGCCACGTAGAAGTCGGAGGTGGTCCGGGAGATCCGCAGGCCGAGCGAGCCGAGCAGGAGGGTCCCGAGCACGACCGCGGCCACGGCGGGGACGGCGTAGGCGGGGTTCACCCGGCGGCTCCGCCGGGCCCGCGCGACCCGCCCGACCCGCCCGGCCGTCGGACCGCGGGCGTCGGCCGCCACACCCGGCCCTTCTCCCCCACTGAACCCTTCTCCCCCACCGGCCCCCGCTGCCCCGCCGCCTCGGCCGGGCCCGCTATCAGGCCGGTGAAGTCCCGTTCGTTGCGCTCCGCGCGGCGTACGTAGCGGCGGGCCAGGAGCCACAGGACCGGGTAGACGCCGAGTCCGAGGAAGGCCCAGACCAGGGGGGCGGGTGCGGGCCCCGGGCCGCCGCCGCGCGGGAGGGCGAAGAGCAGCGGCAGGCTGCCGACGAGCAGCACCAGGAGCGCCAGCGTGCCGAGCGCGGCCCGCAGCTGACTGCGCATCAGGGCCCGTACGTACGTGGCCCCCAGGCTGGTCTGCTCGGTGATCTCGGACCGGGCCGGGGTGTGCCCGGGGGCGGCGCGGCGGCGGGCCAGGGGCACCCCGGTGACGGTCTCGCGGCGGGGCGGCGGGCTGTCGGCCGGGCCCATCAGCCGCGGGCCCGGCGCATGAGGAGCTCGCGCAGCTCGCGGGCGTGGCGGCGGCTGACGGCGAGTTCGGCTCCGGCGACGCGTACGGTCGTCACCCCGGAGTCTACGCGCAGCTCCTCGATCCGGCCGAGGGCGACCAGGTGGCGGCGGTGGATGCGGACGAACCCGCGGGCGGCCCAGCGCTCCTCCAGGGCGGACAGGGCCGCGCGGACCAGGTGGCTGCCCCCGGCGGTGTGCAGCCGCGCGTAGTCCCCCTGCGCCTCGACGTAGGCGATCTCGTCCACGGGCACGAAGCGGGTGACCCCGCCCAGTTCGACGGCTATCTCCCCGGGGGCGGGACTCCGCTCGGGGTGCGGTTCCGCGCCGGCCGGGGGCTCTCCCGACCCCGCGCCTGCTCCCCCGCCCGCCGCAGCCGCCCCCGCTGCGGCCACCCGGTCGCAGACCCGCCGCACCGCCTCCGCGAGCCGCTCCCGCCGGACCGGCTTGAGCACGTAGTCCACGGCCTTGAGGTCGAAGGCCTGGACGGCGAACCCCTCGTGGGCGGTGACGAACACCAGGTGCGGGGGGTGCGCGAAGCCCGAGAGCAGCCGGGCCACGTCCAGCCCGGTGAGCCCGGCCATGTGGATGTCGAGGAAGACCACGTCGACGCCGTCCTCCCCGCCGGGGCCGGACTCCAGCGCCCGCCCGATCCGCCGCAGCGCACCGGTGGCGTCCCCCGCCCCCTCGGCACTGCGGATCCGCGGGTCGGCCCGCAGCAGGTACAGCAGCTCCGCCAGGGCGGGTTCCTCGTCGTCGACGGCCAGCGCTCGCAGCATCCCCGGAGTGTAAGGGGGCTATTTGAGCAGACGGGAGAGCCGCCGGTCGGCAAGCGGTTTCCCGCCGGTCTGACAGGTGGGGCAGTACTGGAGGGAGGAGTCCGCGAAGGACACCTCGCGGACGGTGTCCCCGCACACGGGGCAGGGCTGCCCGGTACGGCCGTGCACGCGCATCGCGCTCTTCTTCTCGGCCTTGAGCCGTCCGGCGTCCAGCCCGCGGGCGCGCTCCACGGCCTCCGCGAGGGTGGTGCGGACGGCCCCGTACAGCCGCTCCACCTCCTCCGGGCCGAGCCGGTCGGCGCGCTTGTACGGGGACAGGCGGGCGGCGTGGAGGATCTCGTCGCTGTAGGCGTTGCCGATGCCCGCGAGGACCGACTGGTCGCGCAGCACCCCCTTGACCTGCCGGCGCTCGGCGGCCAGGAGGGCGGCGAAGTCCTCCTGCGCGAAGCCGTCCGCGAGGGGGTCGGGGCCGAGCCGGGCGATACCGGGGACGGCGGCCGGGTCGGTGACCACGTACACCGCCAGGCGCTTCTGGGTGCCGGCCTCGGTGAGGTCGAAGCCCCCGCCGCCCTCCAGGGCGATCCGCAGCGCGAGGGGGCCACGGCCCGGTGCGGGAGGCAGCCCGGGGAGCTCGTCCTGCCAGCGCAGCCAGCCGGCGCGGGCGAGGTGGGTGACAAGGTGGAGGCCGCCGAAGGGCACGGCCAGGAACTTGCCGTACCGGGCGGCGCGGCCGGCGGTGCGGCCGATGAGGGCGTCGAGCGGGGGGTCGTACGTCTTGAGCACGCTGACGGCGACCGGCCAGGCCTTCGCCACGGTCCGCCCGGCGAGGTGCGCGTCGAGGAACCCCCTCAGGGCCTCGACCTCCGGCAGCTCCGGCATGCTCCCAGCCTGCCGCACGCGCGGGCGGTCCGCCAGGCGCGCGGGCCCGTACGGACGCCGTACCGGGCCCCGAGCCCCGCCCCGGCCCTCCGGGCCCCCCGCCCCCTCAGTCCATGACGAACTCGCACCACACGCACTTGCCGCTGCCGCGGGACTCCACGCCCCAGACGTCCGCCAGCCGGTCCACCAGCATCAGCCCGCGCCCCGAGACCCCCGCCTCCCCCGCCTCGCGGCGGCGCGGCAGGGCGCTGGAGCGGTCCTCGACCTCCACGCGCAGCCGCCGCTGGGGGCCGCTGAGGACGCGCAGGGTGACGATGGCGGGGCCGTCGGTGTGCATGAGGGCGTTGACCATGAGCTCGTCGGCGACGAGCTCGATCTCGTCGGAGCGCTCGCGGGCGCCCCAGGCCCGGACGGCGGCGCCGATCATGTGGCGGGCGGAGGCCAGGGCCTCGGGGTCGCCCTGGGCCACGTGCTGCTGGAGCCGGCCGCCGCCCTGCGGGGCGTCCTCGACGCGGCGGCGCAGCAGGAGGAGGGCCATGTCGTCGTCCCCGCCGCGCTCGTCGACGATCTCGCAGAGCCGGTCGGCGAGCTGCTGGAGGTCGGCGGGGCCGCTGCGGATGAGGGAGGTGAGCAGCCGGATGCCGTCGTCGAGGTCGGCGCCGGGCTGTTCGACCAGCCCGTCGGTGCACATCAGCAGGGTGGCGCCGGGGTCGAGTTCGACCGTGGTGACGGGGTATTCGAGGCGGCCGAACTCGGCGGACAGCCCGAGCGGCATCCCGCCCGCGACGGACAGCCGGCGGCAGTCTCCGGCGCGGGTGCGCAGCAGCGGGTCGATGTGCCCGGCGCGGACGAGCTGGACCACTCCGGTGCTGAGGTCGGCCTCGGCGTAGGTGCAGGTGGCGAAGCGGTCGGTGTCGAGTTCGTGGAGGAACACGGAGGCGCGGGCCATCACGGTGGCCGGGGCGTGGCCCTCGGCGGCGTAGGCGCGCAGCACGATGCGCAGCTGCCCCATGACGGCGGCGGCGTGGGTGTCGTGGCCCTGGACGTCCCCGATGACGGCGCCGACGCGGCCGCCGGGCAGGGGGATGACGTCGTACCAGTCGCCGCCGATATCACGGCCCATGCGGGCGGAGCGGTAGCGGACGGCGATGTGCGCGCCGGGGACGGAGGGGATGCGGCGCGGCAGCATGGCCTGCTGGAGGCCCTCGGCGAGGTCGTGCTCCTGTTCGAGGAGCATGGCGCGCTGGAGGCTCTGGGCGATGCTGCTGCCGAGGGCGACGAGGAGGTTGCGCTCCTCCTGGGTGAACCCGTCCTTGTCCTGGTAGAGCAGGCCGATCGCGCCGATGGGGCGGGCCTGGGCGATCAGCGGCAGGTAGGCGGCGGCCGAGATCTGCATGTACGAGATCTTCGACCAGAGCCCGGGGTACCGGGCGGCGAACTCCTCCTGGGAGACGATGAACCGGGGCTGGAGGGAGCGGACGACCTCGCTCATGGGGTACTGCTCGTCGATGCGGGTGTAGCGGGTGCCGGGCACGAAGCTGCCGGCCGGGCCCTCGGCGACCAGGTGGATGCGACCGGACTCGACCAGGCCCATGACCATGCCCATGGAGCCGAGGCGCTCCAGTCCGTGGTTGTCGCTGAGGGCGTCGATGACGTCCTGGACGGTGCGGGCGTGGGCGAGGGCGGCGGTGGTGCCCTCGACCACGCTGGTCTGGCGGCGGCGCTCCTCGTCGAGGCCCAGCCGTTCGGCCGAGTGGCTGAGCTCCTGGGTGGCGTCGCGGACGATGCCGATGATCCGGTACGGGCGGCCCCCGCCGTCGCGCAGCACCCGGCCCTGGGTGTGGGTCCAGCGCAGCCGGCCGTCGCGGCAGCGGATCCGGAAGTAGGCGCCGTAGCTCTCCGCGCCGCTCTTGAGGGCGCTGGAGACGAGGGCGTCGAGGCGGACCGCCTCGGCGGGCGGCACCCGGCCGGAGAGGGACGCGGGGGTGCCGTCGTACTCCTCGGCGGTGGTGTCGAAGACCTCCAGGCCGGGGCCGTCGAGGTGCATGAGCCCGCCGACCAGGTCCCAGTCGAAGGACCCCATCCGGTTCAGTGCCAGGCTCTGGTCCGGGTGTGCGGGCCAGTCATCCGGCAGCGATACGGTCGTCGGCACCGGTCCACCATGACACTGTTCGCCGGATTCCTCGACAGGAGGACGGGTGGTTCAGGCGCTCTCCAGCAGGGCGCCGTCACCGCTGCCGGAGCCGCTGCCGGGGCCGTCGGGTCCGTCCGGGGCGGAGTCGCCGCCGTAGCGGTCGTCGCGGCGGTTGTCCCCTTCTTCCGGGGCGTACTCCGGGGCCCAGGGGTCCTGGGGCTCGGCACTGCCGTAGGGGTCCTCCGGGGCGTACGGGTCCTCGGGGGCGTACGGGTCCTCGGGGACGTAGCCCTCCGGGTGGCCGGCGCCGGGGTCCGCCGGGTCGGCCGGGGCCGCCGGGCCGAACGGCGCTGCGGGGTCGGCCGGGGCTGCGGGGTCGGCCGGGTCGGCCGGTACGGGTTCCGCGGCCGGGGCGCAGGGGGTGGGCCGGGGGGCCGGGTCGGCGGTGCGGGCCAGGCTGTTGCGGGGGGTGGCGCAGGGGTCGTCGGGGGCGGCCGGGGTGCGGCCCCCCTCGACGGGTCCGCTGGGCACCGGACCGCTGGGGTCGTAGGGCGGCGGGACGGCGGGCAGGGCGTCCTGGGCCCCGTCGTCCCCGGCCCGGCGCTCGATCCAGGTGTTGTTGGTGATGTTCACGATGACCAGGCTGTCCACGGGCTGCGTGGTGGGCTTGATCGCCACGAGCTGGCCGGGCCGGAAGCCGGGCCAGGGCGGGCCCTGGAGCAGGGCGCCGGCACGGTCCTCGGTGGGCGGCATCAGCGGGTTTCCGCAGGCGCAGCGGACCCGGGGCAGGCCGTGGGAGTCGACGAGCACGGCGGTGCCGGCCTGGAGCACGGCCTGGTACGGCACGGCGCGGCCGCCGCGGAAGCCGTGGTTCGTCATGCGGGTGTCGGCGCGCAGCACCACCGGGGTGAGCTCGCGGAGGAACTCCGCGACCCGGGCCGGTTCGACCCCGGCGGCCGCGGCGAAGGCGCGGGAGCGGGTCCGGTCGGCGGCGAGGTGCGCCACCTGCTGCTCCACGTCGCAGCTGCCTCTTTTATGCGTACCCCCGTACAAGCCCGGGGTGGAGCCCGTGACGGCGCGGGCGGCTGCGGGGGTCTGCTGCGCCCCGGCCTGGGGCGTGCCGGCCGGGGGCTGCGGGGGCGGGCCGTCCCGGGGCGGGTCCGCGGGGCCGCGGCCGTCCGGCGGGAGGGCGGCGAGGGAGGTGGCCGAAGAGGGGGTGAAGGGGTCGGGTCCGGCCGCGGCGAGCGGCTGGAGCAGGATCTGCGCCGCGGGCGGGCCGGGCAGCGGCTCCGGGTCGCTGCCGCAGGCGGTGGCGAGGAGGCCGAGCAGGGCCGTACCGGCCAGTGCGTAGCGGTGTACCGGTCTGTGCACGTGCTCTCTCCCGCCTCGTCCTGGATTGCCCTTCCTGTCTTGCCGCAGTTCGGCGGGGCCCGCAACCGGATCCGGTCCCGGAGCCCGCGACACCCCGGTCTTGAACGCGTTCAACTGAACCCGTATGGTGCAACCCAAGGAACTTGAACACGTTCAAGGATGCAGGGGGGTGAGGGTCGTGTCCGCACTGGCGGCCCTGGTCAACCCGGTCGTGACCCTCGGAATGCTGGTGGTCGTACCGGCCGGACTGAGGCTCATCGACCCGGACGGATTCGGTCGGGTACGCCGGATGTGGCTGCTGTTCGCCCTCCCGGGCGCCGTGGCCCTGTGGCTGCCGCGCGGCCCCGACGCCACGGCGGCGGCCGCGGTCTACGCGGTGGGGGCCCTGCTGCTCGCCGCCCACGCGCCGCTGCGCCTGGCGCGGCGCGCGGACGCCCCGGCGGCGCCGGGGCGGGCCCGCAGCCGCCTCCCGGGACCCGGCGAGCTCGCCGTGGCGACCGCGCTCGCCTCGCCCGCGGTCGCCGCCACCGCTCTGGTCGCGGAGCGGGCCGGGCACCGGCTGTGGGGGTTCGACCTGGACATCCTGGCCCTGACGGTCCCCCACTTCCACTACGCGGGCTTCACCGCGGCCCTGGTCGCGGGGCTGGTCTGCCGCACCTCGGGGGCCCGCTTCGCCGGGTACAGCGTGCCCGCCGGGACCCTGCTCGTCCTGGCCGGCTACTTCACCGACGACTGGGTCGAGCTGGCCGGGGCCGTGGTCCTGACCGCCGGCATGTGGTCGGTCGCCCGGCACACCTGGAACGGCCCGCGCACCCGGGCCCGCGGCCCCCTCACCCGCGCCCTGTTCACCACCGCGGCCGCCGTCCTGCTCGCGACCATGCTGCTCGCCCTGTGGTGGGCGGCGGGCGAGGCGACGGGGATCCCGCACCCCACCCTGACCTGGATGGCCGCCACCCACGGCCTCGGCAACGCCCTCGGCTTCGCACTGTGCTCGGTGCTGGCCTGGACCCGGCTGAAGGAGACCGCACGATGACCCGCCTGACCAGCATCCACCGGGACAGCATCAACTACACCGAGCGCGGCGCCACCCGCGAGCGCCCGCTGCCCGCCGGATACCACCACCTCCACCACCGGCAGGCCGTCGGCCGCGGGCGCGAGGCCTTCGAGCGGGCCGGCACCGCCGTGACCACCTTCGCGATGCACCGCGCCGCCGGGGTCCGGGTGCGGGCCGACCGGGAGCCCGCCACCCCCGGGGACTCCGTCGAGTGCTCGGCGGGGATCGGCCCGCTGCGGCTGACCGCCCCCTGCGAGGTGATCTGGACGGCGTACCGGCCCACGCTCACCGGGTTCGCGTACGGCACCCGGCACGGCCACCCCGAGCAGGGCGAGGAGTCCTTCCTCGTGGAGCTGGGCGCGGACGGCACCGTCTGGTTCGAGGTCACCGCCTTCAGCAGGCCCGGCCGCTGGTACACGCGGCTCGCCGGACCGCTGGTCCCCTTCCTCCAGCTCCGCTACGCCCGGCACTGCGGGCGCACGCTGCGCCGGATCGCCGCGGGCGGCTGATACTGGAGCCGGGGGCACCCGGCGGGCGGCGGCGGCATGGAGTGGTTCACGGCATCCGAGTACTGGCTGGGGCGGCTGGTCTTCCAGCGGATCCTCGCCCTCGTCTACCTCGCCGCCTTCCTGTCCGCCGCCCTCCAGTTCCGGGCGCTCATCGGCGAGCGCGGGATGACGCCCGTCCCCGCCTACCTGCGCCGGGTGCCCTTCCGGCGGGCTCCCGGACTCTTCCAAGTGCACTACTCCGACCGGCTGTTCGCCGCCGTGTCCTGGGGCGGGGCCGCGCTCGCGGCGGCCCTGGCCGCCGGGGCCGGGGACGCGGTCCCGCTGGGCGCGGCGATGGCGCTGTGGGCCCTGCTCTGGGCGGCGTACCTGTCGATCGTGAACGCGGGCCAGACCTGGTACGCCTACGGCTGGGAGTCCCTGCTGCTGGAGGCCGGCTTCCTCGCGGTGTTCCTCGGCAACTCCCGGGTCGGGCCGCCGGTCCTGGTGCTGTGGCTGCTGCGCTGGGTGCTGTTCCGGGTGGAGTTCGGGGCCGGGCTGATCAAGATGCGCGGGGACCGCTGCTGGCGGGACCTGACCTGCCTCTACCACCACCACGAGACCCAGCCGATGCCGGGACCGCTGAGCTGGTTCTTCCACCGGCTGCCGCGACCGCTGCACCGGGTGGAGTGCGCCGCCAACCACGTGGCCCAACTGCTCGTGCCCGTACTGCTGTTCACCCCGCAGCCGGTGGCATCGGCGGCGGCCGCACTGATCGCGGTGACCCAGCTCTGGCTGGTCCTGTCGGGGAACTTCTCCTGGCTGAACTGGCTGACGATCGCCCTCGCGCTGTCCGCAGTCGACGCCGCCTCCTTCGGCGGGCCGTCCCGCGAGCAGCCGCCGGCACCGCTCTGGTACGCGGTCCTCGTCGTCGCCCTGGTCGTCCTGGTGCTGCTCCGCAGCCGCGGCCCGGTGCGCAACCTGCTCTCGCGCGGGCAGGTGATGAACCGCTCCTTCGACCCCCTCCACCTGGTCAACTCCTACGGGGCCTTCGGCACGGTGGGCCGGATCCGAGACGAACTGGTCGTGGAGGGCACGGCTGATCCGGTGCCGCGGGAGGAAGGCGACTGGCGGGCCTACGAGTTCCACGGCAAGCCGGGCGATCCGCGGTACTGGCCGCGGCAGTTCGCCCCGTACCACCACCGGCTCGGCTGGCAGCTGTGGTTCGCCGCCCTCCATCCGGCGTACGGGGAACCCTGGTTCGACGGGTTCGTGGAGCGGCTGCTGCGGGCGGACCGGGACCTGCTGCGGCTGGTCCGCCACGACCCCTTCGGGGGCGCCCCGCCCGCGTACCTCCGGGTCCGGGTCTACCGGTACCGCTTCACGACCCCGGCCGAACTGCGCGCGACGCGCGCCTGCTGGCACCGCACGTACCTGCGCGAACTGGTGCCGCCGGTCCGGCTGGACGCTCCGGACCGGCGGCACTGACGCGCGGGGCGCCCGGGGCGGGCAGGCGGGGCGGACGGGATCAGGGGACCCCGGGTCAGGAGCCCAGGAGGGCGGCCTCCCGCTGCGGGTCGAGGCCCGGGGTGATGCGGTCGGCGCGCTGCGGGGCCCGGCCGCCGAGGCCCTCCAGCCAGCGCCAGGTGTCGGCGACGGTCTCCTCCACGGGACGGCAGTGCAGCCCGGCGGCGAGGGCCTTGCCCACGTCTCCGCCGTGCATGTGCCCGTGCAGTTCGCCCTCGGGGAGCCAGACGGGCAGCTCCGTCCAGGGCTCGATCCCGGCGGCGAGGATGGCCCCGGGGGGCGTCCAGCACAGTTCGGCGCGGCCGCCGGTGACCCGCGCGCAGGCCTCCAGGAGGCTGCCCATGGTGGCGTGGCCGGGCGGGGAGACCAGGTTGTACGCCCCGCCGAGCCCCTGCCCGGCGGCGTCGAGGGTCCATCGGGCGAGGTCGCGCACGTCGACGTACTGGAGCGGCAGCTCGCGGGGGCCCGGGGCGAGGACCCGGCCGCCGCGGGCGGTCCGGCCGAGCCACCAGGGCAGCCGGCCCACGTTCTCGTACGGGCCGAGGATGGTGCCCGCGCGCACGAGCAGCGCACGGTCGCCGAAGGCCCCGAGGGCGGCGAGCTCCCCGCCGCGCTTGTCCTCGGCGTAGGCGGTGGACCCGGCGTCGGGCGAGCCCTCGACGAGCGGGCCGTCCTCGGCGGTGCCGGCGGGGGCCGGGTAGCGGTAGACGGAGCGGCTGGAGACGTAGGCGTAGCGGGCGGCCGCGGCGGCGAGCAGGCGGGCGCTGTCGCGGACGGCGGAGGGGGCCCCGCTCCAGGTGTCGACGACCAGGTCCCAGCCCGCGGCCGGGTCGGACAGGGCGGCGAGGGCGGCGAGCCCCGAGCCCGAGGTCCGGTCGCCGCGCACGGAGGCGGCGCCGGGGGGCGGGGCGTGGTGCCCGCGGTGGAGGACGGTTACCTGCCAGCCCCTGGCCAGGGCTTCCTCGGTGATGGCGCGGCCGACGAACTCGGTGCCGCCCAGCATCAGCAGTTTCATGCCCCCAGACTGCCGGGGCGGACCCCCTCGGGGGCCGGGTTCGCCGAAAGCCCGCCGCGCCCCCGCGGCGTGGCGCTGCGGGGGCGGGGGTCCCGGTGCCGGCGGACCCGTTGCCGGTGGAGCACCGGCCGGCGCGTCCCGTCGGCGGTACGCCGCCGTGCGGTCGGGCCGGTCCGGCCGGACGGTCCTGGCGGGCCGTCCGGCCGGGTGCTCAGTCGATGCCTGGCAGGATGTGCGGCTCCGCGAGGTCGTCCTCGTAGCCGGCGAGGCGGATGGGGGCCGACCGCGCCCACACCTCCAGGCTGCCCAGCTTGTCGGACCGGGCGGGCCGCCCGGACCCGGTGGCGGTATCGGTCTGGGTCTGTTCGCGCTGCTTGAGATCTGGTGTCACCGCGCACTCCTTTGTGTCGCGTAACCCGCCGGGCGCTCCGCCGAGGGCCGCTGCCGGCCGCTGGCCGTCCGTCGGGACAGGGGAAAAGGGCAGTCCGGTCGCGGTGGCGCCGTGTGTTCTCGTACGGGTCGGCCGTGGTGGGGCCTTCCGCGTGTGGCTCAGAGTACACATTTGAGCGCCCTTCCGCTCGATAGGGGGGCCGATTCCGGCCCGTTCCCGTCTCGTCGCTCTGCGTTCAGCATGCATTCGGACGCCGTGTTCACCCACTCGTGCCGTGCTCCCCAAGGGCTCCCGCGGGGCGCTCGGGCGACCTCCCGGGCCTGCGGGCGCTGGCCGCAGGCCGTTCGGTGTGACCGTTTTCACCTGCGGCAACCGGGTGACGGGGGCCCGTACGGGGCATGCGTGCGCGGCGCGCACACGCGTACGGCGTTCAGCTGCCGGCCGTGTGAACGGCACGGGCGGGCTGAACGCCGTACGGGGTGCTGCGCAGGGAGGGGGCGGGACCGGCGGGAGGCCGGGGCTACCGCCGGGTCACCACTTGGCGGGGGCGTAGTCCTTCAGGAAGACGCCGAAGAGGTCCTCGCCCTCCTCGCCGCGGATGATGGGGTCGTAGACGCGGGCAGCGCCGTCGACCAGGTCGAGCGGGGCGTGGAAGCCCTCGTCGGCCAGGCGCATCTTGTCCGGGTGGGGGCGCTCGTCGGTGATCCAGCCGGTGTCCACGGCGGTCATCAGGATCCTGTCGGCCTCGAACATCTCCTGGGCGCTGGTGCGCGTGAGCATGTTGAGGGCGGCCTTGGCCATGTTGGTGTGCGGGTGGCCGGCCCCCTTGTAACCACGGCTGAAAACGCCCTCCATGGCCGAGACGTTGACCACGTACTTGCGCTCGGCGGTGGAGGCTGCCATGGCCGCGCGCAGCTTGCTGATCAGGATGAACGGCGCGGTGGAGTTGCAGAGCTGCACTTCCAGCAGCTCCACGGGGTCCACCTCGGAGACCGTCTGCACCCAGCTGTTGGTGTCGTGGAGGTCCGGGACCAGGCCGCCGGCGTCGATGGCGGTGCCCGCCTCGATGCGCGCGGGACTGGCGGAGCCGGAGACCAGGGCCAGGTCGGTGACCTCCTGGGCGCTGAGGCCCTCACCGCTGCGGGCGGCGGGCAGCGCGGCGACGCGGTCGACCGTGCCGCTGCCGAAGGTGCCGATGACCTCGGAGCCGGGCAGCTCGCCCGCGGGCAGCGGGGCGCTCTCGGCGGCGACGAGTTCGCTGTAGGCCTGCGGGGAGCGGCGGACCGTCTGGGCGGCGTTGTTGATCAGGATGTCGAGGGGGCCCTCGGCGGCCACGGAGTCGGCCAGGGCCACGACCTGGGCGGGGTCGCGCAGGTCGATGCCGACGATCTTCAGGCGGTGCAGCCACTCGTGGCTGTCCGGCATGGCCTTGAAGCGGCGGACGGCGTCGTTCGGGAAGCGCGTGGTGATGGTGGTGTGCGCGCCGTCGCGCAGCAGCCGCAGCGCGATGTACATGCCGATCTTCGCGCGGCCGCCGGTGAGCAGGGCGCGGCGGCCGGTCAGGTCGGTACGGGCCTCGCGGCGGGACCGGTTGAACGCGGCGCAGTCCTGGCAGAGCTGGTGGTAGAACGCGTCGACCTCGACGTACCGGGTCTTGCAGACGTAGCAGGAGCGGGGCCGCTGGAGTATCCCGGCGATGGGGCCCTTGGTGGCCGTGGTGAGGGCCAGCCCCTGGGTCTCGTCGTCGATGCGCTCGGCGGAGCCGGTGGCGGTGGCCTCGGTGACGGCCTTGTCGTTGGCGGTCTTGGCGGCGCGGCGCTCCTGGCGGCGGCGCTGCTTGACCGTCCGGTAGATCCCGGCGGTGGCGCGGCGCACCATGATCGCGTCGGGGTGGTCCACGTCGAGGGTGTCGAGCTCCTGGAGCACGCCCAGGCAGACGGCCAGGCGCTCCGGGTCGATTCCCGGCCCGTACACCTGGGTCTCTTCAGTCACCGTCATGGCCGTCGCCGTTCCTCGATCGCTCGTCGTGCGGAAAGTCCCAAAGGCAGAACTTTACGGAGCCGCGCCCGCCGCTCAAAACCGGTCACGGTGGGTGAGGGGGCGATGACGGCTCCTACCTGCGGATAGAGGAATATTCAAGGGAGGTTCCGCATTCTGGAGAGCATGTACGGACCGAGCCCGAAGTACCCGCGCCCATGAGTGCGCTCGCGCTGGCGGTGCTGCTGTCGCTGGTGTCGGCCGTGGCGTACGCGGGCGGTGCGATCGTCCAGGAGCGGGTGGCCGCGACGACCTCCGGGCGGGCGTACGCGCCGCTGCGGCGGCCCGGCTGGTGGGTGGCCGTCGGGCTGAACTGCCTGGGAGCCGTGCTCCACGTCTTCGCCCTCGCCTTCGGCCCGCTGAGCCTCGTCCAGCCGCTCGGCGCCCTCACCATCGTCTTCGCCCTGCCGCTGGCCGCGGTCTTCGCCGGCCGGCGGGCGGGGCGCACGGCCTGGCGCGGGGCACTGCTGGCCACCGGCGGGCTCGCGGCGCTGCTGGCGCTGACGGGTTCGGCGCCGCCGGACGGACTGACGGACGGGGAGCGCGGCCTGCTGGCCGGGCTCACCGCGGCGGCGGTGCTGCTGCTCTTCCTCGCAGCCGAGGCCGTGCGGGGGGCGGCGGCGCGGGCGGTGGTCCTGGCGGCGGCGGCCGGTACGTCCTTCGGCATCGCGTCGGTGTTCACCAAGTCCGTGGCCGAGGAGTGGACGGCGGCCCGGCCGCTGGCCGAGCTGGGCGGCATGGGCCTGATCGCGGTGTTCGCGACGGCCGGGCTGCTGCTCTCGCAGGCCTCGTACCGGGGTGCGGGGCTGACGGCCCCGCTCGCGACGGTGACCGTGGTCAACCCCGTGGTGGCGGCGACGGTCGGGCTGACCCTCTTCGGCGAGACCTTCCGCTTCGGTGCGGCGGGCGCGGCCACGGCGCTGGTCAGCGGCGCCCTGGCGACGGCCGGCATCGTGCTGCTGACGCGGGAGCGGCTGTCATCGGGGCCCTCGGCACCTGCTGCGGCCCGGTCGGCTCCGGCTCCCCCGGCTGCGGGGGCTCCGGCTTCCGCGGCGGGGGCCGCCGCCGGGCCCGCGGGGGCCGCGGCGGCGTCCGCAGGGGCTGCTGCGGCGGCGTCCGCCTCAGATCGCGACCCCCCGGCCCCGCAGGTAGGCGAGCGGGTCGATGTCCGAGCCGTAGCCGGAACCGGTGCGCATCTCGAAGTGGAGGTGCGGCCCGGTGCTGTTGCCCGTGGACCCCGAGCGCGCTATCCGCTGGCCTCCGGAGACCTGCTGACCCGCCCGGACGTTGAGCGCTGACAGGTGGGCGTACTGGGAGTACTTCCCGTCGGCGTGCCGGATCACGACCTCGTACCCGTACGCGCCCGCCCAGCCGGCGGAGACCACGTGCCCGGCGGCCACAGCGCGCACGGAGGTCCCGGTCGGGACCCGGAAGTCGACGCCGGTGTGGTAGCCGCTGGACCAGGAGGAGCCCGAGGCGTGGTACGGCGTGCCGATGCTCGCCTGCACCGGCGCGTACCAGCCGCCGCCGGGTCCGCGCGGGGTCTCCGGCTTCGGCTTGGCCACCTTGACCGGCTTGGCCGGTACCGGCTTCGCCGTGCGCGGGGGCTTCTCCTGTGAGGGCGCGGGGCGCACCCCGGGCCGGGCTTCCACGGTCAGGCTGAGGCGCTGGCCGGGGAGGATCAGGTTGGGGTCGTCGCCGATGACGGCCCGGTTGGCCCGGTAGACGGCCTGCCAGCCGCCGCGCACGTCCTGCTGCGCGGCGATCCCGGAGAGGGAGTCGCCGGGCACCACGGTGTACGGCGAACCGGGCGCGGGCCGGGCGGCCTTGGTGATCCGGTCCGCCAGGGCCGCGCCCGGGGAGACCTGTCCGCCCGCCTGCTTGCCGCCGCCGGCCTCTCCGGCCTTCCTGCCCTGAGCGCCCTTGCCGCCTGCGGGCGTGCCGGTCTGCGTGTCCCCACCGCCGCCGAGCCGGGGCTCGGGGCCCCCGCGGGCCAGGCCGGCCCGCTGGCCGCAGACGGGCCAGGCACCCGGCCCCTGGCCGTCGAGCACCTTCTCGGCGATGGTGATCTGCTGGCCCTTGGTGGCCTGGTCGGCGCGCTGGGCGTAGACGGTGCCGCCGAACTCGCGCCAGGTGCTCTGCGCGAACTGGAGCCCGCCGTAGTAGCCGTTGCCGGTGTTGATGTGCCAGTTCCCGCTGGACTCGCAGGCGGCGACCTTGTTCCAGGTGTCCACGGAGGCGGCGTGCGCGGAGCCCGCGCCGATCAGGGGGAGCACGATCCCGGCACCGCCCGCGGTGACCGTGAGCGAGGCCCGGTTGATGCTGCTCGGCTGGTACCGGCGGTGCCGGCCCCGTACACCCATGGGAGCCCCCTTGAAGACATCAGGAGTCTCGCAACCTAACGGCGGGACCCCCTCGTGACAAGGGGGTCGCCGGGGGCTCAACGGCGCACGCACAAATGACAGTTGACATTCCATCCCGCCGGGCGACCGGGTCCGGCCGGGTTGCGACCGGGTGGGGCGCACGGGCTTGCGCCCCACGCTCCCCCCTGACCGCTCCCGACCACTCCTGCACCACTCCTGCACCCCAGCCGCCCCACCACTGCGCCGCGATGCGCACACCGCCCGGAATCAGCCGAAGGGGCCCGGGGGCGGGAGGGGAGCGGGCGGCGGCGGGGCCGGGACCGGGGAGGGCTCGGGGACCGGCTGCGGCACGGGCGAGGGCTCCGGCTCGGGCGGCGGCTCCGGGATCGGGGAGGGTTCCGGCTCGGGGGGCTGGGTCAGTCCGGGGGTGCGTACCATGCGCCCCACTGTGCCGGGACGGGCCGCAAGCCGCCTCCCGGCACCGCCGACCGGGTGGGCGCTGACGGACGGACAGGGATGGACGCACGGGGAAGGCCCAACGGGGGCGGACGGCGGCTCCCGCACGTCAGGGGCGGCCTCGCCCTCTGGTCGCACACCGGGAGTCCACCCCCCGCCTGAAGGCTGAGTCCTTAGTCCTCCTGGGAGTTGAAGACCGGACCCGCCGTGCACCCCTAACTTCAAGGCCATGACGACCCGATACCTCACGGCCCTCGCCGCAGCCGCGTTATGCACCGCCGTCCTCCTGCCGCTCCCGCTGGCCGCCGCGGGCACCGCGGCGGCAGCCACCACCGCCACCGCCACCGGCACCGCCACCGGGACGCGCGCCGCAGCCGCCACCGACCAGCAGGTGACGCGCCTCCAACTGCCGCGCCCGACCGGCCGGTTCGCCGTCGGGCAGGAGACCCTCCACCTCGTCGACCGCAGCCGCACCGACCCCTGGGCGGGCTCGGGGCCGCGCGAGCTGATGGTGACCCTGCGCTACCCGGCGCGTCCCGGTACCGGGACGCCCGCCCGCTACCTCCGCCTCGACGAGGCGCAGCAGCTGCTCGCCGCCCGGGACCTGGACGAGCTGATCCCGCCGGAGCTGTTCGCGGGGACGGGGCTGTACTCCCGGGAGGGGGCCCGCCCGCTCGGCGGCCGCTACCCCCTGGTCGTCCTCTCCCCCGGCTTCTCGGTGCCCCGCGCCACCCTGACCGCCCTCGCCGAGGACCTGGCCTCGCGCGGGTACGTGGTCGCCGCCGTGGACCACGCGTACGAGGCCGACGGCGCAGCCTTCCCCGGCGGCCGGGTCCTCTCCTGCGTGGCCTGCGAGAAGGCCGGCGACGATGTCCGGCAGGTCAGCGACGGCCGCGCGCGGGACGTGTCCTTCCTCCTGGACCGGCTGACCGGCCCGCGGCCCGTATGGCGGCACGCCGGGCTGATCGACAAGCGGCGCATCGCCATGGCGGGCCACTCCATCGGCGGGGCCTCCGCGGTCGCCGCGATGGCGGCGGACCCGCGCGTGCGGGCCGGGGTGAACATGGACGGCAGCACGCACACCCCGGTGCCCGGCACCGGCCTCGGCAAGCGGCCCTTCCTCCTGCTGACCGCCGCGCCCGGCGGGCCCGGCGTGGAGCCGACCTGGGACCGCGACTGGCCGCGGCTGGACGGCTGGAAGCGCTGGATCACCTTCGAGGGCTCCGCGCACTTCACCTTCACCGACTACCCGGCCATCGCCGAGCAGCTCGGCCTGCCCGACCCCGAGGCCCCGCTGGGCGGCAGCCGCTCGGTCGAGCTGACCCGCCGGTACGTGGGCGCCTTCTTCGACCAGCACCTCAGGAACCGGCCGCAGCCGGTCCTGGACGGCCCGACCCCGGACTCCCCCGAGGCCGTCTTCCACACCCCGTGACCCCCGGCCGCGCAGGCCCCGCCCACCGGCGGGCCTGCGCGGCCGGCTCCCGTCCTACGGCACTACAGGCCAGCAGCCCCGCCCGCGACCGCGAAGGGGCTGCGCTGCTGCCCGCTGCCCGGTACGGGCGCCGAGGCGTCCTCCCCGAGCTCCACGATCCGGTTCTCCCGGTCCACGTGCACGACCCGGGGCTTCAGCGCCCGCGCCTCGGCATCGTCCACCTGCGCGTAGCTGATGAGGATGACCAGGTCACCGGGGTGCACGAGGTGCGCCGCGGCCCCGTTGATCCCGATCACCCCGGACCCGCGCTCACCCTCGATGACGTACGTCTCCAGCCGCGCGCCGTTGTCGATGTCGACGATGTGCACGAGCTCCCCGGGCAGCAGGTCCGCCGCCTCCATCAGCTCGGCGTCGACGGTCACGGACCCGACGTAGTGCAGATCGGCCTGGGTCACGGTGGCCCGGTGGATCTTGGACTTGATCATGTTGCGCAGCAATTTGAGCTCCCAGAAGACGGCTCCCTGCCAGCTTTCTGCAGGTCAGGGGCGCTTTGACCCTACACCCAGAACGCTCGCGATCGAAGAACCAAAGGAAAATCTCTCTAGCCACCAACCGAGCTCCCCACCAGCGCTTTCGCGCAGGCTCGACACAACGGAACCCCGAACGGGCGTCCGACCAATCAACCGCACTCGGATCGCTCGGGCACCGATGCTGAGCACTTGCTGACTTAGCTGACGATATGTCAGCCATGCGTAACGCGGGCTCCTGCCTGAGCAGGACTGGCAACCAAAGGCCGCCGCCATGAATCACCACCTACGCCTGAGGCGTCTGGGCAATACGGCGCCAACAGAATCCTGTCGACCTCCACCGAATACGGCAACGGGGCCGCAGCCGAATGACTGCAGCCCCGTCGTCTCCCGCTCAGTTACCTTCCTTTACGCCCCTGGATGCGCTCGATGATCCAGGCGAGGCAAAAGAAGAACGCCGCACCCTCAAGGAAGGCCGGGTTCGATCCGCGGCCGTCCCGGACGGCGACCGCGATCGCGAATCCCGCACAGACGAGGCCGCAGATGAAGAGCGCCAGCGCCGATCGTTTGTCGTATCTCATTGAGTGTCCTCGGGTGCGATCAGCAGCGGTACTGCCACGGGAAGAAGAACGTGTTGTAGTTCTGCACGTACTTCCAGTACTTGTGGAACCAGATGCTCGCACCGGCCGATACCGCAAGGCAGCGGCCTCCCCGGTTGATCGCGTTGTGGGCCGTGTACTGGATCCACGCACCGTACCCGCCGATGGCGACGGCGACGAGCCAGCCGACCACCGGGATGCCCGCGGACAGCGCGCCGGCTACTCCGTAGGCGTAGTGCGAGTACTCCTTGACCCGCCAGGTCCACCGGTAGTTGAAGTATCCGGTGACGGCCACGTAACCGGAGCTCTTGCCCCAGCCCGGGATGTAGACCTGTGCGACGAGCTTGCCCCAGGAGCGGTACATGGTCCGCTTCCAGGTCCAGCGGCCGTCCAGGTCGTAGGCGTTGGCCGGGTCCGCGCCCACGTACTCGTAGGCGTTGCGGGCGCCACCCGGTACGGGGTCCACCTGCAGGAAGCGGCCGGAATCCGGGTTGTAGACGCGGGCGCCCATCAGCATGGTGCCGCCGAGGGTCTCGGAGGAGCGCTGGGCGGCGCCCAGCCACTGGTAGCGGGCGGCCTGCGAGCCCTCGCGGACCTTGCCGTACTCGTCGGTGCTCATGGCCGTCGGCGGCTTGGACGTGTCCAAGGGGAGCGCCAGGCTCACGTCGCCGTGCAGGTTGGCGAGCTGGAGGACCACCTCTCCGGTAGCCGACGTCGTGGCTGCAAGCCCTCCTGCGAGGCCCTGCACCATGCGCGTGACGCGGCCGGCGGCGTCCTCGGTGATCCACCGGGGACTGTCGGCGTCGCTCGCGTAGTGGTTGGTCCTCGATGCGGTCTGCGTCCAGGTGCCGCCGGAGTTGGCTTCGGTCTTGAAGCCGCGTACGCGCTGTGCCGGGTCGAGGGTCCAGGTCTGCCGCGAGCTGCCGGCGGTCTGCTGCTCGACCAGGTCGCTGTTGAAGTAGCCCAGGGCGGTGCCGCCCGGCAGCGAGGTGGTGCGGCCGAACTTGTCGTAGGCGTGGCCCGCGTCGACGATCCGGTCGGCGGTGTCGAAGACCGAGGTCTTCGTGGTGCCGCCGGCGGTGGGGCAGTCCGCCCCGGGCGCGCCCGCGGCCGTCGTGAGCGAGGTCCGGTTGGAGCGACTGTCGAAGCCGTAGCCCCGTACGGTGCACACGTCGGCATAGGTGTCGGCGACCTGGGTCAGGCGCCCGATCGCGTCGTAGGTGTACTCCTGCTGCTCGGTCTGGCCGGCCCCGCCGGTGCGGGTCAGGCGCTGCCCGTGGACGGATTCGGTGACCGAGTCGCCGAGGACGAGGGCGCCGTCGGAGTCGCGGGTGTAGGTGCGCTCCTGGAGCGCCCCGGCCCGGCCGAGGTTCTGGCGCATGGTGTAGCCGCCGGGCAGGGTCTCCTTGACCACGCCCCCGTCGGCGTCGTAGACCGCGCTGAAGGTGCCCGCGGCGGAGTCGGTCATCGAGGTGGCCAGGCCTCGGGGCTCCTTGGCGTGGTCGTAGCCGAAGGTGACCGTGGAGGGCACCGAGTCGGCCACCTTGGCCGGCCGGTCGAGGCGGTCGTATTCGGTGGTGGTGACTCCGCCGTCGGCGTCTCCGTAGGAGACCAGGCGGCCGAGGGCGTCGTACTCCTTGGTGACGGCACCGCCGGTGTTCGAAGTGATCTTGGAGACCCGGCCGGTGGCGGGGTCGTGCTCGGTGGTCGAGACGGGTGCCGCGGTGCCGACGCCACCGGTGACGGTGACCTTGGTCAGGCGGCTGGCTGCGTCGTAGGTGCTGGTGGTGGTGCGGGTGGTGCCGGCCGCAGTGTCAGTGATCTTGGTGATCTGGCCGAAGACGTTGTACTCGTACGTCTTCACGGGCAGCTCGGCAGGGTTGGCCCCGCCTCCGGTGATTGCAGCCGCCGGGCCGGTGCGGCAGATCAGGCCCTCCCACTCGGGGCGGCCCGCGCAGGCGCCGGTGCCGTCCGCCGTGTAGTACTCGGTGGTCGTCGTGGCCGCGTCGCTGCCGTTGGAGCCGGGCTGGACGGCCTTGACCACACGGCCGCGGCTGTCGACCTGGGTGCTCGTCTTGATCGCTAGCCCGCTGGGGTCCTCGATCGTGGCGGTGCCCACGCCCTTGGCCCAGTCGTACGTGCTCTTGGTCAGCCGGGCGTCGGCCTGCTTGGCGGGCAGGTCGCGCAGCTGAGCGGCCTTGACGGTGCTGGTGACCTGGTTCCGGATGACCGCCGAGCCGTCGGTGGGGCGGCCCTCGTCGTAGCTGTTGACGGTCCACGGGCGGGCCGCGACCGTGCTGCCGGCGGCGACGAGCGTCGTGGATCCCTCGACTACGGCCTTGGCCAGCGTCACCTCGCGCAGCGGTGCCAGGGTCTCCACGGTGCGCGTGCCGTCGCTGCTGAAGACCGAGCGGTCGGAGAGGAGCTCTGCCCGCTCGGCCGAGCTGAGCGCCATGATGCCGAGGCGCGTCAGGCGGTCCTTGTCCTCCTGCGTGGCGCCGAGGGCCAGGGCGCGGTTGCCGGCGGACAGGCGGCGCACGACGTTGCCGAAGCGGTCGTACTCGGTGAGGTCGGTGTTGCCGGCCTGGTCGCGGTG
The DNA here is from genome assembly GCF_055600495.1 of Streptomyces sp. NPDC038213. Lineage (NCBI taxonomy): Bacteria > Bacillati > Actinomycetota > Actinomycetes > Kitasatosporales > Streptomycetaceae > Streptomyces > Streptomyces sp. NPDC038213. The sequence goes on from NZ_JBVJYM010000006.1 coordinate 185,021, forward strand.
GTTGACCTCCAGCCCCGAAGCGTTCAGGTAGCGCACGGTGGCACGGCCGTAGGCAGTTGCAGGCAGGGCGGACCCGTCGTGGGAGGCGGGCGCGCTGTCCGCCGGGAAGACGGCGGTTGCGTCGGTCGGTGCGTTGGTCTGGCCCCAGGCCGCGATGTCACCGCTGCCCATGGCCTTGGGGGCGCCGGCGCCGGTCAGGGGCACGTTGTACACGAGGGAGGTCGTGGCGGTGCCGTCCGTCTCGGTCTTGCTGCCCTGCTTGAGCGTCGGACGGCTGACCTTCAGGAGCATGCCGTCGCCGCCCGCGGCTCCACCGGTGTTGCCGTAGGTGAACGTCCAGGCGAGTTCGCCGGGCGGGGTCAGGGAGGTGATCCGGCCTGCGGAGTCGTAGGCGTAGCCGGTCTTCAGCGCGGGGGTGATGCGGGGGTCCCAGGTCTCGCGGAGCCGGCCCGCCGTGTCGTAGGCGTACTCGGCGACCACCTTGGCGGTGGAGTTCGCGGCGCCGGGCTCGGTGGCCCACAGCCGGATCTGCCGGACCCGTTCCTTGACGTCGCCGAAGGCCTGGGCCGTGGCGGTGGTGGTCGTCGGGTAGACGAACTCCAGCAGGCGGCAGCCCTTCGTCGAGGGGGTGGTCGAGCAGGTCGCTGCGGGGACCTTGTTCCCGGGGGCGATGAGCAGCTTCGGACGGGCGAGCACCTTTCCGTCGACCGTGACGGCCTCGGAGACCACGTCGGTGTCGCTGTCAGCGACGCCGGCCTTGCCGGAAGAGGTGACCTGCCAGGTCTCGGCTGCGGGGTCGACCTTGCCGAACTCCGAGGCGCTGCCGTCGGCACCGGTCAGAGCGAACGTGGTGGCGAAGGTGCCGGTGAGGGTCCAGGCCTCGGCGCCGGGCTCGGGCGTCCAGGCATCGGCGGCAGGGGTCTTCGCAGTGAAATGGACCGCGCTGCCGTCCTCCATGACGAGATCGAGCGACGTGGCGGAGGTCTTGCGGATGTGGGTGAAGCCGGTCTGGCTGGTCTCGGCGACCGCGCCGGACAGCCATTCGTCACCGAAGATCGGGACCTGGCCCTTGGCCGCGGCACCCGCGCTCGGGCGGCGGGAGGAGGCGGTGCGGGTGGCTCCGACTCCGAAGAAGGTCTCCTCCGTGCCGGCGATCCGGTAGTCCCCGGTCAGCAGGTTCGCGGTTCCGGGGCCGATCTCGGTGGAGGCGGCGCCGTCGGCGTTGCGGTCGACGACCACGGTGAGAGGAGCGGTGGCTCCCGCGGCGGAGTTCGGGCCGGTGAAGTCGGCCTTGATCTGGACCGTGCCGTCGGGACTGACCGTGTCGGTGGCGTTCCACACCAACGCGGGGCTCTTCCCAGCGGTCAGGGGGACAGGCCAGGCGGTGAGTGCCGTGCCGTTCTGCGTGACGTGGCCGGCAGGGATCGCCGTCCAGGCATCCGCGTCGGACCGCCGCCAGGAGAACGAGGCCTTGTCGTACTTCGTCGCATCGCTTTCGGCCAGCAGCGGCAGGCGCTTGACGGTGCGCGCGCCCTCTCCCGGCTGGACGAAGCCGCCGGGGCCCGCGTGGAAGGTGTAGTCGGTGGTCTCGGACTTGTTGTCGGCCTTGTCCACGGCGCGCACCGACAGCACGTGCGTGCCGTCCTTGGGCGGCGTGACCGAGATGGCCTTGGCGCCGGCGGCGCCTCCGGTGGAGACCTTGGTCCAGGTGGTGCCGTCGAGGGACCACTCCAGCCAGTTGTGGTCGGCGGCCGGCGGGGTCACGCTGAACGTGCCCGCCTGCCCCGCGCCCTTGACCCACGCGTTCGACGGGTAGTCGGTCGAAGTGATGGCCGTGGGGGCGGAGGGGGCAGCGGTGTCGACCGTGAAGGTCTTCTCCGCGGACCAGCCCAGGTTGTAGTGCGTGCCGTCGTACGGAGATGTGCGGAAGCGGTACGTCTTGCCGTTGGCCAGGACGCCCGCGGGGACGGTCACCGCCGCCGGCTGCCCGGACGGCACGAACGCCGACCGCAGGACCTCGCCCACCTGCGCGTTGGTGGTGTTGTCGAAGATCTGGAACGCGCCCTGGATCGTGTCGCCGTTGGCGTCGACGAACGTGTCACGGAGGGTCGGCGTGAGGGTGTTGACCGTGTACGCACCACCGTAGGAGAAGAACGGCGGCCCCGCCTCCTGCCGGGTACCGGTACGGGGACGGTAGTTGTACGTCACCGTCAGCTTGGGCGGGTTCGTCGCGGCGTTGGAGGAGTTCACCCGCTTCCACTGCTTCGTGTTGTTCTCGTCGGCCGCACGCAGGCCCATGCCCGAGTGGCCCCACTTGTTGTTGGACCAGTGCTGCACGAGGTTCTTGACGTCAGCCGTGATCCAGCCGTCGGCCGAGCAGGCGGTGTTGCCCTTGGTCTGGGTGGAGGTGGCCATCTTGGTCACCATCGAGGGCTGGTTCGTCCACCGGGAGGCGGTGGAGGCGTTGTTGGCTGTCCACACCTCCCAGGTCTGGCCGGTGCACTCGGGGGCGTTGCCGGAGTGGAAGTTCCACAGCGACAGCGTCGCGCTGGAGATCAGCGCGTCGGCCACCGGAGCGGTGTTCCACGTGATGAAGGAGCGAGCGGTACGGAAGGTGCCGTTCGCGTTCTTCGTCCCCGGATTGCCGAGGTCGAGCTCGGTGTCGTTCGACCAGTCGACCGTCTCGCCCTGCTGGACGTACGTGTCGAAGAGGTTCCCGAGCACGGAGGTCGACGGGTCCACCGTCACGGGGTAACGGGTGGCGGGGTCGGCCAGGAACGCGGCGTCCGGGGTCATGACCAGGTCGACGCCGCCCTTGGTCTTCACGACCTTCATGGAGACCTTCGCGCGGCGGGTGTGCTCACCGGACGCGGCGTCGACTGTGGCGTCCCACATGACCGGGGCCGGCATGGTCGCGGACTTCTTGGACTTGCGGTCGGTGAAGAGGACGCTGCCGTCCGCCTGGGCCTGGACCTTCAGGCCCTTGGTCCGCAGCGGCAGGACGTAGGAGAAGCCGGGCGCGGGCCGTTCCTTCACCTCGACGAACTGCTCGAAGCCGGTGCGGGTGGCTTCGACGACCACGTCGGCGCCCGGGACGGCGTTGACGTAGGTGGCGCGCGTGCCGTCAAGCTCCGGCTTGGGCAGCCCGCCACGCCACTGCAGCGTGATGGCCTCCTCGCCCTGGCCCAACGTCACCAGGTCGGTCGCGGGAGCGGCCTGGGCTGCCTTGAGGGAGGCTGCGCGCGCTCCCGACTTGCCGGCGAGCCGCAGTCCCCGCGGGTGCGCCTTGGAGCGCACCGTCCCGTCCGTGTCGGACACGAGGGCGACGTCGACGCCGCGCCACTCCCCCGTGGCGGGGTCCCGGAAGCGGATCGGTCCGCCTGACAGCTCCGAGGTCAGGGAGCCGTCCTTGTTGACCCAGGTCGTAGAGGTTTCGGTGCGCTCCGACAGCGCCTCGACCCGCTGTCCCGACAGGCGGGCTGCAACCCGGGCGGAGGGGATGTCCGCCGCAGTGGTTGCGGGCTTCGGCGCGGCGGCGGCCGCCTTCTGCGAGGACGGCGCTGCAACGGCAGCCTCGGCCCCGTAGACGGTCGACACCGACATCAGCAGGGCCACGCCGGCTGCAATGGTGCGCAGGCCTCCTTGCTGATCAGGTCTTGGACGGCCCCGGAACTGGGTTCGCAGCCCTGCTATGTGACTGTTCATGGTTCTTTCCTTGTGCATCTTTCGGGGTGGGCCGGACATGCGAGCCCGGTCCGGCGCCCTCGCCTGGTGCTGAGGCGGGCGCGGATCGTGGGTCGGCAGCGTCAGGGGCATGCCGGGATAGCCGTGCGGCGAAGAGCCGGAGCGGCCTGGATCAGCGGGTGTGGGAAGGGGCTGCTACGGCTCGATCAGGCCGGTCCTGATCGCGTAGCGGGTGAGCTCGACTCGATCACGCAGGCCCAGCTTCTGCAGGAGGTTCGCACGGTGCCGCTCGACGGTCTTGGAGCTGATGAAGAGCAGGTCGCCGATCTCCTTGGAGCTGTGGCCTTCCGCAACCAGCTTCAGAATCTCCTCTTCACGCCGGGTAACGGCCTTCGACCTGGCGGCGCCCTGTTCCACCCTGTCCAGGTAGCTGCGGATCAGCGCGGCTTCGGCTCCCGGATAGATGAAGGGCTCGTCACGCATGGCCGCCCGGCAGGCTTCGACGAGGTCACGGTCGGCGACGGACTTCAGTACGTAGCCGCTGGCGCCCGCCTTGAGCGCCTCGAAGAAGTACTGCTCGCTGTCGTACATGGTGAGCATGAGGATGCGCAGCTGCGGCTGGGTCCGGGAGAGCCGCCGCGCCGCTTCCAGGCCGGTGAGTCCGGGCATCGCGATGTCCAGAATGGCGAGGTCCACGGAGTTCCGGCCCGCTGCCTCCAGGGCCGCGGCGCCGTCCCCGGCTTCGGCGGCCACCACGAGGTCGGATTCACGTTCCAGGATCAGCCGTACCCCGCGCCGGACCAGGGCGTGGTCGTCGGCGAGAAGGATGCGGATGGGGGGCGTCACAGCTCGGACTCCTCGTTCACGGACAGGTGCAGGGCCACTTCCGTTCCTCCCTCGGGCGCCGTGCCGACGGCGATTCGGGCGCCGATAAGCAGTGCCCGTTCGCGCATTCCGAGGATTCCGGACCCCTCTTCCGCGCCACCGAATCCGTCGCCGTTGTCCCGGACCACCAGCTCGACTCGCCCTGGGAACGGATGCCGCAGCTCCAGCACGATCCGGTCGGCGTGCGCGTGGCGCGCTGCGTTCGTCAGCGCCTCCTGCGCCACGCGGTAGAACGCCAGTTCTACTTCAGGCGTGAGACGGGGTAGCTGGGGATCGATGCGGTGTCCGACGGCCAGGCCAGGGGTGGTGAACTCGTCCGCCAGGGCACGCAGCGCACTGGGCAGGCCGAGGTCGTCGAGCACTCCGGGCCGGAGCCGCCGTGCGATGCGCCGGATTTCGTCCAGGCTGTCCCGGGTGGTCTCCTGGACTGCCGAGAGGTCGCCGCGCAGATCCACGGGAGCACGGCTGCTCAACCAGTTGAGCTGAAGCATCACCGCGGTCAGCGTCTGGCCGACCTCGTCGTGCAGTTCCCGGGCAATGCGCTTCCGCTCGGCCTCCTGTGCCCGTGACACACGGGCGGCGCTGGCGGCTCGCTCGTGCTCGAGGCGATCGAGCATCGCGTTGAACGACTCCACGAGCTCGGCAACCTCGTCGTGTCCCTTTGACGAGGTACGCACTCCGGGCCTCAGGAGGTCTGCGGCGGCCATGGCACGCGACAGGCGCTTGAGCGGGGCCAGCCCGACGCGGAAGAGCGCCGCGTTGGCCAGCAGCATCGCCCCGACCCCCGCCGCCACCACCAGCGCCTCGCCGAGGAGGACGGGAGTGGACACGGTCACCAAGGGGCTCAGCAGCAACACTGCGGCCGTCACGAGCACGAGCGTGTTCATGACGAAAATTCGCCAGAACAACGACACGGCAGACCCCCCTTCGCCCCTTGTTCCAGACCCAGCAGCTCGTCCGACGGTAGGGTCGTGACCTGCGCAAACTGATCGAGACGCAGTCTGCAAGAACGGAATCCTCCCGTCCATACATGCTGACACCCATATTCGGCCACGCACGCGCGACCGGCCGGTCCACTCGGAAGGGAGTGAAGACCGGCCGGTCGCAGGGCGAGGTGTCAGAGGCGGCGCAGCTTCGTCGTGTAGACGTGGTGGGCGACCTTGTCGCCGAGGGTCAGGCCGTCTTCGGCGTCCCAGGGGAAGTGGACGCCGAGCCAGATGCGGCTTTCGGCGTCCTCGCGCGCCGCCTGGCTGAAGCTGGTGAAGGAGCGGGACTTGACGGGGGACTGCGGGTCGTCGGTCGTCATGGTGAAGGCGATGCTGTCGCTGCCGAAGTAGCGCTTCATCACGCCGGCCCACGCTGCCCCGAAGGTCGCGTGGCCGGAGGTCCAGGCGGGGAAGCAGGGGTTGACGTTGACGCCCGAGCGGGTCTTCAGGAGGGGCTTCCACTCCGGGTCCAGGCCGCCTTCGCGGATCGCCGAGACGGGTCGCCAGAGGTCGATCGGGGTCAGGAACTTCACGTCCCGTACTGCGATGCCGGCGTCGGCCATCGCGGCGGAGACGAGGGCGAAGAGCCGGGCGTTCTCGTAGGTGGTGAGCTTGCGCTGGGTTGCGACCTCGCGGGTGGCCTGGAGCAGCTGGCCCGGCGGCTTGTACGTGCCGTCCTCGTCGTTGGCCCAGAACCAAGCCGCTGCCTCCTGGTCGGGGGTGCGGTTGACCACCGGTGTGGCGCTCGTGGGCTTGTCGGCGCCGGCGGTCCGTACGGCCTCGACCTGCCGCTTGTACTCGTCGCTGGCGAGCAGCTTCTCGTACGTGCCGTAGAGGCCCGGGGTCGCGGGCCTGAACTGCGAGCCGGAGGTCAGGGCGAACGGCTTGACCAGGCCCCAGAAGGGGGCCACGGCCTGGCTGTGCTGGGAGCAGGCCGGGTCCACCATGTCGGGGTAGCTGGTAGGACGCCAGGCTCCCGGCTTGTCGTCGCCGACGTACACCTGGTCGTTGTCCGAGCCGTCGCCGCTGCGGGCGTCGCGCATCTGGGTCACCATCTTGTTCACGACGGTGGCGTCGAGGATGTCGAAGGCCGTGGGCTCCGCTCCGAAGCGGGCGCGGAACCGGGCGTCGAGGTAGTGGGTCTGGCCCGGGTAGAGGCCGAGCAGGACGTTGTAGGCGGTCCGGCCGATGACCCGCTCCTCCTCGTCGGGCCCCTCGAACCAGCCGGCGTACTTCTCGGCGTGGAGGTAGGGCTCGGAGGTGATCTTGCCCTTCCACTTCAGCTGGTACGAGGACTCCGCGTCGTAGACGGCCAGGTTGAGCATGGCGGCCGACCGGGCCATGGGGCCAGGGCCGCCGCCCTCCCTGCGGATGATCTCCAGCAGGACGTCGTTCCAGTAGTGCACCGGGTCCGCGATGGTCTGCGGCGGGAGAGCCGCCTGCGCCGGCTGCGGAGCTGCCGACAGGAGGGTTCCGGTCGCGGCCAGTACTGCGGCGACGGCCAGCGCGCGCAGGCGGCGCGGAGAACGGCGAACTGATTTGGCGTTCGTGGACATGCGGAAACTCCCCGTGGTCCCTGCAGGTGAAGGATGGCCACCGGCGGTGGCTGCGCGATCATCGCGCTCCGTGCGCGCGCGTTCGACCGCAGCCGCGCGGAATGGCCGACCCCGCGCGCGCCGTTGACCGGAACCGCACTCCGAGCTCTAGGCGTGCGCCGATATACGGAGCCCCTGCCCCGGTATGCGCACTCCGGTGCCGCCCCGCGCGCCAGGCGTTAAAGGGGCGTAAAGATTGCCGGTGACCGGCAGTGCCGAAATCTCCGGAGGCAGGACAGTATGGGGATTCCAGGGCCCGCTCGGATTCGAACTGCCGGGCACTGGAATCAAGCGGCGGTTAGGGAGGACAGGTGGCCTGCCTGCTCCGTTCACCGTGTGGCTCCGGCAGGCGGGCCGTCACCAGCCCTCGGCCGTCGCCACCGTCCGGCGTGTCGCGCACGCCACGCCGGCACTGACTCTCAAGGGGGGATTCCTGATGGATGCCATCACGTCGGGCCTGGGGCTGCTCGTCGTCGGTCTGACCGTCCTCGCGTTCGCCGTGCTGGTCGTCCTGACGCGGCTGTTCCGCAAGGTCGAGCAGGGCAAGGCCCTGATCGTCTCGAAGATGCGCAAGGTTGACGTCACCTTCACAGGTCAGGTCGTCCTGCCCGTCCTGCACAAGGCCGAGGTCATGGACATCTCGGTGAAGGCCATCGAGATCTCCCGGACCGGCCGGGACGGCCTGATCTGCAGGGACAACATCCGGGCGGACATACGGATCTCGTTCTTCGTCAGGGTGAACAAGACCTCCGAGGACGTCATCAGGGTCGCGCAGGCCATCGGAACTGCACGGGCGAGCGACAAGGAGACCCTGCAGGAGCTGTTCAGCGCCAAGTTCTCCGAGGCGCTCAAGACCGTCGGCAAGCAGCTGGACTTCACGGACCTCTACACCAAGCGCGAGGAGCTCCGTTTCAAGATCATCGAGATCATCGGCATCGACCTCAACGGCTACAGCCTGGAAGACGCGGCCATCGACTACCTGGAGCAGACCCCGCTGGCCCAGCTCGACGCCGGCAACATCCTCGACGCCCAGGGCATCCGCAAGATCACCGAGCTGACCGCCATCGAGAACGTCCGCACCAACGAGTACCGGCAGCACGAGCAGAAGGAGATCACCCGCCAGAACGTCGACGCCCGCGAGACCATCCTGGAACTGGAACGCCGCCAAGCCGATGCCGAGATCAAGCAGCGCCGCGAGATCCAGACGGTACAGGCCCGCGAGGAGGCCGAGACCGCCCGTGTGGTGGAGGAGGAGCGGCTGCGCGCGCAGACCGCCTTCCTCAAGACGGAGGAGCAGCTGGGCGTCCAGCGGGAGAACCAGGCCCGCGAGGTGGCGGTCGCGGCGAAGAACCGCGAGCGGGTCATCGCCATCGAGAACGAGCGGATCGAGAAGGACCGCCTGCTGGAGGTGATCGCACGGGAGCGGGAGACCCAGCTCTCCCGGATCGCCGCCGACAAGGAAGTCGAGACCGAGAGGCGGGAGATCGCCGAGGTCGTGCGCGAGCGGGTGGCGGTCGACCGGACGGTCGCCGAGCAGGAGGAGTCCATCAAGCGGCTGCGCGCGGTGGAGGAGGCCGACCGCACCCGGCAGGCGGTCGTCATCGCCGCCGAGGCGGAGGCCCAGGAGAAGCTGGTCAAGGACATCAAGGCCGCCGAGGCCGCCGAGCAGGCCGCCGTGCACCGGGCCGCGGAGGAACTCACCCTGGCCGAGGCCCGCAACAAGTCCGCCGAACTCGACGCCCGCGCCAAGATCCGCCTCGCCGAGGGCATCCAGGCGGAGGCGGCAGCCGAGGGCCTGGCAGCCGTCGCCGTGCGGGAGAAGGAGGCGCACGTCATCGAGAAGACCGGCCGGGCCGAGGCCGCGGCCACGACCGCCAGGCTGAAGGCCGAAGCAGACGGCGCCCGCGAGATGGCCACGGCCGAGGCAACCGGCATCGGCGAGAAGCTCAAGGCGGAGGCAGCCGGTCTGACCGAGAAGGCGGCCGCGATGGCGGCCCTGGACGAGGCCTCGCGCACCCACGAGGAGTACCGGCTGCGACTGGAGGCGGAGAAGGAGATCCGGCTCGCCGGGCTCGACGCCCAGCGCCAGGTCGCGGAGGCCCAGGCCACGGTGCTCGCCACCGGCCTGGAGAGCGCCGACATCAGCATCGTCGGCGGGGAGTCCGCCTTCTTCGACCGCATCGTCGGAGCGATGTCGATGGGCCGTGCCGTCGACGGGTTCGTGGAGAGCTCACGGACGGCGAAGGCCCTGACCGCCGACTGGCTGGACGGCAGCGGCTCGTTCACCGGGGACCTCACCCGCGCCCTGGGTGCCGTCTCGACCACCGACGTGCGCAATCTGACCGTCTCCGCCCTGCTGATGAAGCTCATGCCCACGGGTTCGGGACAGCTGGACGAGCTCATGGCAAGGGCGAAGGACCTCGGACTGGCCGACCTGACGGTCAGTGAACTCACCGGCAAGGGAACGGCGTCGGCTGTGAACGGCGCCGCCAAGAGCTGACCGCCACGGGGGTGCGGTCACCGGCCGGGAAGCCGCCGAGCGGGGGGCGGCGGCTTCCCGGCCACATCACGATCTTGTACGCGAGGGAGCAGAACGGATGACGACGGGCAGCGACACCGGGACGTACGGAATGCTGAGTGACCGGCTCGCGGCTCAGGCTGCGGAGCTGGCCAAGGGCGCCGAGGCACTCAACGGGGCCCGGATCGCCGCGTTCGGCTCCTCGGACCTGAAGCTGACCGGCTCCGGGTACCTTCCCACGGCCGGGAGCCGGATCCCCGTGGACCTGGCCGCCGTGGGGAACCTCCTCCTGCTCGGCTGCAACGGGGCCGGCGACCAGCGGGGCGAGAAGGCCGTCGGGGATGTCCTCGCCCTGTACGACCGCGACCTGAACCCGCTTCCCGAGGAGGCCGCCCCGGGACTCCTCGACGACCCCGCCTTCCGAGACGAGTTCGCCACGCTCCACCGCTACTACCACGCCGCCCGGCTGCAGCGCCTGCGGCACGTGGACGGCAAGCTCCTCGCCGTGTTCCGGATCGGCGACCAGGCGGACGACATCCGTGTCCTGCGCTGGTCCCTCGCTCCCTCCGGCGCGGCCCGCTTCCTGGACGCCCGAGGCGAACGCGACCACACCGCGCCTACCCCCGATGACGTCCGCTGGCAGGAGACCACTCGGGACGACCACGTCCTGAGCAGAATCCCGCACGTATCCGTCGACGGACGCATTCTCGTCTCCACCGTCGGCGGCGCGCTCACCATCAGCCCAGCGAGCGACACGGACGAGGTCCTGCACCGCGAGCCGGTGGACGAGCCGCTCCAGTCCCTCGCGGACGCGGAGATCTCCTACGCCGTCGCCGGACCGCTGGTCCTGCTCCGCGTCGTGCCGTACAGGGAGCAGACCCGGCGTCATCTCGTCTACAACCCGGTCACCGGCACCGTCGTCCGGCTGGACGGCATCGGACGCTCCTGCCGACGGCTCCCGGACGACGGGGGAATCGTCTTCCCGGGCGGCTACTGTCTCGCCTCCGGCACGGTCAGAACCTTCGACGCGGACAGCTCCGACCTGGAGTTCGACCATTCCCTGCCGTCCCCCACCGGCGAAGACATGCTGTTCGCCTTCCGGCCCCGCGCCGGCGGCCCCAGTCTGCTCCTCCCCTACAACACGATCCGCAAGGAGATCCCTGCGCCGCTCCCCTGCCACGGCCACGCCCGGTTCGACGACGGCACCGTGGTCACACTGCGCCCGGACACCGATCTGCCGGGCCGGGCCCACCCGGTGCAGGTCTGGCGCACACCCTTCACCTCCGATGCCCTCCCCGTCACCCGGGTGGACAGTCCGCTCGGCCGCATCGGAAACGCCGGGCTGGTCCGGGCCGTAGCCGACACCCTGGCCGTCGCCCGGCAGGCCGCCGACACCCGGACCGCGGCCACCGGCACCGCCGCCGTCCGGTACGAGACGCTCCTTTCCGCCTGCGACCGCACCGCCGACCGATTTCCCTGGCTCGAAGAGGCCACGGCCACAGAGTCCGGCAGCCGCGACCTCGCCCGGCTGCTGCAAGCCGTGCGGACGACCGCGGCGCAGATCCTGGCGGAGTTCGAGACCGTCCGGATCCTGATCGGCCAGGCCGCCGACGCACTGGCCGAAGCCCACCGGACCACCACCGGCCTCATCCGGCGGATCCGGGGCGAATCACCGGCCGGAGCCCCGGAATGGATCGCCCGCCTCACTGAACTGCGCAAGGCACAGGGTCACCTGGTGACCCTCAAGGAGATGAGGTACGCCGACACCGCCGGCATCGACGCCCTGGCCGGGGAGGTGGCCGCGGCCCTCGACTCCACCGCACACCGGGCCCTCGCCCACCTCCAGCGCGAGGACGCCTTCGCCGACTACGCCGCTGAAGCCGAGCGGCTCATCACCGAGGCCGGGGCGATCACCACGGTCGCCGAGGCCGATCCGCTGCGCCGACAGCTGGACGGCCGAACCGCAGGCCTCCAGCAGCTCGCCGAGGTCGTGTCCGGCCTGGAGATCGCTGACACGAGCGTCCGCATCTCCCTCCTGGAACGCATCGCCGAGGCGACGGCGGGCCTGAACCGGGCGCGCGCCACACTCGACGCACACCGGCAGCGCCTTCTGCGGCAGGAGGACAGTGCCGAGTTCGCTGCCGAGTTCGCCCTGCTGGGCCAGACCCTCGCCGGCGCCCTGGGCGCTGCCGACACGCCTGAGGACTGCGACGCCCAGCTCTCCCGGCTACTGCTCCGGCTGGAGAGCCTGGAGGCACGCTTCGCCGAGCACGAGGACTTCCTCTCCCAGGTATCCGAGAAGCGCGCCGAGGTGCACGACGCCTTCGCTGCCCGCCGCCAGGGCCTCCAGGACGCCCGGACCCGGCGCGCCGAGAGCCTCGCCGGATCCGCCCACCGCGCCCTGGAGTCCGTGGTCCGCCGAGCCTCCGCCCTCTCCGACGAAGACGCGGTCAACACCTACTTCGCCTCGGACCCCTTGGTGGCCGGACTGCGCCGTACTATCGGCCGGCTGCGCGGGCTCGGCGACGGCGTACGCGCGGAGGAGCTGACGGGCCGGCTGGCGGCGGCCCGGCAGGAAGCGGGCCGCGCGCTGCGCGACCGCACCGACCTGTTCGCGGACGGCGGGGAGACGATCCGCCTGGGTCGGCACCTCTTCGCCGTCACCCGCCACCCCACCGAAGTCACCCTGGTGCCGGGCCGGGACGGCATCGAGTTCGCCCTGACCGGCACCGACTACCGGCGGCCCGTCACCGATGCCTCGTTCGCTGCCACCCGCCCTTACTGGGACCGAGCGGTTCCGAGCGAGTCGGCCGAGGTGTACCGGGCCGAACACCTGGCGGCCCGGCTGCTTGCCGAACACGGCACCGCGGCCCTGGCCAAGGCCGGCGACGCACTCGACGGCCTGGTCCGGCGGGCCGCCGAGGCATCGTACGACGAGGGCTACGAGCGTGGTGTCCACGACCACGACGCCGCCGCGATCCTGCGCGTCCTCCTCCGACTTTGCAGCGGAGCCGGCGCACTGTCGCACCCGGGTCGGGACCGGGCGGCCGCCGTCCTGTTCTGGGTCCACGGCCTGGCCGAGGACGCCCGTGCGTCCCTCCTGCGCCGTGCGGCCTCCCTGGGGCGGGCCCGCTCCCTCTTCGGCACCGCACCGGCGCTCGAAGCCCTCCGGATCGAACTCGGGCACTCCATCGCGTCGTTCTCGCCAGACCAGGCCCGTCCGGAGTCTGCCGCCGCGTACCTGCTCGACGAGCTGGCGTCGGGGCGGACCGGCTTCGCGGTCTCGCCAACCGCCCGGAAGCTGCTCGACGCCTTCCGCACCGGCGCGGGTACGCCCGGCAGCAGTCCGTACGCCGAGGACCTCGCGGCCCTCCCCGGACTGGCCGAACGCCGACAGCTCGTGGAGGGCTGGCTCGGCGCCTACGCAGGAGCGGCGGACGACCCGGTCCACGAGGGGGACATCGCCGAGGCGACCGCCGTGGAGCTGTGCCCCTCCCTGCCCCGTTACGAGGTCGAGGGCGCCACGACGGGGACTGTCACGGGCCTGCTCGGAGCCCACCCGCGGGTCCGCGGAGGCACGCTCGGCATACGCCTGGACGAGTTCCTGGCCCGCACGTCACAGTTCGCCACCGTGGATGTCCCGGGGTTCCGCTCCTACCAGCGAGCGCGCACCGCCCTGGTCGAAGCCGAGCACACCCGGCTGCAGCTCGACGCGCACCGGCCTCGCGCCATGTCCTCCTTCGTCCGCAACCGCCTGATCGACGAGGTCTACCTCCCCCTCGTCGGCGACAGCCTCGCCAAGCAGCTCGGTGCCGCCGGTGACACCAAGCGCACCGACTCCCACGGCCTGCTGCTGCTCCTCTCCCCACCGGGCTACGGCAAGACGGCCCTCATCGAGTACGTCGCCCAGCGCCTCGGTCTGCTCCTGGTCAAGATCGACGGCCCGGCCCTCGGGCCGGCGACCGCCTCGCTCGACCCGGCCTCCGCCCCCGACGAGGCCGCTCGCCGCGAACTGGAGAAGATCGCTTTCGCCCTGGAGGCCGGGAACAACGTCCTCCTCCACGTCGACGACATCCAGCACACCTCCCCCGAGCTGCTCCAGAGGTTCATCCCGCTCTGCGACGCCACCCGCACCCTGAACGGGCGCGACCTGCGCGGAAAGCGCTTCGCCGTGTGCATGGCCGGCAACCCGTACACCGAGTCGGGGCAGCGCTTCCGTGTACCCGACATGCTCGCCAACAGGGCCGACGTGTGGAACCTCGGAGACGTCCTGACCGGCAAGGAGGACGCCTTCGCGCTCAGCTTCGTCGAGAACGCCCTCACCTCGAACCCTGTCCTCGCACCCCTCGCCGGACGCGACCGCGCCGACCTCGAACTCCTCGTCCGGCTCGCCGAGGGCGACCCCACCGCCCGCGCCGACCGGCTGACCCGGGCCTACGCTCCGGCCGAGCTGGAGGAGGTGCTCGCCGTACTGCGGCGGCTCGTGGCCGCGCGCACCACCGTCCTCGCCGTCAACACCGCCTACATCGCGTCGGCCGCACAGCGGGAGGACAGCCGGACCGAGCCCCCGTTCCTGCTCCAGGGCTCCTACCGCTCCATGAACAAGATCGCGGCCCGGCTCTCGCCCGCCATGCACGACGGCGAACTGTCCGCCGTCATCGACGACCACTACACGGCCGAGGCACAGACACTCGCCACAGGCGCCGAGGCGAACCTCCTCAAGCTCGCCGCCCTGCGCGGCACCCTCACCCCGCCGCAAGCCGCCCGCTGGTCGGAGATCACCGCCTCGTACGTCCGGGGTCGGGCGGTCGGCGGCTCCTACGGGGATCCGGTGAACCGGGCCGTGGCCGCTCTCGGCCTCCTTGCCGACCGGCTCGCCGCCGTTGAAAGCGCCATCCGGAAGGACAGGACGGAAGAGATATGGCCAAACGGGTACACGCCTCCCTCGGGGACACATGGATCCGCTGTCTGATCTGCCAGGGCGACGAGTTCCGCGAGAGGGGCGTGAAGCTCAACAGCTCCGGCCTCGAACTCTTCAACCTCGCCTGGGCCGACGAGACCGCCACCGGGCTCATCTGCCTGTCCTGCGGATACGTCCACCTCTTCGTCAATCCCGACGTCCGCCTGCACCGCGCCCGCAGGTAGGAGCCGGCGACCGTTCATGCACCGTCCGGGTCGCCGTGGTCCCGGGCGAACGCCTCGAACACCTCGCGCGCCCTCCCCCCGGTGTGGAGGAAGCGGTCGTCGAGGACGGCGGCCAAGTCGTCCAGGGCGGCGCGGAGTACGGCCGCAGACGTCCGGACGTCGGAGTGGCGGGCGGCCGAGGCCTGACCTGCGAGTTCGACGGCCTTCCCGATCTGGTGGGCGAGGGAGATGCGGCCGTCTCCGTCACGGAAGTAGTACGACTCGGCGTACTGGAGGAAGTCCACGCAGGCCACGGAGACGTCAGCGGCCAGGTTGTCGAGAATCGCGGCGCCCGCGCCCGCGTCGACCTGGTCCGCGGTGGGCCGGGTGCGGGCGAGATGCGAGATCCGCAGGGCCAGGGAGCGCCGGCGTGCCAGCGCCGGGTAGATGCCCAGGGTCCAGGCGACGGTCGCACTCAGCAGGGCGAAGCCGACCAGGGACTCCATCGGCGCGACGATCCTGAGCCAGCCGTCCCCGGGGGCGATGTCACCCAGACCGAGTGTCGAGACGTGGACCAGCGACACGTACAGGGCGTCCTGGAATCCGGCGTGGTCGGCGGGCTTCAGGCCCGGGGCGTACGTGAAGGCATGGGGCATGTGCGGCCAGTAGACGAGTGCCCATCCCACGACGGCCGTCAGGGACCACGCGACCACGACCACCGCCATCCCTACGGGGCCGGCCAGCCCTGCGGCACGGCGGCGCGGGAGTGCCTTCGACAGGCGCCACACGGCGGTCATGGCCAGGCGGCTCAAGCCGCCGTGGCGGGTGGGGTGCCACAGGGTGTGGAACACGTCCCGGAGGACGAGCAGCACCAGTGCCGCACCAGCGGCGGCCGCCCACCAGCCCATTCGGATTCCTCTCCACGGAGCGGGGGCCGACCGGGTCCGGTGCGGCCCGACCAGTGGCGCCGCATCCGGCTCCGGGCCGGGCAGCCGCGGTCAGCACCCCCTGGGTGTCCTGCCTACCAGCGGGCACGCCGGGGCGGACGGGGGCTCGCCGGGGGCCGCTCGGTCCGGGAACACTCGACGGCCCCGGTCGGGGGCGACGGCTACGGCGTGCGGCTTCGGGGGCTGGGGCGGGGCGTGCCCGTTCGCTCAGCAGAACCTCAGATCCGGATAACGATCGCATCACCAGACCTGGGCAAACACCGCAAACTTTCAGTCAGTGTGAATCCCGTCACTAAAGACGACGTAAAGAGCGTGCTAGGAATACGCAACTCCGCTCCGGCCCACCCCTCGCCGGACACCCGGAGTTCCGGCCGCACCAGGCCGCGGCACCACCTGCAGTGCTCGCTCCACCTGCACGACCAAGGCGCTTCACACCCGTCCGCATCCGCGGACCGGTGGCGCCACGGGTCGCCGATCGGACAACGGCGTTCGCTCCCCGCCCGCCTTCACACACCGGCCTTCCGCACTGGGCCGGTCTGCGCCATCGAGGTTTTGCCACATGTCTCTCGACTCCTTCACCGACTCCGTCGACTCTGCGGTCAGCGGATTCTTCGAGCCCATCGCCACATGGCTCGGGGAGGTCGTCTTCTACTCCGTGCCCGTCAACGGCACCCAGCTCCCGCTGATCGTCGCCTGGCTGGTCGTCGCAGGTCTGGTCTTCTCCGCCTGGTTCGGCCTGATCCAGATACGCAAGTTCCCGCTCGCGCTGAAGGTGGTCCGCGGCAAGTACGACGAGAAGGGCTCGACCGGCGAGGTCAACCACTTCCAGGCGCTGACCGCCGCTGTCTCCGGAACCGTCGGTCTCGGCAACATCGCCGGTGTCGCCGTCGCCGTGTCCATCGGCGGCCCCGGCGCCACGTTCTGGATGATCCTCTGCGGTCTGCTGGGTATGGCGACGAAGTTCGTCGAGGTGACCCTCGGTGTGAAGTACCGCGAGGTGCACGCCGACGGATCCGTCTCCGGCGGCCCGATGCACTACCTTCCCAAGGGCCTCGCCGAGCGCTTCGGCGCCCGCGGAAAGACCCTCGGCAAGGTCCTCGCCGTCCTGGCCTCCGCGTTCATCCTGTTCTTCGGCGTCTTCGGCGGCAACCTCTTCCAGGTCAACCAGTCCTACGCCCAGCTGGTCTCCGTCACCGGCGGCGAGGACGGCATGATGGGCTCCTCGGCCGGCGCGCTGTTCTTCGGCATCCTCATCGCCGCCCTGGTCGGCATCGTCCTCCTCGGCGGCATCCGCTCCATCGCCTCCGTCACCAGCAAGCTGGTCCCGGCCATGGCCGGCATCTACATCGCCGCCTGCCTCGTGGTGATCGCCGTCAACGTCACCGCCGTCCCGACCGCGGTCTCCAGCATCATCGAGGGCGCCTTCAACCCGCAGGGCGTCGCCGGCGGTGTCCTCGGCGCGCTGATCATCGGCTTCAAGCGGGCCGCGTTCTCCAACGAGGCCGGCCTCGGCTCCGCGCCGATCGCCCACTCCGCGGTCAAGACCAAGCACCCCGCCAGCGAGGGCCTGGTCGCCCTGCTGGAGCCCTTCATCGACACGGTCGTCATCTGCACGATCACCGCGCTGACCATCGTCATCGCCAACCCGGCCAGCTACGTCGAGCTCCGCAACGGCGGCGACTCCATCGGCGGCGTGACCATCACCTCCGACGCCTTCGCCACCGTGCTGCCCTGGTTCCCGTACATCCTCACCATCGCGGTGATGCTGTTCGCCATCTCCACCGTGCTGACCTGGGGCTACTACTGCATGAAGGCCTGGACCCACCTCTTCGGCCGCAGCAGGGCCAGCCAGCTCACCTTCAACATCATCTACACCCTGTTCGCGGTCGCCGGCTCCCTGCTGACCCTGCAGACCCTCATCGACATGGCCGACGCGGTGCTCTTCATGCTCGCCGTCATCAACATCATCGGCCTGTACCTGCTGGCCCCCGTCGTTAAGCGCGAGCTCAACCACTTCCTCGACTTCGCCCGCCGCCGCGACGCCGGCCAGGACACCGAAGCCGACGGGGACGAAGACCAGGAGCCGGTGAAGACCACCGTCTGACCGCATCCCCGCGGCCCGGCTCCTTGAGCGGGCCCGTACCCACCCTCGCGCCTTGGGTGGGTACGGGCCCCCTCGCCTGACCTGGACCCATCACCGCACGTCAGACCCCTCTGGCGACATCCCGGGCCTCCCGATAGGGTGTAAAGAACGCGTCAAAACGCTCACCGCACCGGCGAGCGGACGCGGGGTGTGCCGGGAAGTCTGGTCGGCGTCCCTGGGGCCGTGTGCCCATTCACAGCCGACGCCCCGGAAGGCACCCCGCCATGAACGCTGCCCCGCCCCCGCCGCGCGCCCCCTTCCTCGGCCTGCTCCCCTGGCCCGAGCGGCGCGCCATCGCCGCAGCCCTGCGCACCGAGACCATCGGCGGACTCGTCCTGCTGGCCGCCGCCGCGATCGCCCTCCTCTGGGCGAACAGCCCTGTCGGCGACACGTACGAGCAGATACGCGACTTCCACTTCGGAATCCCAGCCCTCGGACTCGACCTCTCCGTCGGCCACTGGACCGCCGACGGCCTCCTCGCCGTGTTCTTCCTCGTCGCCGGCATCGAACTCAAACGCGAACTCGTCGTCGGCGAGCTCCGCACCCCGGCCACGGCCGCCCTGCCCGTCATCGCCGCGGTCTGCGGCATGGCCGTACCCGCCGCCCTCTACGCACTCACCGCAGGCCTCGGCGGCGGCAGCCTCGACGGATGGGCCGTCCCCATGGCCACCGACATCGCCTTCGCCCTCGCCGTCCTCGCCGTCATCTCGACGCACCTCCCGGCCGCCCTGCGCGCGTTCCTGCTCACCCTGGCCGTCGTCGACGACCTCGGCGCCATCCTCATCATCGCGGTGTTCTTCACCAGCGATCTGAACTTCCTCGCCCTCGGCGGAGCCTTCGCCGGGCTCGCCCTCTTCTACGCCCTGCAGCGCTTCCGGGTCCGCGGCTGGTGGTGGTACGTCCCCCTCGGCCTCGCGATCTGGGCCCTGATGTACAACAGCGGCGTCCACGCCACCGTCGCCGGCGTCGCCATGGGACTCATCCTGCGCACCACCCCCGACAAGGGCGAGGAATCCTCCCCCAGCGCCCGCGTCTCCCACCTCGTCCACCCCTTCTCCGCCGGTGTGGCCGTCCCCCTCTTCGCCCTCTTCGCCGCCGGGGTCACCCTCTCCGGTGATGCCCTGGCCGACGTGTTCACCCGCCCCGAGCCCCTCGGCGTCGTCATCGGCCTCGTCGCCGGCAAGATCCTCGGCGTGTTCGGCGGAACCTACCTCGCCGCCCGCTTCACCCGCGCCCGCCTCAACCCCGACCTCGCCTGGGGCGACGTCCTCGGACTCTCCGTCCTCGCAGGAATCGGGTTCACCGTCGCCCTGCTGATCGGTGAACTCGCCTTCCCCGGCCAGGACGTCACCGAACAGATCAAGGCAGCCGTCCTCATCGCCTCCGTCACCGCCGCCGCCCTCGCCGCTCTCCTCCTCCTGCGCCGCAACAAGGTGTACAAGCGTCTCTACGAGGAAGAGAACGTCGACGCCGATGCCGACGGCATCCCGGACATCTACCAGCGCGACGCCACCGCCCGAGAACACTGATCGGAGCCGCCATGGGACCGGCCCTGCTCACCGCGGCGGTCGTCGTCGCAGCCTGGATCATCCGGACCGCCGTGACGGAACTCCGGCACCCGGGCACCGCTCGTGCGGAATGGGCGTTCCTGCGGGACGCCCGTGCGCTGGCCACAGGGGGGGCGACGGCCTGCCTGCTGGGACTTCTCGGCTGGCTGCAGGCGGGCCCGGAAGGGCTCATATGGGCCCTGCTCGCCTCCGCCCTCGTCGCATACGCCGTGTCGAACCTCCGGGCTGGCTAGCAGCCCGCAAGGCCGTCCTCATACCTCGCGGCCGTCTTCCGCGGTCGGCCTCGAGGAGGCCACCCGCCGCACGCGGCGCGCCATCAGCACGAGGAGGCACGGCGCCGTTGCCACCCAGACCGCCGAGAAGGACCAGAGGAGGAGGCGGGAACCGGTCGCGGAGGCGGCCACGAACAGCACAAGGCAGACACCCAGGAGCAGGGTCGTCAGCAGACGCAGCGAGCCGGCCCCGGCCCTACCGGGCACCGGCGCCTTTTCGTGGCGGGCCCGCATCGTACGGAGCTCACGATCGATGCTCTCGTCCCCCCGGAGCTGCTCCTCGATGCCGTCGAGGATCCTCTGCTCCCGGCGGGAGAGACGGGGGTCCTTCATGGCAGCCCCTCTCCGAATGGGCGAACGGCCCTGTAGGGCGCGTACCCGGCCCGCGGGGTCCGCAACCCCACGACCGGACAGCCCACGGCGCAGCCGTACACGGCCCAGGTGTACCGCGCGGGCATCGATGCCGTACCGCGGGGGCAGTGGGAGGCGTGCGTCGCGCTGTCGCTGCCGCGCCGGCGGGCGTGGTGGGCCGTGGTGCTGCCGCAGGCGCTGCGCAACGTGCTGCCCTCGCTCGGCAACTACGTCGTCTCCATGTTCAAGAAGACCCCCTGGCTGGCCGTGATCGCCGTGCCCAAGATGGTCCACCGGGCGAACGAGTACGGCAGCACCCATTTCGCCTACCTGGAGGCGTACACGACAGCGGCGGTGATCTTCCTGCTGGCCAGCTGTCCCACCTCCCTGCTGATGAGACGTCTGGAGAAACGACTTGCCCGCTGACGAAGCAACACGCCGCTCCGAGATGATCCGCTTCGAGAACGTGGTGAAGCGGATCGGCGCGCGCACCGTGCTGGACGCCTCGAACTGAGCGTCGCGCCCGGCGAGCGGGTGACGCTGATCGGGCCGAGCGGGTCGGGCAAGACCACGATCCTGCGCCTGCTGATGACCTTGGAGCGGGTCACCGAGGGCTTCATCCACCTGGCTGGCGTCCGTACCCCATATGCCTCAGGGCCCCGCCGGAGTACTGGTGCCGACCGATGACCGCTACCTGCGTGCCGCCCGGCGGCGCGTCGGCATGGTGTGGTGGAGGCTCCGGTGCGCGTACTCGGCACCGATCGGGCGCAGGCGGAGGCCCAAGCCCGGGAGCTGCTCGACCTGGTCGGCCTCCAGGCCCACCTGCAGGCCCGCCCGGCCCGGCTGTCCGGTGGCGAGCAGCAGCGGGTGGCCATCGCCCGCGCCCTCGCCATGCGTCCCGAGGTGCTCCTGCTCGACGAGGTCACCTCGGCCCTCGACCCGGAGCTCGCGGCAGGGGTGCTGGACGTGCTGCGGGCGCACCCGGTCGTTCCTCCGCGCCGTGCTGTGACCCGCGGGCACGCGCCAGCCGCGGGCGGCGGCCACCGCACACTTTGCGCTGCCTCCAGCGCCTACCCCGCTCCTGGCAGGGTAGGCGCCGAGTGGGGACGCCAAGGGGCCCGTCAGCCTCCCCGGAGGAGCAGTCATGAAGACACAGCTGATCGGGACCACCGCAGCCGTCGTGGTGTCCTGGTGGCCATGGCTGCGATCAAGGTCGTACCCGGGTACGAGCAGGACGAGATGACCCCCGCCGACCGCCGCGCCGCCGGGCGCACGACGCGAAGCGCGGGCCGCCGATGACCGGCTGGCGGCCGCTGCCACCGGCCGAGCGGCAGCTGCCCATCGAGGACCACGGCCTCATCGGGGACGGGGCCACCTGCGCACTGGTCGGACGGGACGGGTCGGTCGCGTTCCTGTGCGCTCCGCGCTTCGACTCACCGCCGCTGGTGTGTCCGCTGCTGGACCCGGAGCGGGGCGGATACTTCCGGTTGACGGTCGCCGGAGCCACGCACAGCCGACAGCGGTACCTGACAGGAACCGGTGTCCTGGTCACGGAGATCCGGTCGGGGGACGGGACCGTCGAGATCACGGACGGGATGCCCCTGCGCCCCGACGCGGTGCTGGAGGAGGACAGCCCGGCCGGCACGGGAACCCTGCTCCGGCTCGTGCGCGTCCTGCACGGCCGGCCGGACGTCTCCCTGCGCTTCGAACCACGGGGTGGTGCGGCCGTGGAAGGATCGGCCGGCGAACTGCGGCTCCGATGCCCTGACCAGGGGTTGGAGGTCCTGCTCCGGTGCTCCCGGCCCCTGCCCGTACGGCCTGGGGAGGCCGCCCTCCGCGAAGGGGAGAGGATATGGATCGCGCTTCAGTGGCAGCCTGGGGAGCGGCTTCCGGGGCGGGTGGCCGACGACCCGCTCGCCGACACCGTCCGTCAGTGGCGGCGGTGGTCCGGTCAGCTCGTCCAGGACGTGCCCCAGCGGCGGCTCGTCCACCGGTCCGCCATCACCCTCAAGCTGCTCGACCACTTCGCCAACGGCGCCATCGTGGCGGCGGCGACCTCCTCGCTGCCCGAGAGGATCGGCGGCGACCGCAACTGGGACTACCGCTACGCCTGGATCCGGGACGCCGCCTACACGGTCTTCGCCCTGCGCCGCATCGGACTGCCGATGGAGGCCGGCGGGTTCCTGACCTGGGTCCTGGACGCCGTGCACGCCTCCGGCGGCCCGCGGGTCGTCTACGACATCGACGGGCGCCCCGCCCCCCGGGAGGCCGTCGACCCTGCCCTGGCGGGATATCGCGGATCGCAGCCGGTGCGCTGGGGCAACGACGCCGCCCGCCAGACGCAGCACGACGTCTACGGGGAGGTCCTGGACTGCGCCTTCCAGTGGGCGGCCACGGGCGGGACATTCTCCCCCGGCCTCTGGGAGGGGCTCGCCTCCCTCGCCGAGGCCGCACGCACCGCCTGGGCCAGACCCGATCACGGCATCTGGGAGGTCCGCTCGCCGCCCCGCCCCTTCACCTACTCCGCGGCCATGTGCCACGTCGCCTTGGACCGCGCGGCACGGCTGGCCCGCCGTCTGGGCCTACCCGGCGACGCCGACGGCTGGGAGCAGGACGCCCGGGCCATCACGCGGCACATCCTCGACGCCGCCTGGGACCCGGCGCAGCGGGCCCTCACCGAACACCTGGCCCCCGGCGGCGGGCTCGACGCCTCGGTACTCGCACTGCCGCTGCGCCGCGTCCTTCCCGCCGACGATCCGAGGATGGTCGCGACGTGCCGGGCGGTCTCCGAACGGCTCGACGCCGGCGGCGGGCTCCTCTACCGGTACCTGCCCGACGAGTCCCCGGACGGGGTGGGAGGACCGGAAGGGGCCTTCCTGCTGTGCTCCTTCTGGCTGGTCGACAACCTCGTCGGACAGGGACGCATCGGAGAGGCCCTGGAGCTGTACGACCAGCTGTGCTCGTACGCGAACGAACTCGGCCTTCTTCCGGAACAACTGGCGCCAGGCGACGGCATGTTCCTCGGCAACTTCCCCCAAGGCCTCAGCCACGTCGGGCTCGTCTCGTCGGCGGTACTGATCGCCCGGACCACGCACGGCCTCAGTCCCGAACTGTCCACGCACGCCTGGTTCTCGTGACCAGCCGAGGACAGGAGCCCTTCACCCGCCGGCAGGGCAGGTTCCGAGGTTGCGGCCGGACGCTCCGCCGGGCGCGGGCTCGACGCCGCGTGTGACGGGTCGCGGCAGGAGGGGCATTTCCATGCCCTGGTAGGCGATGACGTAGGCCCGGCCCGCCTGCAGGGTCTCGTACTGCTGGGCGGCCGTCCTCTCCGGCACGTCGCCGAGCCTGAAGTCGCCCTCGCTGGTGCGGATCCGCCGGTCCTGGCCGTCCTCCTCCTTGCCGCACAGGATGGCCGTCACCGTGCGGACCTCGTCGCGCTTGAGGAACTCGCTGCCGTAGAACCATGCGGCGAGAACCGCCACGATCACGAGCAGCAAGCATCCGCAGCCGGCACATCCGCCCTTTGAGGACTGCGAAGACCTCGGCGGTCCTGACGACCCTCGCGAGGAGGCGAACGGCGACTGGGGCCCTGTGAGATTCTCCGCCGCCTCCTTGTCGCGCTCCCACTCCTCCTTGCACCTGAGCTCACGGAAGTACTCATCGGAAGAGCTCACAGTCCCCACCCCCACGAGTGCCACACCGCTCCCCGGAGCCGTAGCGGTAACCTCGTGGGTGAGAACCCGGCGGCCCGGTCGGGCCCCTACCGGTCTCCGTCCTGCCCAGACAGGGCCATCGCCACTCCTGTCAGGAGAAGACTCGCGCCGATCACCAGGACGGGGAAGCCCGGACCCGGGAGAACGTACATTGCCGCCCCCAGGCAGGTGATCGGCAAGCCGACCGCCGCGAGGACCAGGCCGAGGCGCCGTTCGGCCCTGATCCAGCGGTAGAGGGTGGCGCGGTTCCACCCGGCGCGCAGCCGCTTCATCCGGCGCTCCCCGTACCACCCGAAGGCATCCAGCCGGACAGCAACGCCGACGCGGGCTGGAGCAGCAGGAGCGCCGTGCCGCCGGGCGCCGTCGCGTGGATCATGGGACTTCCGTTCGTCGGTGCCGTTCCGGAATGCGGCGCTCACCTTACCGGGGTTCGGCTGACGCGTTCATGCCGGTGACCGGCAGATCTGCGGGCAGAGCACTGCCGTCAGGAACCGTCAAGGCGGCGTAAGGGGTGCATCAAATCCGCTGCGGTGTGCCGGGAAGCCTGGTCGGCGGTCAAGGGGAGACTCTCCTCTCGCCGATAGGGGCTTGCTTTCCATGGTGCTCGTCGCAGTGTTCGGGGTCGTGCTGCTCGTCGCGGTCCTGCTGTCCGGGCTCGCCGCCCGCACCGTCCTGTCCACCTCCCTGCTCTTCCTGCTCGGCGGCGCGCTGGTCAGCGACGGCTTCCTGGGCCTGATCCGCATCACCCCGGAGAGCGGGATCGTCGCGGTCACCGCGGACCTCGCACTGTTCGCCGTGCTGTTCACCGACGGCATGCACGTCTCGTTCCCGGCACTACGCAGGAACTGGAGGAACCCGGCGCGCGCCCTGGGTCTGGGCATGCCGCTGGCTTTGGTCGGCATGGCCCTGATCACGCACTACCTGGTGGGTCTCGACTGGACGACGTCGTTCCTGGTGGGAGCGGTGCTGGCGCCGACGGACCCGGTGTTCGCCTCGGCGATCGTGGGCCGCAAGGAGGTACGCGCCAAGCTGCGGCAGCTGCTGAACGTGGAGAGCGGCATCAACGACGGCCTCGCCCTTCCGGTGGTTCTCGTCCTCATCGCCGCCACCGGCCCCACCTCGGCCCACGCGGAGGCCTCGATCGGCATGATCGGGCTGGAGCTGCTGCTGGGACTGGGGCTCGGCGTGGTGCTGCCGCTGCTGGTGGCGGGCCTGGTCCGGGTACGCAACCTCGGTGCCGAGCCCCGCCTCCAGCCACTGCTGCCGCTCGCCACCGGCATCATCCTCTACGGGCTGTGCCACATCACCCACGCCAACCCCTACCTGGCGGCCTTCTCCGCGGGAGCGGTCCTGGCGGCGGTCGCGCCGGAGGCCAAGGAGGTTTTCGAACCGCTGGGCGAGGCGGTGGCGGAGCTCGCCAAGTTCGCCGCGCTGCTGGTCTTCGGCGCCCTGCTCACGCCGGCGCTGTTCGGCGACCTGTCGTGGGGCGGCTACGCGGCCGTCGTGCTGGCGATCGTCCTCGTCCGGCCGGCCTCCCTGCTGGTGTCACTACTCGGTACCGAGTTCGAGCTGCGGGAGAAGCTGGTCGCGGCGTGGTTCGGTCCCAAGGGTTTCGCGTCGGTGGTCTACGGGCTGCTGGTCCTCCAGGCCGGCATCCCGCAGGGTGGGACCGCGTACACCCTGATCGCGGTCTGCATCGCCTTCTCGATCGTCGCCCACAGCAGCACGGACGTACCGGTCGCCCGCCTCTTCCACGTCGAGGGCGACGCCTCCGCCCCGAGCGGCGCACTCAAGTCGCCATCGGAACCGGCCGGGGATGCCTCCGACCAGGCGCAGACGGTTCCGCGACAGGGGGCTCGTGTTCGGACCTGAGACAGGTTCACCAGTCAGCCGGTACCTGCGGACGAGACGGCGTGACCGCGTCACCGGTGCCCTGGCCGGTCTCGGCGGACTGGCCTCGCTCGGCCTGACCGCTGTTGCGATCGCGGCCCTGCCGGCGGAGATCCCGGACGTTCCCGAAGAGCGGACCTACGCGGCGACGCTGCCGACCGGGGGTAGAACGGACGCACCGGCGTCGCACGAGGACATCGCGAGCAGCGGGGCGAGCGACATGGCCCAGGCAGCCGTTCCCCTCGCCGCCGACGGCCCGCTCCACTCCCTTGCGTTGACCGTCGTCACCCTGGTCATCGGCGCATTCGGCGTCCTCGCCGGCTGGCGTCTGCTCCGCCGACCCGGGTGGGGGCGGGTTGCCGGGTCGAGGAGCCTGACGACGGCCGGATGGGCCGCGCTGGGGATGATCGCCGACTCGTTCCTGATCCTGTGGCTGCTGCTCTGGTGCGGCGGACCGTACTGGCTGCATCCGCTGCTCTGGCTGCTGACGGTGGTGCCGGTCGGCATCGCGTGCACGGTGGGTATGCGGAGGGAAGGTGCTCGTGGATGACACCGACGAGAGCACTGCGGGTCCTGGGCTGGGCCGCTGCCTGGTGGTGCCTGGTGACAGGCGCGCTCTGGCTGGGCGGCCTCCTCGTAGGCCACTACGCGCCCTTGCCGGGATGTGCCTTCGGCGCGCTTTTGATCATCGCTGTCGGAGAGACCGGCGACCGCGTCCGCAGGGCGTGGACGGCCTCGGGGCGGCCCCACTGACCGTTCCGGGTTCCCGGCCCGGAGCGGCACTCGGGAGAGGCGGCCCCGTCAACGCGTCGAAGGCTTCACCGCGGTGCCGTCCGGCCAGTCCAGCAGCCGGGCGCCGATGGCAGCCGTCTGGAGGGTGTAGCGGTGCCGCGGGTCGCCGGGGTCCGCCCCGGTGAGCTTGTGGATGCGCTCCAGGCGGTACGTCAGGGCCCGGACGCTCAAGGACAGCAGACGGGCGGCCTCGGTGGCCACGCAGCCGGAATCGAAATAGGCGTGGAGCGTGTCGATCAGCGGCCCGGCACCGCCCCGGGCCTGCTCCAGCGGACCGAGGACGGTGTGGACGAGATCGGCCATGGCCTGCCGGTCCCGCCCGAGCACCGGGTAGACGAGCAGGTCCGCCGCATGCAGGACCGGACCGCCCAGGTCCATGCGTGCCGCCAGGTCGAGCGCGTTGAGGGCCTCCTCGTAGGAGTGCACCACTCCCCCGGCACCGGGATGGGGCCTGCCGATCGCTACCAGTCCTCCATCGGTGGCCGCGTACGCCTGCTTCGCGAAGTAGGCGAGGACCTCCGGCTGGTCGCCAGGGGCGACGCAGATCAGCCGGCCGTCCTTGGTCGTCAGCAGGATGTTCCGGTTGCCGAACCGGGCGAGGACGGCCGTCTCTATCCCGCGCACCATGCTGTAGCCGTCGTCGTACGGCTCCGCTCCCTGGGCCACCGCCACCGCATGGGCCTGGGACAGGCGCAGCCCGAACCGCTCGGCCCGCTCCGCGAGACGCCCGAGATCGCTGCCCCCGTACAGCAGGTCGTCGATGAACTCCCGCCGTGCTGCCTCCTGCTGCCGCACCGCCTGCTGCTGAGCCCTCTCGTACCCCTCCGCGAAGGCGTCGACCGCCTGCTCCAGAACACCCAGCAGATACGGCAGCTCCCGTACCGCCATCTCCGGCTGGATCTCCCGGGCAACGCTCAGGTGTGCCAGCACCAGGGCACGCAGCCCGATGCCGGCCTCGGCTGCCCGCTCACCCGCTGCGCGGCGGGCCTCCAGCTCCGTGCGGGTGAAGCGGCGCCCGGTGGCGCAGGCCTCCCGCAGGAGTTCCGCGCTGCCCTCCAGGTATTCGTCCGTCGTCCGCTGCTCGTCGCTCAACCCTCGCCCCGCCTGCCCCATCGCACCCGCCACTGGCCGGGGATCAGCCTGCCATGCCCCGGGCGAGGACAGGACCGCAGGTCGGGCAGCGCCTCGGAACGTCCGGGCACGACACCGGGCACCGGATGGATCCAGGCTGGGCATCGGGTCCCCCTGTCGCACAGGACCGATGACGCGCGCCGGCCCAGCCGCTCCGGCCGTCGGGGCCGGCCCGGCACTTCGCGGCACCGGCCCGGTACGCCGCACCTCCATCGCCCTCTCACGCGAGCCCGCCCGGGGCACGGGTACCGTGTCGGCCGAGCAGTTCCGCCAGCCCCCGGCGGGTGGCGGCGAGGACGACCCGGTCCTGGGCCCTGAGGACGTACCCGGGATGGAGGTCCCATACGAGGCCGGCCGCAGCCGCGGGCGACTCGACCGGAGTGGAGGCCAGGTCGGGCCGGCGGTCCTCCGGTGCGGCGGTGTCCAGGGCGACCACCCGCCAGGCACCGGGCCGGAAGGACTCCGCGATCGTCCGGCCCTCCAGTTGCGGATGGCCCGCGACTTCAAGGGCTGCGAAGAGCAGCACCCGGCGCTCTACGGGTACGGCTCCGAGGACCTGGCGGCCCATCATCGCCCCGGCGAACGCCGGGGCAGCCAGGTGCGTGACGCTGCGGCTGCGGGTCAGGGCCGCGGGGTGGGCGGCGCGCAGGGTGCGGTACACGGCCGTGGCGAAGTCGTCCTCGTACAGGCGCATGACGACGCGGAGGTCGGGCCGCACCACCCGGGCGTACAGGGCCGTCTCCAGATTGGTGGTGTCACTGCTGGTGAGGGCGAGCAGCGAGTGCGCGCGGTGGACGCGTGCCGATTCCAGGACACCCTCCTCCGTGACGTCGCCGAGAACGACGGGTACGCGCAGCCGCCGGGCAAGTGCCAGGCCCCGCGCCTCGGGGTCGGACTCCACACACACCACCGGGATGTCCAGTTCCCGGAGGCGGCCCAGCACGCGGGTGCCGATCTTGCCCAGGCCCAGGAGCACCACGTGGCCGGACAGCCCGCGCGGCGGGCGGCGCAGTGCCGTCGCCGTCCGGAAGTCCCCGAGGCCTTCGAGCGCGGCCGCGACGAGCACCGGGAGCAGGAGCAGACCGACGGTGCCCGCCAGGATCTGGAGCGTCTTGCGCTCGGTGGACTCGTCCACGGCCGGGTCGTTGATGGCGAAGATGTCCAGCAGGGTCATGTAGGCGGCGTGGAGCGGGTGGTCGCCGGTGGTCAGCCAGGCCGCCACCGCCAGGGCGGCCACGGCCGCGCCGATACCGGCCAGGGCCCAGCGCAGCCGGCGGGAGAAGAACGAGCCGACCGGGAAGGCGGCTGCCGCAAGGCGGGTCCCGGACCCCGCCTGGACCGGGCCCGTGTGGGCAACGGCTTCCAACGCGACGATGCCTCGTCCGGTGGCGGCGGCCACGGCCCGGTCGTCGGGCAGCAGTTGCGGTCCGCTGTCACCGCTGGCGTCGGATCCCTCGGCCCCGGCGGGGTCCCGGGTGGTCGCCGACAGCAGGGCGAGTGTGCACAGGCCGGGGTCGGCGACCTCTCCTCGCCCGGGCGGGGTCCGCTCCACGGCCCGCAGGAGGAGGCCGTCGGCCTGGACCACCTTGCTGGTTCCGGCGATCGCCGAGGCGGCCAGGGCGGGCGCGGCGGTGTCCGCGTCCGAGAGGACGGTGGTCGAGACGTCCAGCTCCCGCAGGTCGAGTCCCGGCTCGGCGACGATGGCGGCCTGGTCCAGCAGCTCCTCCAGGTGCTGGCCGAGGCGGCGGTTGTAGAGCCGGATGACCAGGCGGAGGCGCGGGTTCAGACGTCTGGCCACGAGTGCGGCCCGGACGTTGGTCTCGTCGTCCTCGTAGACCAGTGCCAGGGCGGCGGCACCGGACGCCCCCGCAGCGGCCAGCGCGTCCTCGTCGGGCTGCGCGGCCTCGACCACGCGCAGGTCCGCGATGGGCACCTGCTTCGCGGCCCGCGATCGTCGCGGCCCCGCCACCGGGACCCGGGCGAGCAGACCGGGGACGCGTCCCCGACCCCGCCCCACGGCCGGCTGCGGCTCACGGTCCTCGGGCACCACCAGGGTGACGGGTTCGCGGTAGACGTCACGAAGCTCCGCGGCCAGCCTCCGGGCCAGCCCGTCGTCACCGCAGACGATCATCCTGCCTGCGGAGTCGGGGAGTTGGCCTGTCGACGAATCGATCATCGGGCAAGCATGCCGTGGCCATCGGCCTGTCAGTCAACCGGGGCGGCAAGGGCGCGGGGGCGTGCGCGGCGGGTGCGGAGCGCGGCGCCGGCGAGTACGGCCAGGAGAGCAGCCGCGTACATCACGGTCCCGGCGCCGGGCAGCGCGCGCGAGGTGAGGTAGGCCGCGGCTCCCGCGACGGCCACGCCGAGCCATTCCCAGCGTCCGTCGAGGGCCACGAGCGCGATCAGGAGCAGGGCGTACCAGGAGTAGCCGGGGGTGGTCAGGAGGAAGGCGGTGCCGGTGGCGAGGAGTGCGCCGGACCAGGGCCGTGCAGGGTCGCCTCGGCGGATCACGTGGAGGCTGACGGCGAGCATGCCGATGAGCACGGCCGGCAGCGCCCAGGAGTCGGGCAGGACGAGGCGCAGCAGGGCGTACCGGTTGCCGGAGGCGGCGTCCTGGTAGCCCTCCTCCTCGGCGTATCCGGCGAGGTAGCCCAGGACCGAGGAGTCGGAGAGCAGGACGTACGGCAGGTAGAGGGCCGTGAGCACACCGGCGGCGGGCAGCAGGATGGCGGCGAAGTCGCGGGGCCTCCGTACGCCGGAGAGTGCGCCGGGGAGCAGTACGGCGGGCAGCAGCTTGGCTGCCGCGGCCAGCCCCAGCAGTGCGCCGCCGAGTGCCCGGTGGCGGACCGTCAGGACGAGGGCGGCGACGGACAGGAGGACGGCGAGGACATCGACGTGGGCATTGTTGACCGCTTCCACGGCCACCGCCGGACACCAGGCCCACCAGGCGGCGTTGCGCGGATCGCCGCGGCGGCGCAGCACCCGCAGCAGCACCAGGGTGGTGGCCACGGCCAAGAGCACGCCGCCGGCTTGGAGCGCCTTGTGGCGGACCCCGTCAGGGGAGAGTACGTGGACGGTGAGGAAGTACACCTCGCCGGCCGGCGGATAGATGGTGTGCACCCGGGGCCGGTTGATGCGGGTGCAGCCGCCGTCCGGCAACGACGAGAGATCGGGCCGACCGCAGTGGTCGCGGGACGGGAAGAGCCAGTCGTCGCGGAGCGGGCTGAGGGCAGGGTCCGCCGGGGCATGGTCGTACGGGGAGGTTCCGGCGGCCTGTACCCGGCCGTCCCACGCGTAGCGGAAGGAGTCAGTGCTGGTCCCGGGGCCGGCCGCCAGGCCGGTGGCAGCTACGGCGATGCCGCCGGCCAGGACCAGGGCCGCGACGTGCCGGGCGGGGGTGCGGCGCAGCCACCAGGCCGCCGCTGCGAACAGCGCCCAGCAGGCTGCGTACCGCCAGGAGAGTCCGGCCGGGTCGGCGTAGTAGCCGTCGTAGCGGACGGTGAGCACGAGCGCGGTGGTGAGGCCCGCCAGCAGGAACGCGGTCGCCGCGGTGGCACCGAGGCCGCGGCGGCTGCCGCCGCGGGGACGGGTCTCGCGGATGGCGGGCGCCGGGGCCGGCGGTTCAGGGGGCGAGTCGGTCGGATCGGGGCGGGGATGGCTCACGGGCCCACCCTGGCAGGGGCTCTCCCGCCCGACCGGTCGGCGCGGCAGGCCGTTCGTGTTCCGTAAGGTGTCGGAAACGCCGGCCGACCCGGTCGAGGCGGTTGCATGAGGGCATGGACACCCACACCGCCCGACGGCGCCCCCACCGCCCGCGGCTGCGGCCGCCGGCCGTGCGCCCGCCCTCGTTCTCCGGCCGACTGCACGACCCGCGCACGGCGACGGCGATCGGGCGGTGGCTGGGCGCGGCCCTGGCGGTGTGCTTCCTGACCGGGCTGTTCAGCCACGTTCTGCAGCAGCCGCCGCCCTGGCTCGCCGGCTACCTTCCGTCGCGGCCGGTCTGGGGCTACCGGCTGACTCAGGGACTGCACGTCGCAGTCGGGCTGGCGGCGATCGTGCTGCTGCTGGCCAAGCTGTGGGCGGTCTACCCGCGGTTGTTCCTGTGGCCGCCCGTCCGGTCGGTGCGGCACGGACTGGAGCGGCTGTCAGTGGCGGTACTGGTGGCGGCGGCCCTGTTCCAGGTGCTGACGGGGCTGCTGAACATCGCCCAGTGGTACCCGTGGCCGTTCTCCTTCGTACCGGTGCACTACGCCGTCGCGTGGGTGGTGGCCGGGTCCGTGCTGCTGCACCTCGCGGTGAAGGCCCCCGAGATCCGCGCCCACTGGAGCCGCAGGTCCACAGGGACGCTCGCCCTGCCGGACGAGGAGCGGGACGGACCCGACCGGCGGGCGCTGCTGCTCGGCGTGGGCACGGCCGTGGGAGCAGTCACGGTCACCACGGTGGGTCAGTCGTTCACCCCGCTCGCGCCCCTGGACCTGCTGGCACCCCGGCACCCCGGTTACGGGCCGCAGGGCCTTCCGGTGAACCGGACGGCGGCCGCGGCCGGGGTGACGGAGGCGGCCGTACGGGAGTGGCGCCTGGAGGTGCTGGGCCCGGACCCCTACCGGCTGACGCTCCCGCAGCTCGCCGCCCTGCCGCAGCGGCGGGTCCGGCTGCCGATCGCGTGCGTGGAGGGCTGGAGCATGGACGCCGAGTGGCGCGGCGTACCGGTCCGCGACCTGGTCCGGCTGGCCGGGGGGCGGCCGGGCTCCGCGCTGCGGGTGGTGTCACTGGAGGTGGCCGGAGCGTACCGCGAGATGCACATGGGCCGGGAGTACTCCGATGACCCGCTGACGCTGCTGGCGCTGCGGCTGAACGGCGAAGTCCTCTCGGCCGACCACGGGTACCCGGCCCGCGTCATCGCACCGAACCGTCCCGGCGTGCTGCAGACCAAATGGGTCACCCGGCTGGAGGTCGTGTGATGTCCGCGTCCGAGCCGGGGCCGGGGCACCAGTCGGACCCGGGGGACGCACCGGAGGCGGATGCGCAGGCCTCCGTGTCGCCCAGTCGCTGCGTATCCGGGGCGTTCGGGCTGCTGCTGATCGGGATCGGCGGATGGCACCTGGCCGAGCGACCGGACCCGCACGACGTACTGGTGTGGCTGGGCGGGGCGCTGATCCTGCACGACGTCCTCATCGGACCCCTCGTACTCGCGGGCGGGCTGCTGGTGGCGGCCGGGCCGGCGCGGCCGGTGGTGCGCGGGGCTCTGATCACGGCGGGGTCGCTCGTGCTGATCGCGTTGCCGCCTCTTCTGCGTCCGGGGGCACCGCCGAACCCGTCGGCGCTGCCCCTGCCCTACGCCCGCAACCTGCTGCTGGTGCTGGCGGCGACGGCCGTGGTCGCGATCGCGGTTCGGCTCTCCCTGCGGCGGCGCGGCGGGCCCCGGCTCCGGGACGGCGCCCGGCCCGCGGACGACCCGCCGCGTGGAGTGCGTCGAAATCTGTAGAACCGTGCGGGAAGGCTGCTGCCCCGGCCGTCCACCGGCGCGGTTAGGATCGACCGCCAGGATGCCGCACGGCGTCAGGAAGAGGCCGCGGTGAATCTGTACGGAGTACTCGGTCCGCTGCTGTTGCTGGCCTCGGGGGCGGCCGGCGGGCGGCTGGCCGCAGCTCTCGACGACGCTGCCCGGCGCCGCCGGCGGTCCCGGCGGCGGCGGCTGCTGTTGCAGCCGGTCTTCGCTTCCGGCACGACGGCCTTGATCGCCGGGGTGCTCACGGTGTCCGGCGGGTGGTCGCTTCTCCTCTTGACCGCGCTCCCGTGGTTCCTCGGGGCGCTGGCGCTGGGGGTACCGGCGGCCTGCCGATCGGCGGCTCCGCCCCCGAACGTGACCAGTCCCGCAATGGGGCTTGGGTCGGGGGACTGACAGGGAGGCGTCTGCTCATGGTGGTGAGCTGCCGAACCGGCGGGTAAAAATCCGCATCCATCGGGCCATAAGTGGGTAAATCGGCAAGTGAGTCCCCCTGGGTTATCGAGTTCCCCGAAGGAGGCCGATGCGATGCCGTGGTTCGTATGGCTGCTCGCCGCCGCGGCGCTCGGCGTAGGGGAGTTCTTCACCCTGTCGCTGGTTCTCGGGCTGCTGGCGGGCGCTGCGCTGGTGGCTGCCGTGGTCGCCGGAGTGGGTATCGGCCTTCTCGGCCAGCTCGTGGCGTTCGCCGTGGCAGCGGCAGTCGGCCTCGCCGTCATGCGTCCTGTCGCGCTGCGTCATATGTCGCGGTCGCCCCTCACCCGTGAGGGCAGCGATGCGCTGATCGGCAGGCGCGCCGAGGTCATGCAGGAGGTCACCGCGACCCGCGGCCTGATCAAGGTGTCCGGCGAGGAGTGGTCCGCCCGCGCCCTCGACGAGAGCCAGGTGATCCCGGTGGGCGCTCTGGTCGACGTCATGGAGATCGAGGGCGTGACCGCTGTCGTGTACCCGCGCGAGCTTCTGCCGTGAACGACAGAGCACACCGGACGGAGGAAGTATGGACCCGCTCGTCATCCCGATTCTCGTGGCGGCGCTGGTCGTCGTCTTCCTCGTCGCTGCCACGGTGCGGATCGTCCCGCAGGCGCGCCGCTACAACATCGAACGGTTCGGCCGCTATCACCGGACCCTGCAACCAGGCCTGAACTTCGTCCTGCCGGTGGCGGACCGCGTCAACACCAGACTCGACGTGCGCGAGCAGGTGTACTCCTCCGACCCGAAGCCGGTGATCACCGAGGACAACCTCGTGGTGAACATCGACACCGTGCTCTACTACCAGGTGACCGATCCGCGGGCGGCGGCCTACGAGGTCGCCGACTTCCTGCAGGCGATCGATCAGCTCACCGTGACCACGCTGCGGAACGTCATCGGCTCCATGGACCTGGAGCAGACGCTCACCTCACGCGAGGAGATCAATACGCGGCTCCGTACCGTCCTCGACGACGCCACCGGCAAGTGGGGCATCCGGGTCAACCGCGTCGAGATCAAGGCCATCGATCCGCCGGCCACCATCAAAGAGGCGATGGAGAAGCAGATGCGGGCCGAACGCGACAAGCGCGCGGCCATCCTGCACGCCGAAGGAGAGCGGCAGGCCAAGATCCTTACTGCGGAAGGAACGAAGCAGAAGGACATCCTGGAAGCACAGGGCGCGCAGCAGGCCATGATCCTGCGGGCGGACGGTGAGGCCAAGGCAGTGGAGCTCGTCTTCCAGGCCGTCCACCGCAACAACGCCGACCCGAAGGTCCTGGCCTACAAGTACCTGGAGACCCTGCCCCACTTGGCGAAGAGCGACAACAACACGTTCTGGGTGATCCCCGGGGAGCTGACCGAGGCGGTTCGCACGGTCACCAGCGCCTTCGGCGACCGGTCGGCTACAGGGTTGCCCAGGTCGGCGAATCCGGAAGAATCAGCCGCTCCTCACGGCGTCCGGGCGTCGGAAGGCGGGACAACGAAACTCGACGAGGCGGACTGGCCGCTTTCACTGGACGCTGTCTCGGCTGCCGACGAAGCCGCGAAGCAGGCGGCCACCGCAGTGAGCGCCGCGAAGGCCGAGGCCGAAGCCGCGGGGGCGCCCCAGCTGCCGAGCCGGGACGTCACCTCCGGCGAGTGAGCCGACCGTCGACTGCCACCGGGTCCCCGTCCTGGCCCCCGGCGCTTCGAGGACGCCGTCGAACCCGGCCTGCCCCGGAAGAGGCGGCTGGGGGCGGCCGTGGGCGGTGTACCCGGTCGCCCTGCCCGGCGGAGGGTTCAGGGAACGAGTTCGGCGAAGCTCCGGCCGGATACCGTCCAGGCGTGCGCAGCCGTCCACCCCGCCCGGCCGGCATGGCGGCGCAGCGCCTCACGCCCCACCCGAGCCCACGGGAAAGGGATGCCGGGGTCGCCGCGTCCGTCGTCGAGGCGGACCTCGCACCGCTCGTCCACCTCCACCGAAGCGGCTTCCACGATCACCCGGCCGCAGCCTCCCAGCAGTTCGGCGGCCCGGCCGAGCAGGGCGGTCGGGTCTCCGCCGATGCCGATGTTGCCGTCGATCAGAAGGACCGTGCTCCAGCGCCCCTCGCCCGGCAGCAGGCCGAAGACCGACCGGCACAGGGCCGTTCCTCCGCGCTGGACGGTCCTGGT
This sequence comes from Streptomyces sp. NPDC038213, assembly GCF_055600495.1. Lineage (NCBI taxonomy): Bacteria > Bacillati > Actinomycetota > Actinomycetes > Kitasatosporales > Streptomycetaceae > Streptomyces > Streptomyces sp. NPDC038213. The sequence goes on from NZ_JBVJYM010000006.1 coordinate 220,739, forward strand.
CACGGCAGCCGGGCTGACGTCCACGCCCAGGGCCGGGTGGCCGCGCTCGGCCAGAGCGGCGACCAGCCGACCCGGACCGCAACCGACGTCGAGCACGGCTCCCCGGCACCGGGCGAGCACGCTCTCGTCGGCGGCGTCCGCGCCGGCGAGCCACCGCTCCACCTCCAGCGGCATCAGCCATCCGTCCGGCCGACGCAGGAAGAGCGGACCCTGCCCGGCGCGCAGGGCCCTGGCGTACGGGTCGTCCCGCCAAGGTGCCTGTGCTGTAGCCGGACGGGGCATCTCGCCGGGTACCGTCACCGGAACGCCTCCGGCGACGCTGTCAGCCGGGCATGCAGGACAGCGAACCGGCCGTAAGGTGCCGCGGCGGCCACGTCGTCGGCATCGGCCGCCGTGTCCACGTCCCGGAGTACCGGCAGCAAGCCGACCCGCAGACCCGCCGCCCGCAGTCGCTCGTACTGCACGGCTCCGGTCTGCGGCGTCGACATCGGTACGCCCAGCAGCAGGGCCGGATCGGGGGCGGCCAGTCCCAGAGCCCAGAACCCGCCGTCGGCTGCCGGTCCGAACCAGGCGTCGTGCCGCTCGAAGCCGAGGGCTGGGGCGAGGAGACCGGGTGTGACCTGCGGGGTGTCCATGCCGATGAGCAGGGCCGCCTCGCCCGCACAGTCGGCGAAGGCCGCGGCGAGACGCGCGTCCAGTCCACCGGTGCTCTGCGGCCGGACTTCGAAGCAGGGCGGCAGCCACCGTCCTGGGGAGCCGTCGATGACCAGCACGTGCCGGGTCGCCGGGGTGGCGGCCGCCGTCTCAAGGGTGTCCGCCAGCGCCGCCTCGGCCAGCGCCGCCGCCTCCTCGGGGGTGAAGGGCGGCGTCAGGCGAGTCTTGACCCGGCCCGGTACGGGTTCCTTCGCGATCACCAGCAGTGCGGTCACCGGGCACCCCGGGCGGGCGTCGGCCGAACGGCGCGAGGCGGCTCGGCGAGGACGGCGCGCATGTCGCGGACGGCTTGCCAGGTGCCACGCCAGGTGCCGGTGACCTTGGACTTCCCCGCCCGCGGGAGGTAGGGGACATCCTGCTCGCGGATCCGCCAGCCGGCGTCCGCGGCCCGGACCACCATCTGGAGCGGGTACCCGCTGCGCCGGTCGGTGAGGTCTAGGGCGAGCAGCGCATCCCGCCGGGCGGCGCGCAGCGGCCCGAGGTCGTGCAGCCACAGGCCGGTCCGGCGGCGCAGTATCCGGGACAAGGCGAGGTTTCCGGCGCGGGCGTGGACCGGCCAGGCGCCCCGGCCCCGGGGGCGGCGGCGGCCGAGCACCAGGTCGGCCTCGCCGTCGGCGATCGTGCGGACGAAGCCGGTGAGCAGCCCGGGGTCGAGGGAGGCGTCGCAGTCGCAGAAGCACACGAACTCCGCCTTCGCGGCGAGGAGCCCTGCGTGGCAGGCGGCGCCGAAGCCGCGGCGGGACTCGGGCACGACCACGGCGCCGAGGGATCGGGCGAGCTCCGCCGATCCGTCGGTGGAGCCGTTGTCCACGACCAAGGCCCGCCAGCCCGCGGGGATGCGGGCGAGGACCCAGGGCAGTGCATCGGCCTCGTTCAGACAGGGAAGGACGACGTCCACGGCCGCGTCGACGGCGTCCGCGGCCGTGTCCGGGAGGTTATCGGTCACGCATGTCACCGTAGGGAGCGGAATCCGGGAACGAGGCGATCGACTCCTTACGAAACGCGGACGGCGAAGCCGGGGCGGCTGAGCGGGGGCGACGGAGCGGGGTCCTCCGTACGAGACTGGGGCGCATGAGCACGCCAGCATCTCCGGCCCGGATCCTCGTCGTGGACGACGACCCGACCGTTGCGGAGGTCGTCACCGGGTACCTCCGCCGGGCCGGGCACTCCGTCGGCCACGCCGCCGACGGCCCCACCGCCCTCACCCTGGCCACCCGCGACACTCCCGACCTGGTCGTCCTCGACCTGATGCTCCCGGGCCTGGACGGCCTGGAGGTGTGCCGCCGGCTGCGCGCCGACCAGCGCGTGCCCGTGGTCATGCTGACGGCGAGGGGCGGGGAGGACGACCGGATCGCCGGACTCGAACTCGGCGCCGACGACTACGTCACCAAGCCGTTCAGCCCCCGCGAACTGGTCCTGCGGGTGGAGTCCGTGCTGCGCCGCAGCCGTTCCGGCACACAGCAGCGAGGTGGGGAAGAGGAAAGGCAGGCCCCTCTGCGGGCGGCGACTATCGTCGTCGACCAGGTTACCCGGCGGGCTTCCAAGGACGGCCACGAGCTGGCGCTCACCCTGCGCGAGTTCGACCTCCTGGCCCACTTCATGGCACGGCCGGGCCGGGCGCACACGCGCGAGGAGCTGATGCGGGACGTGTGGGGCTGGGACTTCGGAGACCTCTCCACCGTCACGGTGCACGTCCGCCGACTGCGCGCCAAGATCGAGGACGACCCCGCCGCGCCCCGGCTCATCCAGACCGTCTGGGGCGTCGGATACCGTTTCGAGACCGGCGGGTCCTCATGACGGACATCCTGCTCATCGCACTTTTCGCACTCGGCGGTGCGGGATGCGCCGGAGCGGCCGGGGCGGTGGCCCTGCGGCTGCTGCGGCAGCGGTCGGTCGCCGTCTCCCTGACGGTGGTCGCCGCGGTGGCCGTCACGGCCATGCTGGCCGGCACCCTCGCGGTGGCCCGGGCCATGTTCCTCTCGCCGCACGACCTCACGGTCGTCACCCTGGTCGTGGCGATGGCCGCCGTCGTGTCACTGGCGACCGCTCTGACAATGGGCCGCTGGGTGGTCGCCCGCAGCCACGACCTCGCCGTCGCCGCCCGGGACTTCGGCGAAGCGGGTGACTTCGCGACGCCGTCCGCCCCCGCCACCGCCGAACTCGCCTCGCTGGCCCGCGAACTCGCCTCCACCAGCGCCCGGCTGGCCGCCTCCCGGGAACGGGAACGGGCCCTGGAGACCTCCCGGCGCGAACTCGTCGCCTGGATCTCCCACGACCTGCGCACCCCGCTTGCCGGACTGCGGGCCATGGCCGAGGCCCTGGAGGACGGCGTGGCGGCCGACCCGGACCGCTACCACCGGCAGATCCGCACCGAGGTCGAACGCCTCGATTCCATGGTCGGCGACCTCTTCGAGCTCTCCCGGATCCACGCCGGCACCCTCGCCCTGACGCCCAGCCGCGTCTCCCTCCAGGACCTGGCCGCGGACGCCCTGCTGGGCGCCGACCCCCTCGCCCGGGAGCACGGTGTACGACTCATCGGCGAGGACATCGCGCACGTGCCCGTCGAGGTCGACGGCAGGGAAATCACCCGAGTGCTGGCGAACCTGCTGGTCAACGCCATCAGGCACACCCCCGCGGACGGCACCGTGGCGGTCTCGGTGGCCCGCCGGGAGGACTCGGCCGTGCTGTCCGTGACCGACGCGTGCGGGGGCATCGCCGAGGACGACCTGCCGCGGGTCTTCGACACCGGGTGGCGCGGCAACCCGGCCCGCACTCCGCCGTCCGGCGCCGGGCTGGGTCTGGCGATCGTACGGGGCATCGTCGAGGCCCACGCCGGCCGTGCGCACGTCCGCAACGTCCCCGGCGGCTGCCGCTTCGAGGTGACCCTGCCCCTCGCCTGACCGCCTTCATGGACGAGCCCGCGGACCTGTACGCGTCCGGCCGATGCCGTGGATGCGGCCTCTCAGGCGCCGGAGGGTACGACGTGGTCCCGGTCTTCGGCGGGGTGGCAGCAGTTGGCTCAGGCCGAGAAGGAGGAGGCCCGAGAGCAGCAGTGCGTTCCCTCCGAAGAAGCGGGCCTCACCGGACACGCCGGGGATGCTGGGCTACGGCTGCGGGCCGACGCTGTCGCACCCACGGACCGGACCCCGCCTTCGCACGGTCACCGGCCCACCGCCGCGAGGCTGGAGGTGGGACCGACGGCCGCCGCGAGGCCCCGTATCAGGCGGGGCCGGCCGCCGCCCGCTGCTCCGCGACGGCGAACTCCGCCATCCCTTCGGCAAAACCGACCTCCGGCCGCCAGCCCAGTTCCCGTCGCAGCCGTGCGGAATCCGCCGTGATGTGCCGGACGTCCCCGAGCCGGAACTCCCCCGTCACCACCGGCGCCGGCCCGCCGTGGGCTCGCGCGAGTTCCGCGGCCATCTCCCCGACGGTGTGCGGTTCCCCACTGCCCACGTTGTAGGCGGTGTGCCGACCGGCACCGCGTTCCGGGGCCAACGCCGCCAGAGCGGCCGCGTTGGCCCCGGCCACGTCCCGGACGTGGACGAAGTCCCGCCGCTGGCCCCCGTCCTCGAAGACCTGCGGCGCCTGCCCACGGGCGAGGGCCGATCGGAAGAACGAGGCCACGCCGGCGTACGGGGTGTCGCGGGGCATCCCCGGGCCGTACACGTTGTGGTAGCGCAGCGAGACCGCCGACCCGCCGGTGGCCCGGGCCCAGGCCGCCGCCAGGTGCTCCTGGGCCAGCTTGGTGGTCGCGTACACGTTGCGGGGGTCGACCGGGGCATCCTCGTCAACCAGTCCGGGCAGCAGTCCGTTCCCGCAGTGCGGGCAACCCGGCTCGAACCGGGCCCTCCGTAGATCCTCGACCGTACGCGGGCCCGGTCGGACCACGCCGTGCTCGGGGCACTCGTACCGCCCCTCGCCATACACCACCATCGACCCTGCCTGCACCAGCGTCCGCACGTCCGCGTCCGCCATGCCCGCCAACAGCACAGCCGTCCCGAGGTCGTTGCACGACACGTAGTCCGGCGCGTCCGCGAAGTCCTTCCCCAGCCCTACCATGGCCGCCTGATGGCACACGGCATCCACCCCCCGCAGGGCACGCCGCACAACGTCGGCATCCCGCACGTCACCGTGCAGGAACTCGGTATCGGGGAGCACCGGCTCGACCGGATGCGCGGCCGGCAGCAACGCATCGAGCACCACGGGCTCGTAACCCTCGTCCCGCAGGACGTCCACCACCTGTGCGCCGATGAATCCGGCGCCTCCCGTCACGAGTACGCGCATCCCTGCACGCTACGCACAGAAGGACCGCACGAGGGGTCCCACACCGTCCCGTAAGACTTCCGTCATCCTCACGGCACTCGATCGCGGGGGCACCGATGGCAGCAGGACTCGGCCCTGCCCCACTACGCCTCGCCGAGTTCCGCCGCCCCGAAGGAGACGTCGAACCGGTCGCACCAGATGGCGACGCTGGAATAGTCCGCCAGCGTCACGTCCGCCGGAATCGCGTAGTTCTGGTCACCCTTGTTCCCCTTGAGCTTGCCCAGGCTCACGTACTTGCCGTCGTCGAACACCCGCCAGCCCGCGACGCCCTCCTTCACTGGGGCGTCGGTCAGCCACACCCGCAGGTCGGGCCCGTTGCTCGTGTCCAGGCCCTCCAGCCGCAGCACGCGGGAACCGTCGGCGAGCCGGAGGATCTTCGCCGTTCCCTTCGTGTCGTGCTCGTGGCTGATGAACGAGCCCTCGGTCAGGGTCTGCGGCCCGCCCGCCGGCGAGGAGCCCCCGGACGCCGGGGCCGACGGCACGGCGTTCGACGACGCAGTCGTGGGTTCGGGCAGCGATTCCTTCACCGTCTCGTCCTGCCACAGCTTCCACGGCTGGAACAGGTACAAACCCACACCCAGCGCGACCGTCACCACGAGTGCGCCGATCCCCAAGAGCAGCCCGCGCCGCCCACGCCCCAGCTTCATCCACGACTCCCTGTTCCGCGCCCTGAGGGCGGTGTGCCTTCCGACAGCATTCAACGCGACGGCGTTCCCGCAAGCCATTACGACCGCATTACGGACGGCGGCCCGGCGGCCCACGGCATTCCGGCCACTCCCTCGGCCGGGGTCGGCCATTCCGATGCCAGGTGCCTCCGAAGGACTACCGCTGGTACGGACCTTGCAGACGGGAACGCAGGCGAGGCGCCCGCGCCCTCGCAAGCGACCGGATACCGAGCGGCGCACCGGTGTGCGTCAGGGGCGCAGGTCCCTCAGGCGGTAGCCGATGACGCCGGCTCCTGCGGCGAACGCGGCGACCGCGGTCATCAGGAGGGCCGCCGGCCAGGCGGGGGGCGCGTCGGGGACCGCGGCGAGGTGCGAGAACGGTGACATGTGTGCGACCCACGGCGGCAGGCCGGAACCCTCGGCAATGACCTTGAGCAGGAATCCCCCCACTGCGGGAAGCGATCCGACGGCGGCGACCGCGCGCGGCGCCCACCCGAGGGCGAGTACACCGGAGGCCAGGCAGAGGAACACGATCGGCAGTACGTTCCAGGTTCCGGACAGGGCGGAAACAAGGCCGAGGCGGGCACCGACAGCCGAGGTCCCGCCCCAGGTGGCGACGGCCGCGGTGGTGGTGAGGACGACGGCGCCCGCCAGAACTGCGCAGGCTTCGGCGGTCAGCAGGGCCGTCCGGGTGAGGGGCTGGGCGTACAGGAAGGTGAGGCGTCCGCTGGATTCGTCTGCGGCGAAGGCGGCGAGCCGGACCGCGGCGAACAGGCCGACGGGTACGGCCAGCAGCGCGAACAGGGCCGCGGTGTACCCCTCTGCTGTGGCGAGTCCGGTGAAGCCGGCCCGCGCGGCGAGTTCGGCGAACCTCGGGTTGTCGGCCAGGAAATGCGTCATGGACACGGCCAGTACGCCGATCAGGAGGTAGTAGGCGCCGACGCCGACCGCCCAGGCGGCCAGGGGCCGTGCCACCCGCCGCACTGCGAAGGCGTGGACCGAGCCGAGCAGCCTCGTGCGCGGGGCCCGGCCGGAGGCCGCGCGCAGGTGTCCGCCGCGGACGTCACGGCTCCCGGCGGCCTTCAGGGCCCCGACACCGAGTGCCGTGCACGCTGCGAGCAGGACCAGCAGCGGACCGGTGTGGTTTCCGTCGTACGGCCGGCTCAGCGCCAGCAGGCCGAAGGGCGACAGCCAGAGCAGCCAGGACAGTGCGTCGAGCCCCTCTCCTGCCATCCGCATGAGCAGGGTGAGCCCCAGCAGGGCCGCTGCCGCGCCGCTGGCCGCGGGACGCGTCGCGAAGACCTGGGCAGCCGCCGTTCCGGCGGTGGTGAAGAACAGCGTGCACAGCGCGAGCCCGGCGCCGTGCACCGCGGCGCCGCTCGTGGCGGCGCCGGCCGCGACCAGCCCGGCGAAGGCTGCCGAGCCTGCAACGAGTGAGGCGGTTGCCAGGACTGCGGTGTGGGATGCCACCAGGGCCGTGACGGTCACCCGCCCGGCCAGGAGGACGTCCCACCGGCCCGCGTCCTCTTCACCGCGGGTGATGCGCGTCGCGGCGAGCAGGGCCCACACCGCGAGGATGACTGCCAGTGCCGTCCCCGTGCGCCACACGGCGAACCCGCCGGCCTCGTCCAGGGCGACCGGTTCGCCGAAGAGGGTGCGGATGGCGGGGTTCCCGGCCAGCGTGCGCAGGGCTGCCGCATCCGCCGGGGTCCTGACGGTGCTCGCGTAGGCGGCGACCGTCACCGCCGACATCCCTGCTGCCACACCGATCACAGCGAGCGCGCCGCGCCAGGTCTGGCGCAGGGCCAGGACTGCCACCGCCCGCTCCGCCGAGCCGCCGCGGTCGAACCGTCGGGGCGTAGCGCCGGCGGTCGTCACCGCTCCTCCCCGCCGTAGTAGCCGAGGAAGATCTCCTCCAACGAGGGCTCCCGCACCGCGAGGCTGAGCACGTCCGCTCCCGCCAAGGCCTGCAGGGCGGCCCCCGGCGGGCCCGAGAGGATGAACCTGACGGAGGCCGCACCCGTCACCTCGACCTCTGCCACGCCGGGAACGCGGGTCAGATCCGGGGGCGGCCCCTCGAAGGAGACCGTCACCTCCGAGCGGTGCAGGCGCCTCAGCTCCGCCACGGCGGCGACATCGACGAGCCGCCCGGCCCGCAGGATGGCGACCTTGTCGCACACCGCTTCGACCTCGGCCAGCTGGTGGGAGCTCAGGAACACCGTCTGCCCGTTGCTCTGCGCCTCGCGGACCGCGTTGCGGAACTCGCGCTCCATCAAAGGGTCCAGACCGCTGGTCGGTTCGTCCAGCACGAGCAGGGGCGCCCGGGTGGCGAAGGCCGCGACCAGCGCCACCTTCTGCCGGTTGCCCGTCGAGTACGCCCGGCCCGGCTTGGCGGGGTCGAGGGCGAACCGCTCGACCAGCTCGTCGCGATAGGCCCGGTCGGTGCCCGGCCCCGTGCGGGCCAGCAGCTCCAGGATCTCGGCGCCGGTCAGCTGCGGCCACAGTGCGACATCGGCCGGAACGTACGCGAGGCGCCGGTGGGTCGCGGCGACGTCGGCCGCGTCGGTGCCGAAGACCCGGGCCAGCCCCGCGGTGGGACGGGCCAGCCCCAGGAGCAACCGGATGGTGGTGGACTTCCCCGCGCCGTTGGGACCGAGGAAGCCGAACACCTCGCCTTCGGCGACGGACAAGTCCAGCCCGTCCAAGGCCAGAACGCGGCCGTAGCGCTTGGTCAGCGACTCGGTTCGAAGGGGGTACGAGACCATGCCGGCCTCCCTGTTCGATGCGGCGGGCACACGGCCCCTCACCGCCGACCAGGCTTCCCGGCACTCCGTCAAAAAACATACTCGCCGCTCCCGGCAGCGGACAAGAAGCGGGGCAGCGCCCTGCGGAACGCGCAGCGGCACGATGCCGGTGCGGGCGGCTCAGCCGAGCAGCTCTGCGAATGCCTCGACGTCGCGTGTCTTGCCGGTGACGATGATGACGTCGCCCTTCTCGACGACGGTGTCGGCCGTGGCGTGCGTGAAGGCCTCGCCCGGCCGCTTGATGCCGACGACCGTGGTCCCGTACTTGGTGCGCACGGCGCTGTTTCCCAGTGGGACACCTGTGACGATCGCCGGGGCCACGGTCTTGACCAGCGCATAGTCGTCGTCGAACTCGATGAAGTCGAGCATCCGCCCGGTGACGAGGTGGGCGACGCGCTCGCCCATCTCGTGTTCCGGCAGGACGACGTGGTGGACTCCGAGGCGTTCGAGGATCTGGCCGTGCTGGCGGCTGATGGCCTTGGCCCAGATGTTCGGGACCCCCTCTTCGAGGAGGTTGGAGGCGATCAGGATGCTGGCCTCGATGTCGGTGCCGATGCCGACTACGACGCTGGGGAAGTCGTGCACCCCCAGTTGCCTCAGGACCTCGGCGTCCGTGCAGTCGGCCACGGCCGTGTGGGTGAGGGCGTCACTGTGCTTCTGGACGAGTGACGAGTCGGTGTCGATGCCGAGGACGTCCCAGCCTCGGCGGGTCAGCTCGTGGGCCAGGGAGCTGCCGAAGCGGCCCAGGCCGATGACGGCCACCCGCTGGTCGCCACCGAGTCTTGCGCGGCCTTCGGCAGGGCTCTTGCGGCGGCGCCGGCGCAGGGAGTTCAGGTAGTCACCCAATGACGGGTCGCTCCTCGGGTAGCTGGTAGCGGCGGGTCCGCTCGCGCAGGGCGAGCGAGGAGACCAGGGTGATCGGGCCGAGGCGGCCGACAAACATCAGGCCGATCAGGATCAGCTGGCCGGCGACGGGGATGTCCGCCGTGATGCCGGTGGACAGGCCGACGGTACCGAAAGCGGACACGGCTTCGAACAGCACCGCTTCGGCGGGGGCTTTGACCAGGGTGAGCAGGGCGAGGGTCGCGGCGATCACCAGGCCGATGCCCAGGAGGGCGACGGTGAGGGCCTGACGCAGGGCGTGGGGGGCCAGGCGCCGTCCCATGACGGTGGAGTTCGGCTCTCCACGGACCTCGGCGAGCATGGCGGCGGCGAGCACGGAGAAGGTGGTGACCTTGATGCCTCCGGCGGTGCCGGCACTGCCGCCTCCGATGAACATGAGGGTGCAGGTGAAGAGCACGGTCGACGCGTTCAGAGCCGCCATGTCGACGGCGTTGAACCCGGCCGTGCGGCTCATCGCCGAGTAGAAGAATCCGTTGAGGATCTTCTCGTCCCAGTCGAAGGCCCCCAGAGTGCCGCCGTTGGTCCACTCCAGGAGACAGGTCATGACCGTGCCCACGAGGAGCAGCCCCGCGCTGGTGACCAGGGTCAGCCTGGTGTGCAGCGACCAGTTGCGCCGCCCCGTGGTCCGCTTGCGGTTGCGGTGGCGGAGCAGTTCGAGGAGCACCGGGAAGCCGAGGCCGCCCAGGATGACGGCCGCGGCGATGGGCATCGTGATCCACGGGTCCCTCGCGTAAGGCGTGATGCTGTCCGCGTGCAGACCGAAGCCGGCGTTGTTGAAGGCCGACACCGCGTGGAAGAAGCCCGAGTAGGCGGCTTCCGCGTACGAGCGGTCGTAGCCGAACCTCAGTCGCAGGGCGAGGAACGCGCCCACGGCGAGCTCCACGGCGAGGGTGCATCCGGCCACCCCGAGGAGCACCCGGCGTACGTCTCCGATGCCGAGACTCTTGGTTTCTGCTGCGGCCGTGAGCTGCATGCGCAGGCGCAGCCTGCCGGAGACGAGGAGCGCGAGGAGGGAGGCCATGGTCATGATGCCGAACCCGCCGACCTGGATGAGGGCCAGGATGACGCCCTCGCCGAAGCCGCTCCAGTGGGTGGCGGTGTCCACCACGACCAGTCCGGTCACGCAGACCGCGGACGTGGAGGTGAACAGAGCTGTGACGGGATCGGTGGCGGAGCCGCCCGTGGACGCGGCCGGCAGCATCAGCAGCCCCGCGCCGAGGGCGATGACCACTCCGAAGGAGGACACCACCGTGCGCGCCGGGTGCGTGGTGAACAGCGACTGCCACACCCTGGCCACGTGTCCAGCCACTCGTCGGCTCCCTCACCACGGTCCCGGTCCCTGCTCCGGGTGTCAGGAATGCGTCAGGGACCGCGGCGGCCAGAGTACCCGGGCGCGGACCGGGCGGACGGAGCCGTAGCGGCGGTGACCGCACGTGTCGTCCGCCGGGGGATGCCCTCGGTTGGTCAGGGGGCCGCCGACGAAGCCGATGGCGACGGCGAGGCTCACGATGGCGCCGGCTTTGACACGGAGGGTACTGTCGGTGCGCCGCCCTCCCCCCTGCCGCTCCAGGGGCCGCAGCCACTGAGCATCGTGTACTCGGTGAAGGCCATGGCCACCGCCGCCAGTACCAGTGCCGTCGGCCACACCCACATCCCAAGGCGCCCGGCCCTACCGGTCACGAAGGAAGTCACGCCCATCATGTGCATCTGCTTCTCCTTCCCGTCGTGGGAGGCCCAACTGCGAGTACGGCCCTTGCTGCGGAGATAGACGGGCGGGTCAGCGCCGGTGCGCTACGGCTACGGCTCTGTCAGACCAGCCCTGACGGCATAGCGGGTGAGCACGACGCCCTGCACGACTGGTCCATGGACCGACCCTACTGCGGGACTGATGCCAACAGCAGGAGGCAGCACCCGCCTCTTGCACTTGGAGAAGAGCACCAGTGACGACGACCCCCAGCAACGACATAGCCCTGGCGCTGATCGCGCAGGACATCATGTTCTTGCGACGCTTCGCCCGCAGCATCACAGCCGCCCCACAACTGGCTGTCGTCCCGATCTTCTGCATGCACAACTACATGTGCCTGATCATCCACGAGTCCCACCGGGCGCTTCGCCACATCGCTCCCGACCTCTCGGACGCACTTGCCTACGACTACGCACCTGCCATCGAGCGCGCTCGGCAATCGGTCAAGCTATACGACGACAAGTACAAAGAACTGGATGACATTGGCGCCGACTTCCGGCGCATCGTCGACGAGCACCGCGAGGAGTTCCTGAACAATACCTGGCTACCGCTGGCCCGGCCGCTGGAAAAGGACCTCGTCCTGTGGCGTTTTCGCGGCAGGCTCGTCTCCACCTCCCACACAGCCAGCTTCTTCCTAGCCTTCCCCCCGCAAGCTTTCAAGGATTCCGAGATGCTTGGCGCCAAACTCCACGCCATCGCCGTGGAACAGGGCAGCTATATCGCCACAGCGGCAGACGGACTTCCTTGGGAAGGACAGTCATTTTTCGACACCGTGCAGGAGACGGACCTGACCAAGACAGAGGTACGTGCAGAGAAGTATTACCGTCGAAGCTTCGATCCGATCCTGCCAGAGGAGATCAAGGCCTCCCTGACAGCCATGACCTGTGCGCTAAACACGACCAGTGTCCTCGTCACCGACGACCGCAACCCCTCCTCAGCAATCACCTTGTGGAAGCTGCGGTACATCACGCTCCACCACGCGCTCTCCAGTCTCCGCAAGCTCGATGAAGAGTACGGAGCCCAACTCCGCCCGCCGGACCGATCACTGCTGAAGGGCATCCTCGACTCCCCGACAAGCAACCTGATCCTCCAGGCCCACGGAGGGTTCCGGAACACTTTGGTTCACTACCGCCCCTCATGGCACGTGCAAGAACGGCTTTCCCTCCAGGCGCCGCTCTACGGTCTCCTAGACGCCTATTTCTCTGTGGATGAAGCACAAGCATTGTACGAGCAACTCGCGGACCACACGGCTCATGTTGCCAGCCGCATGAGCGCCTGGTGCGAAAACTAGGTAGCCGCCAAACTGCCATGCAGGTCTGCCCCAATCACCGATCCCTCCCCGGCCCGGGAACAAACCGCGGCGATAATCCGGCAGGAATACAGTGCAGGCCCCTGGCCAACCCTCCAGGTGGCTCTGGAACCGGTTCGGCCGCGTTCGAAACCGCCCGAACCGCCAGCGCTGAACTAAGGAGACGAGGGCTGTCGCCGCCGTCGTCGTCCGGTGGATGACTGCACCGGTGTCGCTGGCGAGGACGGCCGGGCGCGGCCTCACCGACGTCGGGTTCCACGTGACAGAGGGCCGTTACGACACACCGGCACGGCCCTGCGCCAGCAACACGCGCGACTGCCGACTGGTGTGCCCCGTGAACAACCCAAGGGGCTGATGCTGACCGTTTGCTGACCAAAGCCCCGCCACCATGCCGCTGACCTGCGAAAACGTCCAGATGTCAGATGTGGGACTTGAACATGGTGCGCAGCATGATGGACTCCTAGAGGTGGCTCCCTGCCTGCTTTCTGCAGGTCAAGGGCGCTACGCAATCTACACGGCCGCGCTCCGCTGCGACCGCCGATGGAGCGCCGCACCAGACAGCCCCTCCTCAATGTCGTCGGGAATCCCGTAGAAGTCCACGACGAGGCGCCGGTCCCGCTGAACTACGTACCCGAAGCAACAGGGGCACCCCCGCCGCTCCCGCACCCCGCCGGCGGTCTCTCCTGACCGGGCGCCGTCACATGCTCTTCATGTCCTGTGCATGGTCCCCGGGCGGTGCCTCGATCCATGATCAGCGCACGCCCCCACCCGCCGTCGAGGAGCAGTCGCCCATGTCCAGCCGCCGTACCTTCCTGACCGGTTCGACCGCCGTGCTCGGCCTGACCGCCCTCACTGCCACCGTTGCCGGATCAGACCCGGCGGCGGCCTCGGCGGCGGCTCCGGAGACGGGGGACACCCCGGCCGGCCGGCCGCCGAACTTCGTCGTCGTCCTCGCCGACGACCTCGGGTACGGCGAACTCGGTTCCTACGGGCAGAAGTTGATCAGCACGCCCCGCCTGGACCGGCTCGCCGCCGAGGGACTGCGCTTCACCGACGCCTACTCCACCGCCGCCGTGTGCGCCCCCTCCCGCTGCTCCCTGCTGACCGGACTGCACACCGGCCACTCCACGGTGCGGGCCAACCCCTCCGCAGGCGGCCAGGGATCGCTCACCTCGGCCGACACGACGTTCGCCCAGGTGCTCCGGGCCCGCGGCTACCGCACGGCGCTGATCGGCAAGTGGGGCTTCGGACCGGAGGCGGCGGGCCAGGAGAGCCATCCGGCCGCGCGCGGGTTCGAGGAGTTCTACGGCTACATCACCCACGGCCACGCCCACGAGTACTACCCCGAGTACCTGTGGCACAACGACGCAAGGGAGCCCATCCCGGCCAACGCCGACGGTGCGAAGGCGGTCTACGCCCCCGACCTGCTGGAGCAGCGCGCCCTGGGGTTCATCGACGCGCACGCCGCCGAGCCGTTCCTGCTGCTGCTCACGCCGAACGTGCCCCACGCACCCAGCGACGTACCCGACACCAGCGCGTACGCCGGCCGCGGCTGGAGCGCCGCGAACGCGGGCCACGCGGCCCAGGTCAGCTACCTCGACTCGCTGGTCGGCACAGTGGTCGACCGGCTCCGCGCCCACGGGCTGGAGCAGGACACGGTCGTCCTCGTCACCAGCGACAACGGCCCCCACGAGGAGGGCGGGGTCAACCCGGACCTGTTCGACGCGAACGGCCCGCTGCGCGGCTACAAGCGCAACCTCTACGAGGGCGGCGTACGCCTGCCCCTCATCGCCTGGGGGCCCGGCCGCGTGAGCCGGGGCACGAGCGACCGTCCGACCCCGCTGACCGATGTGCTCCCCACCCTGGCCGAGCTCGGCGGCGCCCCCTCCCCGACCGATGTGGACGGGCTGTCGGCCGCTCCCCTGCTCGCCGGCAGCCCCGACTCGGCCCGCCACGGACACCTGTACTGGTTCCGCGACGAATGGGGCGTCACCAGCCGGGCCAACGCACAGGACGACAAGCGCGCCACATGGCTGGCCGAGGCGGTGCGCCAGGACGACTGGAAGGCCGTCCGCTTCGCCCCCGAACGGGACCACGACCTCCCCGACGACAAGTGGCAGGTCGAGCTGTACGATCTGGCCGCTGATCCCGGCGAGAGCCGCAACGTCATCGACAGGCACGCGGCCAAGGGCCGCGAACTCGTGGCGCTGATGCGCTCCTCCTGGAAGGACGCCTATCCGCGCAAGCCGTTCGGCACCCGGCTGACCCTGCCCCGGCTGGCCGTCCCCGGTGAGGCGTTCACCGTGACCGCCACGCTGGACAACGGCTCCGCACGGCCCTGGGCCAACGCCGTGCTCGCCCTGCGCGCGCCCACCGGCTGGACCGTGGCCCCCGCCTCCCCGGCCACGGCGGACCAGCTCGCCGCCGGGGGCCGTCTCACCGCCTCCTGGCAGGTGACCCCGCCCGCGAACGCCACCCCGGCGACCGCGTGGGCGCTGGTCGCGGAAGGCACCGCCGACGCCCCGTCCGGGCGGGTCCGCTACCCGGCGACGGGCACCGTCCCGACCCCGCCCGCCGCTCCCGTCCGCGACGCGTACCTCTCCGACCTCACCTGGATCAGCGCCACCAACGGCTGGGGGCCGGTGGAGCGCGACGCCTCCAACGGCAGGAACGCCGCCGGCGACGGCCCCCTGATCTCCTTCGGCGGTACGGCGTACCCCAAGGGCCTGGGCGTCCACGCACCCAGCGACATCGCCTACCACCTCGGCGCCGCCGGCCTCCGGTTCACCTCCCTCGTCGGCATCGACGACTTCTCCGCCAGGCAGAGCAGCGCGGGGGCCACCCGCGCCAAGGTCTACGGCGACGACCGCCTGCTGCTGACCACCCCCGTACTCACCGCGGCCGCCGGCCCGGTCCGTGTCGATCTGGACGTCCGCGGAGTCCGCGTCCTGCGCCTCGTGGTCGAGGACGCCAACAACCGCACGTCCTTCGACCACACCTCCTGGGCCCTGGCCCACGTCACGGCGGGGTGAACCCGGCGGCGCACGGGCCGGCAGACGAGCTGAACGCACCGTACGCGCGCACCAGCGCGCACCACGGCCACCCCGTCGTCCACCATCTGGGCGGCGCAGTGGCGGATCTCGCCACTCTTCCTATGAAACCGCAGGTCAGGGCAGTACACGGGGCAGGACTGGTGGCGCAATACTGTGGCAACACCACCGGCCCCGCTCTGCCGGTACGTTCCCTTCCATGCCAGCCGAACCCGCCCCCGCCGCCCGACCGGTCGCCGCCGCGCGACGCCGACATCCGCGCCTACGCGTCCCGCGCATCCTCCTGACCACCACGGGGGGCCGGGCCGCCGCGCCGTGCGGACCACCGCCCCACCGGGCTTCCATCCCAACGGAGTTCCGCATTTCACAGGCCGTACATGGACCGGCCCCTCCCCCGCCCCTAACCTCGGGGCATGCCAGCAGGAAGCCTTCCCGCTGTTCGACGCCGCCCCGATCCGGGCAGGCCGGAGAGCGCGCGGTGTCCGCCTGTCCGGTGCGGCGGCGAACCCGCCTCTTCGCCCGGCATCCCCGCCCCGGCGGCTCAACTCGCTTAGGACCGCACCCCCTTGCGCAACCCGGCCGGGTGCCCGCGGCACCGCCCGCGAGGCACCCGGCCCCACCGACGGAGCCCCCATGCCTTCCTGCTGCACCCCTGGACACGGAGGCGCCGCCACCGTCACGCCCGCCCCGGCACCACGGCCGACGGCCGCCGCGCAGCGGGCCGCCCGGGGGCTGATCGAGCTTCCCGGGGGGAAGTTCCTCATGGGCACCGACGACCCGGACGCCTTCCCCGCCGACGGCGAAGGACCGGTGCGCGAGGTCGCCGTCGACCCGTTCCGCATCGCCCCCGCGACGGTGACCAACGCCCAGTTCGCCGCCTTCGCCGAAGCCACCGGCCACGTCACCGAAGCCGAACACTTCGGCTTCTCCTTCGTCTTCGGCGGTTTCCTCGCCGAGGACGTCGCCGCCGTGTCTGCGCCGGTGGCCGCCGTCCCCTGGTGGCGGGCGGTCTCCGGTGCGAGCTGGCGCCGCCCCGAGGGGCCGGGCTCGTCCGTCACCGCGCGCCAGGACCACCCGGTCGTCCACGTCTCCTGGAACGACGCCCAGGCCTACTGCGCCTGGTCCGGCACCCGCCTGCCCACCGAGGCCGAATGGGAGTACGCGGCCCGCGGCGGACTCGAGCAGCGGCGCTACCCGTGGGGCGACAGCCTCGCCCCGGGCGGCCGGCACATGTGCAATATCTGGAGGGGCGAATTCCCCACCCTGAACACCGCGGAGGACGGCTACGCGTCCACGGCACCGGCGAAGTCCTTCCGCCCCAACGGCTTCGGCCTCTACAACGCCGTCGGCAACGTGTGGGAATGGTGCGCCGACTGGTTCGCACCGGACACCAGCCGCGTGATGCGCGGCGGTTCCTACCTCTGCCACGACTCGTACTGCAACCGCTACCGCGTCGCGGCCCGCAGCTCGAACACCCCCGACAGCTCCACCGGCAACACGGGCTTCCGCGTGGCCGCGGACCGCACCAGGCCCGGCCCCTAGGCCGTCCCGCACCGTCTGCACGGTCTGGCGGACGTCGTCCCCACTGACATATCGCCTATATCGGCGCACATTTCAGCGCCTGCTCTGACGGTTCAACAGAAATGCTGCCGCACAGTCCAAAACGGATCCAACCCTCTCTCAACTAGCCGCAATCAGCCATTTTTTATAGGTCGTCAAGCCAGACGATCTTCTATATCCTGCGAATTCCAGACGGGGGAACGTACTGGATGCGCAAGGGCGATTTCGGCGTGCCCGGACATCGGTGGCCCCCGTATGTCCACTCTCCGAGGAGTCACTCCGTGACCGAGCCACTGCGCAAGCGCAGGAACTTGGCGATAGCCCGCCTGCTCCAGACCTTCCTGATCGGCGCCGCCCTCGTGGCTGCGAACGTCGTCACCGCTCCGCCGGCCCAGGCGTACACGCACCTGTGCGGCCGCTTCTACGGAGTCAGCGGCAACGACCCGATCTCCTACCGCTATTACAACGTCACCACTGCTTACTACAATGCCTTCAACAGCGCCCAGGGCAGCTGGGACGCCAGCAGGGCCACCGGCTTCTTCCGGTACGAGGCGAACAACGGCGACCCGCAGGTCGAGGTGCACGACGCGTCGTACTCCTGGGGCGACTGGGCGCGCGCCTCGTGGTCGGGGTGCACGTTCGGCTACTGGTCGTACGACGAGGTGAAGGTCTCGTTCAACACCCGCACCATGGCGGGCCTGACCGCCCGCGAGAAGAAGATCGTGGCCACCCACGAGCTGGGTCACGCCTACGGTCTGAACCATGTCTCCCTGACCTGTTCGAACCCGGGTCCGGCCGTGATGCGCCAGGGCCAGGGCAAATTCTCGTGCGGCAGCGACGGACCCTGGTACGACGACGTCCAGGGCGTCCTGGCCAAGTACTGACGGCGACGGAGAAGAACCATGAAGAAGACCATGCGCGTCCCTGCGGCCATCGCCCTGTCACTGGGATTTCTGACGGCCTGCTCCGGAGCCGGCACCTCCGCCGGCGGCGGTGACGGCCGGCTGCAGGTGGAAGCGGACTACGCCCACTACGCCAGTGCCGAAGAGGTGACCACCGTCTCCGACATCGGCATCATCGGATCCGTGGCGAGCGTGCACACCAAGGAGTGCGACGACGGCGGCGAGTCGGGCTCCCAGCCGTCGCCCGGCCCGACCGCATCGGACTGGGTCGACCCGAACCCCGACCCCTCGGCCGCCGCGGTGCCGGACCCCACCACGCAGCCCGACGGGATCGCGGGCGATGCTCCGGCGAACACCTCGTGCATGCCGATGGTGTTCTACAAGGTGTACGTGTCGAGCATGATGAAGCGCGGTGCCGGAGTCAGCGACGGCGACACGATCATCGTCGGCAACATCGACACCGACGTGGTGTCGATGGCGGGCACCACACCGCTCACGGTGGGCAAGCAGTACGTGTTCTACCTGACGCAGCTGGCGGCGGGCGACCACCCCGGGATCAAGACCGTCCCCACGTTCTTCATCCCGGTCGGCGGCAACCAGGGCATCTACAACGTGGGCAAGGGCACCGTCACCCCGTCGTCGGCCAATATCGTGGCGCTCACGGCCGACGAGGCGCGCAAGAAGAGCACCGCCGGCGGCAAGGCGCAGCCGGGCAAGTTCACGACCACGGTCGACGGTCTGCGGAAGGCCGCCGCGGTGGCAGCGGCCAAGGAGAGCAGCAACCAGAAGCCGCGCTGACCCCAACTCCGCGCGCCCGTAAGCGTCCCGGCCGCCGCTCGGCGGCCGGGACGCTGCCGTTCCCCGGCCGGGACCGCGGGAAGGGCGGCGGAGACGGCCGGATTCACGGCCGCGCCGCCCCGCAGGGCCCGGTCAGGCCGCGGACTCCGCTGCGGAGGCGGCCAGTTCGGCGGCTCCGGGAGACGGGAGGGCGCGGAAGAGGTGGGGGGCGGTGTGGCCGGCGCGGGCGAAGGCGGCGGTGACGGCCGCCTCGACCGCGGGCACGGACCCCTCCGGGACGAGGGCGATCACGGAGCCGCCGAAGCCGCCGCCGGTCATCCGGGCGCCGAGGGCCCCGGCGGCGACGGCGGTGTCGGCGGCGAGGTCGGTCTCGGGGCAGGAGACGCGGTAGTCGTCGCGCAGGGAGGCGTGGCCGGCGGTGAGGAGGGGGCCGAGGGCGGCGGGGTCGCCCGCCGCGAGCAGGGCCACGGCCCGGCCCACCCGGCCGTTCTCGGTGACCACGTGCCGCACCAGCGGCCGCAGGTGTCCGGGCAGGCGGCTCTCGGCCGCGGGCAGGGCGGCGGCGTCGAGGTCGCGCAGGGCGCGCAGGCCGAGCAGGGCGGCGGCCTCCTCGCAGCCGGCGCGCAGGGCGGCGTACGCACCGTCGGACAGGTCGTGGCTGACCCGGGTGTCGATGACGAGCAGCCGCAGTCCGGCGGCG
Organism: Streptomyces sp. NPDC038213; assembly: GCF_055600495.1. NCBI lineage: Bacteria > Bacillati > Actinomycetota > Actinomycetes > Kitasatosporales > Streptomycetaceae > Streptomyces > Streptomyces sp. NPDC038213. Next base: position 240,211 of record NZ_JBVJYM010000006.1, read on the forward strand.
GCGGGGTCGAACGGCACCTGTCGGAAGGTCAGTTCGCGGCAGTCCATGAGGAGCGCGTGGCCTGAGCGGCAGCAGACGGAGGCGGCCTGGTCCAGGATCCCGCAGGGCACGCCGACGAACTCGTTCTCGGCGCGCTGGGCGGTCCGTGCGGTCTCCAGGGGGTCGAGGCCCAGTCCGTACAGCCCGTTGCAGGCGGCGGCGACGGCGCATGCGAGGGCGGCGGAGGAGGACAGGCCCGCTCCGCCGGGTACGTCGCTGTCGATGCGAAGGTCGAGTCCGCCGACCGGGTGTCCGGCCCGGCGGAGGGTCCACACGACCCCGGCGGGGTAGCGGGCCCAGCCGGTCGCGGACTCCGGTGCGAGACGCTCGAGTTCGAGGGTGTGGACGGGTCCGCCGGTGCGCGTGGAGTACAGGCGCAGCAGGGTGTCGGCGCGGCGCCGGGCTTCGACGCGGGTGGTGTGCGGGAGGGCGACGGGCAGGACGAACCCGTCGTTGTAGTCGGTGTGTTCGCCGATCAGGTTGATCCGGCCGGGGGCCTGCCAGCGGCCCTCCGGGGCGGCGCCGTACAGCTCCTCGAAGGAGGCGGCGGCGTCCGGGCCGGGAGTGGCGTCCGGGCCGGTGGCGGGGGCGGTCATACGGCGGCCTCCCGGAGGCGTGCGGCGGCCTGTTCGGGGGCCACGTCGTTGACGAAGGCGTCCATGCCGGATTCGACCCCGGCGAGGTGCTTCAGCTTGTTCGCGGCCCGGCGGACCGTGAACAGCTCCAGGTGGAGCGCCAGTTCGGAGCCGCCGGCCAGGGGGGCCTGGTGCCAGGCGGAGATGTACGGGGTGGGGCCCGCGTCCGGGCCGAAGAGGCGGTCGAAGCGGCGCAGCAGGTCCAGGTAGAGGCCGGGGAACTCCTCGCGCTCGGCCCCGCTCAGGCCGGTGAGGTCGGCGGTGCGGCGGCGGGGGTAGAGGTGGACCTCGTACGGCCAGCGGGCGGCGAAGGGGACGAAGGCCGTCCAGTGGGTGCCGTCGAGCACGGTGCGGCCGGTGTCGGCGCGTTCGGCTGCGAGCAGGTCCTCGAAGAGGTTGCGGCCGGTGGCCTCGCGGTGGCGCTCCGCCCGCGCGGCGGTCCGGGCGGTCCGGGGGGTGGTGAAGGGGAAGGCGTAGACCTGGCCGTGCGGGTGGGCGAGGGTCACGCCGATCTCGGCGCCGCGGTTCTCGAAGCAGTACACCTGCTGGACGCCGTCGAGGGCGGAGAGGCGGGCCGTGCGGTCGGTCCACGCGTCGAGGACGAGCCGGGCGCGGTCCTCCGTGAGGTCGGCGAAGGAGGAGTCGTGCTCGGGGGTGAAGCAGACCACCTCGCAGCGGCCGGTGCCGGGGCCCGCGGTGTGGAAGGGGGCCGCGCGGTAGAAGGGGGCGTCGCCAGGGCGGCCGGCGAGGGAGGGGAAGCGGTTCTCGAAGACGACGACCTCGTAGTCCTCGTCGGGGATCTCGCTGGGGCGCCCGGGGCGGGAGGGGCACAGGGGGCACTGGTCCGCGGGCGGCAGGTACGTACGGGACTGCCGGTGCGCGGCGATGGTGACCCAGTCCCCCGTGACCGGGTCGAGCCGGACCTCCGCCCGGTGCTCGGCCGGGTCCAGGGGGCGGGTGTCCCGGCTGCCGCGGGCCGGGTTCGCCTTCCTGTCGAAGTACACGAGCTCCCGCCCGTCGGCGAGCTTGGCGGTGGTCCTGATCACGACGTCCTCTCCAGGGGCGCGGGCGGGCTGCTGACCGTACCTTCGCAGCGTTCCGCAAGATTCAACACAATCAAACACAAGTAATCAGTATCAAACAAGAGGGAGCGCCGGTCGGGTACGGGGGCGGCCGCGGCCGGCCCCCGGGCAGCCGAAAGCCCCGCCGGGCAGCCGAGAAGCCCCGCCGGGCGGCCCGGCGGGGCTTCTTCGGTACGGCGTCGGGCCCCGGGGCAGGGGCCCGGAGTGGCGGGGCGGGGCTCAGGCGGCGGGCCGGGGCGGGTACTCGCGGGCGAGGACGGCCCAGAGGCTGGTGTCGTAGCGGGTGCCGCCGTACGACCAGGTCTCCCGGCTCACCCCCTCCAGGGTCATCCCGAGCCGCTCGGCCACCGCCGCGCTGCGCACGTTGTCGGCCCGGCACTGCCATGCGGCGCGGTGCATCCCCCGCTCCCTGAAGGCGTGGTCGAGCAGGATCCCGCAGGCCTGCGTGACCAGCCCGCGGCCCTCGGTGCCCGGTTCGAGCCAGCAGCCCAGCTCGCAGGAGCCGGAGGCGGCGTCGAAGGCGGTGAACATGACCCCGCCGCGCAGGGTGCCGTCCGCCCAGATCCCGAACAGGCGGGGGCCGTCGGCGGCCTGGCGCTCGGCGTAGCGCAGGAGGGTGGCGCGGGCCGCCTCGGGGCCCTCCGTGACGAACGAGGCCCCCACCCACGGCCGGATGTGCTCGCGGGCCCGGTCCATATGGGCCGCGAACTCCTCGGCGTGCCGGATTTCGAGCGGGCGAAGGAGGGCGCCCCCGCGCAGCGGGAGGGAGAACACGGCGGCCTCTCGGTCGGTCCGCGGCCGGGCTCCGGCCGCAGGATGGGGGCATGCGCACCACGGTGGTGAGTGGTACGCACCGTACCGCCCCCGCAAACCGCGTGACTCCCGCACCCCCCGCCCCCGATCATGGAGACGGCTTCCGGGACGGTCCCGGAGCGGCGGGAGGTACGGGGCATGGCACAGGACCGGAGCACGGGACCGGAGCAGGGTGCGGGACCGGAGCGGGACGCGGGGCCGGGCCGGGGCAGGGAACTGCGTGTGGACGGGGAGCGGTTCACGGTGACGGAGCGGGACGGCAGCCCCGGGGTGTACGACTTCGCCTGGGAGTCCGGCCCGAACGAGGGGTACGGGTTCACCTCGGCCGTCCACGGCGCCGACGCCCTCGACACCGGTGAACTCATCGATGCAGCGAGGAACTTCCTGGAGCAGGTCGACCCCGCCACGGGCTACATCGGCGACTGAGCAGGCCCGCGCCCTACTCCCCGCCCGGGAACCGGGCAGCCGGCGCCTCGCCCGCGAAGAAGGTCTTCGCGCGCCGCATCGCCCGCTCGTCGTCGCGGACCTGGCCCGGGCGCGAGCCGTTGCCCAGCAGGACCCCGCCGAAGTTCATCTTCATGTACGCCGCGGTGTGGTGGAGGGTGCCGGTCAGGTGGTCGGCCCGGACCTCGTCGCGGTCGGCCATGACCGTCACCCCCCACAGCGTGCGGCCCGCCATCCGCGCGGCGAAGTCCAGGCCGGGCACCGCGAGCCAGCCCGACCAGTAGTCGAGGTAGCGCTTGGCCTGGCCGGACAGGCTGTACCAGTACAGGGGCGAGGCGATGACCACGTCCGTGGCGGCCATGGTGGCGTCGAGCAGCTCCGCCTCGTGGGCGACGGGCTGCCAGTCCCCGCTCTCGTGCCGCCCGTCCTGGAAGTCGGGCAGGGGGGTGGCGGTCAGGTCCACCCAGTGCTGGGAGACCCCGGGGGGCAGCTGCTCGGCGGCGGCGCGGGCCAGGATCTCCGTATTGCCGTCCGGCCGGGAGCTGCCGGCGACGAAGAGGAAGGAGCGGGGGTTCTGAGTGCTGGTCATGACTGCTTGCTCCGCTTCGTAACGACGTTCGACTGATGTGCGTGCAACCGGGGCGCGGTCGCCGTGTATTCCACGGCGCCCGCCCGATATGCGGAGCATGTTCTTCCGCCACCCGGCGGATCCTGACCCGCCGCCACCCCTCCGGTACCGCGCGTAACCGCCCGCAATGGCGCAAAACAGCAGGTCGGGACACCGGTCCGGCAGAGGGGTTCCGTAAGCTCGGGCTCCCGCCGGGGCCCCACGCCCCGGCGGCCGATGACCAATCGCACTCACGTACCAGTCAGCCGAGGAAGAACGTGCCCCTGCCCCACTCGCTTTACCGCCGTACGGCCGTCAGCGCCGCCCTGCTCGCCGCCGTCGCCGGAGTCGTCCCGGCCACCGCCGCCCACGCCGCCACCGCCGGCAACCGCACGATTCAAGCCACTTCGGCCGGTTCCGCGGAGGCCTTCACCGCGCCCGCGGCGGCCCCCGGTGCCACCGACCCCGAGCCCGACCTGGAGGGCCTGGCCCAGGTCCTGCGCAACACCCTCGCCGCCGGCTCCCCCGGCGCGCTCGCCCGGTTCACCGGCCCGGGCGGGGTCCGCACGGAGGCCCTCGGCGTGCGGGACCGCACCACCGGCGACCCCATGGACCCGAAGGCGCGCTTCCGCATCGGCAGCGTCACCAAGACCTTCTCGACCGTCGTCCTGCTCCAGCTGGTCGGCGAGAGGAAGCTCGAACTGGACGTTCCGGTGAACCAGTACCTCCCGGGTCTGCTGCCCGACGACCGGATCACCGTCCGCCACCTGCTGACCCACCGCAGCGGGCTCTCGGACTACACGAACGCCATGTTCGCGAACACCGTCCCGGGCTTCGAGGCCGTGCGCAACCGCACGTTCACCTACCAGGAGCTGCTGGAGCTCTCCCTCAAGGAGCCCCGCACCACGGAGCCCGGCCTCGCCTACAAGTACTCGAACACCAACTTCGTGGTCGTCGGCATGCTGATCGAGAAGATCACCGGCCGTCCGGTCGCCAAGGAGTACGCGAAGCGCATCATCAAGCCGCTCGGCCTGAAGAACACCTTCTACGTGCACCCGCAGACCGCCATCAAGGGCCTGCACACCCGCGGCTACCTGCACCCCGACGAGGCCGGCGCCCCGCTGGTCGACTCCACGGAGCAGACCGTCTCCTGGGCGCAGTCCGCCGGTGCGATGATCTCCAACCCGGCCGACCTCAGCACCTTCATGTCGGCGCTGGTCCGCGGCAAGCTCCTCAAGCGCGCGCAGCTCGACGAGATGCTGACCGTCACCCCGACCGACACGACGAACACCCGCTTCTACGGGCTGGGCCTGCGCCGCTACGACCTGACCTGCGGCACCCAGGTCTTCGGGCACACCGGTACGGTGCAGGGCTTCTACACGTACGCCTTCACGACCCGCGACGGCCGCCGCAGCCTGACGGCGATGGCGAACACCTCGAACCGCGGGGTGGCCAACACGGCCCTGGGCGGCACGCTGGAGGCGGCGTTCTGCGGCAAGAAGCCGGCCGCGGCCGCCGCGAAGTCGGCGCGCGGGTTCTCGGTGGACCCGGCGGCCCGCGGGGCCGCCCTGGCCCCGGCCGAGGCGGACCTGCCGGAGCGGCACTCCCGCTGAACCGGTAGCGCCGGGCCGGCCTGAGCCTGCCGGTAGCGCTGCCGCACCCCTGGAGGCTTTCCCCTGCGCGGCGCGCGACGCGCGGGGGAAAGCCTTCGCCGCAGGTGGACCGCGGGCGCATCATGGCTTCTCGTCCGGGCCGCGCCGCTGGGGGACGCGGCCGGACGGAGGAGTCCGGGGGGACCTGTGAGACCCGCAACACCTGCTTCCGTACCTGCTCCCATATCTGCTTCCGTACCTGCTCCCGCTCCGGCCGGGCCCGCCCGCGGCCGGGGCGTGCTCGAAGGGGCCTTCGCCCTGCTGGAGGCGCTGCGCCGGCACGGCGGGCCCGCCGGGGTGACCGAACTGGCCCTGGCCTGCGGGGTACCGAAGGCCACCGTGCACCGGCTGCTGGACCAGCTGGCCGCCCTCGGCGCCGTCGAACGGCACGGCTCCCGCTACCGGGTGGGCCCCGAGCTCTACCGCATCGGCCAGGCCTGGCAGCCGCACCCCGGGCTGCGGGAGGCCGCGCGGCTGCCGCTGCACCGGCTGCGTGCGGCGACCGGCGGCAGTGTGGTGCTGACCGTGCTGCACGAGGAGCGGGCCCTGACCGTGAGTTCGGTGCCCGGCGAGGTGGAGCCGCTGGTCCCCGTGCGCAACGGGATCGCCTTCTGCCTGGACACCGCGGCGGGCCTGGCGGTACGCGGCCCCCTGCGGCCCGGTCCGGTCCTGGACCGGGAGGACATGCTGCCCGGGGTGGCCTGCGCGGCCGTGCCGGTGCGCGCGCCGGACGGGCGGCGGGTCGGGGCGCTGGCCGCGGTGGTGCGGGCCGGGCGGCGGCTGGAGCCGGTGGCGCAGGCCGCGGCCGAGGCGGGCGCCGCGGTCACCCGGCGCCTGGGGCGCGGGCCGCGCGACCCGGAGGGGCTGCCACCGGGCCTGGTGCTGTAGCCGATGGCCCGTCAGAACACCTTGCGCTCAGAAGCGTTCCACTGAGCGGGACGCGCGTAGAGCGGGGTCGGGGCGGGCGGGCACTGTGGGGGACGTGCCGGGGGAACGGCACTCCGCTCACCAGACATCGGGGGAATCCTCATGAACCGCACGGCCCGCCTCGCCACCGCAGCCCTCCTCGCCCTCGGCGGCATCGCCGGCTTCGCCGGGGCCGCCCAGGCCGAGCCCGTCGACTACGTACGGATCGAGCTGCTGGAGCTGACCTGCCACCGGCAGAGCGAGGGCGACCACGACGAGGCCTACCTGAAGATCACCGACGCCAACGGCAACCAGGTGAAGGTGTGGCCCGGCAGCGCCAAGTACCAGACGATGGGCACGAACTACGTCCGCTCGCTGACCGACGGGAACGGGAACGCCGCCCTGGTCCTGGGCAAGCAGCAGGCGCGCACGCTGACGCTGTGGGACGACGACACCACGAGCGGGGACGACAAGCTCGGCGCGACGCTGGCCACCGGCAGCGAGTTCGGCGGCGAGGTGCAGTACCGCTCGCTGGAGGGCTCCGGCGGGGTGTACACGATCGCGTACCGCGTGATCGACATCTGACAGCACCTCAGTCATGCGGCCCCGGGCGGCAGTTCACCGCCGGGGCCGCACGGGCTGACGTACGGTCAGCCCAGGATGGCGTACACCAGGGAGGCGCGGGCCGCCGCCTCCGGTGAGCCCTCCGCCGTGAGGGTGGCCTCGGCGAAGGCCATCCGCCTGCCGAGTTTGGTGATGCGCACGTCGATCAGCACGTCCGCGCCGACCACCGGGCGCTGGAAGCTGGTGGACTGCTGGACGGTGGTCATGGGCCCGTAGCCGCCGCGGGCCGCCGAGACGGCGATCACCGTGGCGGTGTCGGCGGCGGCCATCATGGCCTGTCCGCTGAGGCCGCCGCCCTCCCGGGCCAGCCGGTCCGACCAGGGCAGTCGCAGCACGGCGTGCCGCTCCCCCGTCTCGGCCACGGTCAGGCCGAGGTCGAGGACCCAGGGGGCGAAGTTCTCGACGAGGACCTTCTCGGCGTCGGCGGGGCTCAGCACGGGTGTCGGCGCGGAGTCCTGTGCGGGGGTCTGCGCGGGTGTCGGTGCGTCGGCGTGCGCGGGGGTCTGCGCGGGTGTCTGCGTCACACCGTGATTGTGGCGGCCCGGTGGGGCCGCCACAACGGCTTCCGCAGCCTCCGGCTACAGGCGGGCGGCCAGTTCGGTGCCCTGGCGGACGGCGCGCTTGGCGTCCAGTTCGGCGGCGACGTCGGCCCCGCCGATCAGGTGCGCGCTGATACCGGCCTCGGCCAGGGCCTCGTACAGGTCGCGGCGCGGCTCCTGGCCGGTGCACAGGACCACGGTGTCGACGGGCAGGGTGCGGGCGGTGCCGTCCACGGTGATGTGCAGGCCCTCGTCGTCGATCCGGTCGTACGAGGCGCCCGCGACGGTGGTGACCCCGCGGTGCTTGATCTCGGCGCGGTGGATCCAGCCGGTGGTGGTGCCGAGGCCGGCGCCGACCTTGGTGGTCTTGCGCTGGAGCAGGTGCACGCGGCGCGGGGCGGCGGGCCGCTCGGGGGCGGTCAGGCCGCCGCGCTGCCCGTACGAGGTGTCGACGCCCCAGTGCCGGAAGTAGACCTCGGGGTCCTGGGCGGCGCCCTCGCCGCTGTCGGTGAGGAACTCGGCCACGTCGAAGCCGATGCCGCCGGCGCCGAGGACGGCGACGCTCGCGCCGACCGGGGCCCCGTCGCGCAGCACGTCGAGGTAGCTGACGACCTTGGGGTGGTCGACGCCCTCGATCTCGGGGATGCGGGGGGTGACCCCGGTGGCGACGACGACCTCGTCGTAGCCGCTCAGCAGCGCGGCGTCGGCCCGGGTGTTGAGGCGGACCTCGATGCCGTGCTCCTCCAGCTGGGTGCCGAAGTAGCGGATGGTCTCGTTGAACTCCTCCTTGCCGGGGATGCGGCGGGCGATGTCGAGCTGTCCGCCGATCCGGTCCGAGGCCTCGAACAGGACGACCTCGTGGCCGCGTTCGGCCGCGGAGACGGCGCAGGCGAGGCCGGCCGGGCCGGCGCCGACGACGGCGACGCGCTTCTTGAGCCGGGTGGGGGCGAGCACGAGCTCGGTCTCGTGGCAGGCCCGCGGGTTGACCAGGCAGGAGGTGATCTTCCCGCTGAAGGTGTGGTCGAGGCAGGCCTGGTTGCAGCCGATGCAGGTGTTGATGGTCACGGCCCGGCCGGCGGCGGCCTTGTTCACGAACTCGGCGTCGGCGAGGAAGGGACGGGCCAGCGAGACCAGGTCGGCTCGGCCCTCGGCGAGCAACTGCTCCGCGATCTCCGGGGTGTTGATGCGGTTGCTGGTGACCAGCGGCACGCTCACCGCGCCCATCAGCTTGCGGGTCACCCAGGTGTAGGCGCCGCGCGGGACGGAGGTGGCGATGGTGGGGATCCGGGCCTCGTGCCAGCCGATGCCGGTGTTGATGATGGTGGCGCCCGCGGCCTCGATCTCCTTGGCGAGGGAGACGACCTCGTCGAAGGAGGAGCCGCCGGGGACCAGGTCCAGCATCGAGAGCCGGTAGATGATGATGAAGTCCTCGCCGACGGCCTCGCGGGTGCGGCGGACGATCTCCAGCGGGAAGCGGACGCGGTTCTCGTACGAGCCGCCCCAGCGGTCCTCTCGGCGGTTGGTGGCCGCGGCGATGAACTCGTTGATCAGGTAGCCCTCGGAGCCCATGATCTCGACGCCGTCGTATCCGGCGCGGCGCGCCAGCCGGGCCGCGCGGACGAAGTCCTCGACGGTCTCCTCGACCTCGGCGTCCGTCAGCTCGTGCGGCACGAAGGGGCTGATGGGCGCCTGGAGGGCGGAGGGGGCGACCAGGTCCTTGTGGTAGGCGTACCGCCCGAAGTGCAGGATCTGCATGGCGATCCGGCCGCCCTCGGCGTGCACCGCGCCGGTGATCACCCGGTGCTCCTCGGCCTCCGCCTCGGTGGTGAGCCGGGACCCGCCCTCGAAGGGGCGGCCGCGGTCGTTGGGGGCGATGCCGCCGGTGACGATGAGCCCCGCGCCGCCGCGGGCGCGCTCCGCGTAGAAGGCGGCGAGCCGCTCGAAACCGCGCTCGGCCTCCTCCAGGCCGGTGTGCATCGACCCCATGATCACCCGGTTCGGCAGGGTGGTGAAGCCGAGGTCGAGCGGGCTCAGCAGATGCGGGTACTGGCTCATCGGGGGCGCCTCCTCGCGCGGTGGTCCTGAGCCTGTTGTACCGACCGGTAACTAGTTTTGCAACTAGGTGCAGAATCGAGGAGCCCCCGGTCTCGCCCCCGCTCCCGCCGAAGGGCCGCCGCAGCGCGCCCCCCGGCACACCGCCGCACCGACCCCTGTGGCGGGGTTCACAGCCGCGGCGGGGCGGACGGGAGCCGGGGGGCGCCCTCCGTGGCCCGTGACCACCTGTTGTTACGATGCGCCCCAGCTCGCTCCCTCCGGAGCCCCGGGCAGGTGGGGGCACCGTGCGCGGCGCCCCTGAGGCAGTCCGTACGCACGCACGTCCCGGGGGGACCATGCACCACCAGCCCATGTCCCGACGCCTGCTCACGGCCGCTGCGGTCGCCGCGCTCGCGGGCACGTCCGCCGCCCTGCCGGGCGCGGCAGCGGCCTCTCCGGCGGCCGGCAGCACTCCGGCCGTACGGCCCGCGGCCGTGCCGCGCATCGCCGCCGGTGCGGAGGTCCTCACGGCCGGGCGCACCGGCTTCCTCGCCCACGAGACCGGTACGGGCACGCTGGCCTGGACGCGCTACTCGGACGGCCGGCGCACCGCCGTCGGGCAGGTGCCGCGCACGAGCACCCTGTACCGGTCCGCGGGCCCCTCGGACCTCGTCGTCACCGGCGCGTCCGGCGCCCCGGCCTCCGACCGGGACACCGTGCTGACCGTCCGCGACATGGCCTCCGGCCGCAGGACCGCGGTGGACCTCACGGCCCTGGGCGGGTACCGCTACGTCGAGGCGGCCGGGTCCGTGCTGGTCGTGGTCCGCGCGGGCGCCTCCGGGGCCCCGGTCAACCTGGTCGACGTGTCCGGGGCCCAGCCCCGGCTGCGCCCCGTCGCGGGTGTGCCCGCGGGGGCCCGGGCCGTGCGCGCGGGCCAGGGAACCGACGGCGCCCTGGTCCTGGAACTGTCCATGCAGGCGGCCCCGGAGACCCGCTACGCCGTGGTGGACACGGCCACGGCCCGGGTGACCGAGACGCGCACGGCTCCCTTCGCCTGGGGCGATACGTCTCTTTCCGCCGGGCACCTCGCCTGGTCCGGTTCCCTCGAAGGGCGTTCGGACGCCGCGGCCCTGAGGGTTTCCGCCCGGGGTTCGACAGCGGTGGCGACGATTCCGACGGACAAGGCGCGGGAGCGGCTGCTCGGCTTCGCCGGGGACTGGCTGGTCCACGGAACCGAGTCCGCCGCGGACAGCTTCCACAGCGGGGACGCGCTGCGCGCCCGGCCCGCCGCGGGCGGCCGGGACCGGGTCGTCCTCGCACACGCGAGCTCGCTGACCGCGGCACCCGGCGGCGCCCTGCTGGCCGTCGGCGGTACGTACGACCGCGGTGAGGGCCTGTACCGGATCGCGCCGGGCCCGGACGGCGCCCCCGTCGCCACGCTCGTGGCCTCCTCCGGAGCGCCGACGGCCCTCGCCGTGACGGCGACGGAGTTCCCCTCCGGCGCCCGCTGGGACCAGGGCCCTTCGTGGCCGCTGCGCTGGCGCCTGTCGCGGACCCGCGCGGAGGGGGAGGTCACCCTGCGGCACACCGCTTCGGGGGCCTGGATGCAGTTCGGCTTCGACAGGTCGGACGTAGACGTCTCGAAGCGGGTGACCGTCGACTGGGACCGCACGGCGATCGGGCCCGCCGGCCCGGTCCAGGCCCCCACCGGAACGTACACGTGGACCATGAGGGCCAAGCCGCTGCCGGGAACCGGGCCCGAGCTCGTGACCTCCGGGTCCTTCACGCTCGACCGCCGGCCGACCGTGCACGACTTCACCGGCAACGGCTCGGCGGACCTGCTGGCCCGGGACGCCGCGGGACGGCTGTGGCGGCAGGACACCGTCGCCTGGGGCGGCGGGCTGACCCACGGGCCCGACCCCCGGCAGGTGCCCGGCCCCTGGGCCGGCCGGGAGGTCACCGCGGCCGGGCTGCTCGCCGGGGGTCCGGCCGCCGACCTGGTGTCCCGCGACCGCGCGGGCGTGCTGTGGCTGCACACCGGCAAGGGCCACGGCACCTTCGCCGCCGCCTCCCGGATCGGCGCCGGCTGGGGCGCCTACGACCGCCTCACCGCCGCTTCCGACCTCAACGGCGACGGGCGGACCGACCTCCTGGCCCGGGACCGGTCCGGCGTGCTGTGGCTGTACAAGGCCACGGGCAGGACCGCGGCCCCGTACGCCGCGCGGACCCGGATCGGCGCGGGCTGGGGCGCGTACGACTCCGTGACGGCCGTCGGGAACGTGGCCGGAGGGGCGGCGGGCGACCTCGTGGCCCGGGACAAGGCGGGGGTCCTCTGGCTGTACCTGGGCCGCGGGGACGGTTCCTTCGACACCCGGATCCGGGTCGGCGCCGGCTGGGGCTCCTTCCGGGACCTCGTGGGAATCGGGGACCACGACGGCGACGGCAGGGACGACCTGCTGGTCACGTCCGGGCCTTTCGAGGACCACCACCGCGACGAGGTGTCGTACGTGTACCGGGGCACCGGCAACTGGCGGGCCCCCTTCGCCCCGAAGGCGGAGGCGGACCGCTTCTTCGGCGGGGACCCGGACACCACGTCCGTGCTCTGAGGTCTGAAGCGTCCGGCCGGTGCGCCGGTCATGCGGGGGCCCGCCCCCGCCTGACCGGCGGTCCCCGCTCCCCGACCGGTCGGCGCGCTACATCCGGTACTGGACCTTCTCGGCGAGCCTGCCGTCCTTGAAGCAGAAGCGGAACACGTCCTCGCCGCCGGTGGCGCCCTCGGCGTCGGTCTCGGCCACGTACCAGGAGCAGGTGGTGCCGGCCGGCTGGGCGGGGCCGCCGTCCTTGAGGGCGCCCTTGATGAAGGACTCGCCCGAGGGGAGCTTGCCGCGGACCTCGGCCTCGGGGTCGCCGACCTTCACGGCCGCGTAGACCTTGGGGTCGATGAGGGTCTCCCCGACCGCGTCGACGGCCTTGAAGAGGCCGAAGCCGAGGAGGGCCAGGATGCCGAGGCCGAGGACCCCCGCCACCGCACAGCCGATCAGACACCCGTTACGCCGCTCAGACACGCCCGTTCCCCGTTCCCTCTGCTTCGCTCGTTCGCCGGACCGTCGTTCGGTTCCGACGCTCCGACTTTCGCAGGCGGGCGGGGGCGGGCGTGTTCTCGAAAGTCGCGGTCGGGCGCAACGAACGTCTTCGGCCGGTCAGACCAGGTCGCCGGGGTCGGTGTTGGCCCCGCACAGGACCACGGCGGTCCGCTTGCCGTACGGCTGCGGCGCGCCGAGGACCGCGGCGTAGGCGGTGGCCGCGGCGTGTTCGACGGCGATGCGGTGCCCGTCCCACAGCAGCTGCCGCGCCGCCCTGATCGCGGAGTCCGGTACGAGCACGGTCTCGACGTCCGGGTTGCCGAGGGCCGCGGCCAGGGCGGCTTCCGAGACGCGGCGGGCGCCGAGGGCGTCGGCGGCGACCGAGTCCACGGGGACGTCCACCGGCCGGCCCGCCTCGACGGCCGCGTGGAGGCAGCGGCAGTTCTCGGGCTCCACGGCGACGACCCGCACGCCGTGTTCGCGGGCGGCCGCGGCCACGCCCTCGAAGAGCCCGCCGCCGCCGACCGAGACCACGACGGCGTCGAGGCCGGGCAGCCGACCGCGGATCTCGTCGACCAGGGTGCCCGCGCCGGCGGCCACGAGCCGGTCGTCGTAGGCCTGGCCGAGCAGGGCCCCGCTGCCGGCCGCGAACTCCCGGCAGGCGGCGACCGCATCGGCGTACTCCGCACCGGCCCGGCGCACTTCGGCGCCGTACGCGCGCAGGGCCCGCACCTTCACCGGCGGGGCGCCCTCGGGCAGGAACACGGTGGCGGGCACCCCCTCGCCGCGGGCCGCCCAGGCGCAGGCCAGCCCGGCGTTGCCGCCGGAGGCGATGGCGACGCCGGCCGCGGGGAGGGTGCCGGCGGCCCGGTGGGCGGCGATGAAGTTGCGGGCGCCGCGGGCCTTGAAGCTGCCGGTGTGCTGGAGGTATTCGAGGGCGAACCAGGTCTCGCCGCCGGCTCCGCCTGCCGGGGCGGGGGCGGGGGCGAGGGCGACGGGGCGGATGCGGCCGGCGATCCGGTCCGCGGCGGCGCGTACGTCGGCGTAGCCGAGCTGTTCCATGGCGCTCTCCTGGGGGTGGGTGCGGGGGTGCGGTGGACCGCGGGCGGCTCGGGGCGGGGGCTTGCGGCGGGCGGCTGGCGGCGGGCCGGTTCAGGCGGTCGGGTCGGCGGCGCGGATCAGGGCGCGCAGGGCCTCGGCGTGGACCCCGTGGTCCGTGAGCGCGGGCAGCAGGGCGGCGGTGTGCCCGCCGAGCACGGGGAAGCGCGCCGGGTCGAGGGCGGCGAGCGCCGCCCGGGAGGCCTCGGCGGCCCCCTGCGGGTCCCGGTGGTCGACGAAGGCGGCGCAGCCGAGGGTGAGCAGGTACATCTGCCGGTAGACGGCCATGGCGCGGGCCGGGTCGAGGCCCGCGGCGAGGCTGTCGGCGAGGGCGGGCTCGACGAGCCGGGCGAGCAGGTTGCGGCCGAGCCAGGGGCGGCTGCCGCGCAGGGCGAGGAGGCCCGGGTGGGCGGTGAGCAGCCGGTAGAGGGCGGTGAAGCGCAGTTCGCAGCCCTCGGCCCAGCCGGTGCCCGGGGGTACCTCGGGCAGCCGGGCCGCCAGGTGGTCCGTACAGAGGTCGAGGAGTCCGGCGAGGTCGGTGCAGCGGCGCTGGACCGTGGCGTGGGAGACCTGGAGCCGCTCGGCGAGGGCGCGGAAGCTGAGGGCGGCGGGGCCCTCCTCGTCGATCAGACGGAGGGCTGCTTCGGCGATGGCCCCGGGGGTGGCCCGGTCGAGGGCGGGTGAGCTGCGCGGCATGAGATACAACGTATCTTACGTCGTATCTGAACGGAACGCCGATCCGCACCCGCATCCGCACCCCGGCGTGCGGGGCCGGGGCCGGATCCCGTTAGCCCAACGTTCCCCTTCCATGCACCCGATTGCATCCACTCCGCCGCGCGCGGGGCGTGTCCTGCGGGGACGCATTGGACACTGACGCAGCGTCACCTTCCCCAACCCTCCCCTCCCGCTTCCGCTCCCCCCTCCCGCCCACTCCCCCGCCGGACCATCCGCCCCTGCGGGATCCGGCCGACGAACGGTGCGATGCGTGCGAACGATCCCCCTGCACAAGGCCGTTGCGGCCTCGGTGCTCTCCCTGTGCTGTCTGGCCCTCGGCTCCGGTCCGGCGGCCCCCGCGGGCGCGGCGGCCGCCGCGGCGCCGGGGCCGGCCGCCGCGGGCCTCCCCGCCCCCCCGGGCGCCGCCGCCCGGCCCGCGGCCTTCGACGACTCCGCGGCCGGGGCCGCCCTCCGGCGGCTCCTGCCGCGGCACGCGGCGCAGTTCACCCTCCTGCCCGCGGTGCGCGCCCCGGGGGCCCAGGACTCGTTCACGGTGTCCGGGCGGGCCGGCGCGATCGTGGTCCGCGGCACCACCCCGGCCACCCAGCTGACCGGCGTCGGCTGGTACCTCCAGCACGTGGCCCGCGTGGACATCGGCTGGCCGGGCGACAGCCTGGACCGGCTGCCCGCCCTGCTGCCCGCCGTGCCCGCGGCGGTCAGCCGCACCGCACGGGTCCCGCACCGGTACGCACTCAACGACACCGACGACGGCTATTCGGGCGCGTACCGCGGTTTCGCCGCGCACCAGCGCCAGATCGACCTGCTCGCCCTGCACGGCGTCAACGAGGTGCTGGTGCAGGTCGGCGCCGAGTACCCGTACTACAAGGCGCTCCAGCGCTTCGGGTACGGAGCGGCCGAGCTGCGGTCCTGGATCCCGGCGCCGGCCCACCAGAGCTGGTGGCTGCTGCAGAACCTGAGCGGTTTCGGCGGCCCGGTCACCGAGCGGCTCCTGGCCGGGCGGGCCGCGCTCGGCCGCCGGGTCGCGGACCACGTCCGCTCGCTGGGCATGACCCCCGTGCTCCAGGGCTTCTACGGGACCGTGCCCGCCGGGTTCGCGGAGCGCAACCCCGGGGCGCGGACCGTTCCCCAGGGCGACTGGGCCGGTTTCGAGCGGCCCGACTGGCTGGACCCGGCCGGGCCGGTCTTCGCGGAGCTGGCCGCCGCCTACTACGCCGAGCAGCGGGCGCAGTTCGGCGACAGCGCGATGTACCGGATGAGCCCGCTGCACGAGGGCGGGGCCGTCGGGACCGTGGACGTGAAGGCCGCGGCGGGGGCGGTGCAGGCGGCGCTGGACGCCGCGCACCCCGGGGCGCTGTGGGCCGTCCTGGGCTGGCAGGACGACCCGGTGAAGGAGCTGCTCGCGGGGGTGGACACGAAGCGGCTGCTGATCCTGGACGGGCTGTCGGACCGGTACAACAAGATCGACCGCGAGGAACGCTGGGGCGGGGTCCCGTACGCCCTGGGGACCATCTACAACTTCGGCGGGCACACCACGATCGGCGCCAACACCTCGGTCTGGCTGAGCCGTTACGAGGACTGGCACGCCAAGCCCGGCAGCGCGCTGCGCGGGACCGCGTACATGCCGGAGGCCACGGGCACCAATCCGGCGGCCTTCGACCTGTTCACCGACCTGGCCTGGGAGCCGGGGCCGCTGGACCAGAAGGCCTGGTTCGCGGACTTCGCGGCGCGGCGCTACGGGGGCGCGGACCCCCATGCGGCGGCCGCCTGGGACGCGCTGCGGCGGGGGCCGTACAGCAGTCCGGCGGGCTGGTGGTCGGAGGCGCAGGACAGCCTGTTCTCGGCGCGGCCGTCCCTGACGGCGGAGACGGCCGGGCACTGGAGCCCGAAGGTGATGCGCTACCCGCCGGCTACGGTGCGCAGTGCGCTGGGCTCCCTGCTCGCGGTGGCGCCGGAGCTGCGCGGGTCCTCGGCGTACCGGTTCGACCTGGTGGACGTGGCACGGCAGACGGTGGCCAACCGGTCGCGGGTGCTGCTGCCCCAGATCCGGGCGGCGTACGGGGCCGGGGACCTGGCGCTGTTCCGGGCCCGGGTCGCGGACTGGCAGGAGTGCGAGCGGCTCCTCGCCCGCATCACCGCGGCCGACCCGGAGTTCCTGCTGGGGAGCCGGCTGGCGGCGGCGCGGTCCTGGGGCTCCGACCGGGCGGAGCAGGACCGGTACGAGTACGACGTGCGCTCGCTCCTGAGCACCTGGGGCACCCGGAGCACGAGCGAGGGCGGCTTCCTCCACGACTACGCGAACCGCGAGTGGTCCGGCCTCGTGGAGGAGTTGTACGCCCCGCGCTGGGCGGCGTACTTCGCTTCGCTGGACCGGGCGCTGGCGACGGGGGCGGCGCCGCAGGAGATCGACTGGTTCGCCTTCGAGGACGCCTGGGCGCGGCGGACGACTGCGCACGCGACCGTCCCGCGGGGGGACGCCTACGCGATCGCCCGTTCGATCGCCGATGCGATCAAGTGAGGGGAGGTCACTCCTCCGTGGGAACTTCCGCTTCTGGCGCCGGAGTTGGCGGGGCCGTGCGGTTTGACTGTCGGACGGCAGGCTGCGGACGGCAGGTGGCGGGCGACGGACGGCGGCAGGGAGCGGGCATGTCGGAACAGCAGGGTCGCACCCCGGGGACGGGCGGCGCGGCGGACGAGCGGGCCGGGCGGGTCGTGGCCGACGCCCTGGAAGGCGTCATAGGCCTGCACAAGCGGGGTCCGCTCCCGCGGCCGGCCGCGGACCGGATCCCGGCCCAGCTGGCCTCCCGCCAGGCCCGCCGCGCGGCCGCCTTCCGCTCCGCGCCGCGCCAGGCTCCGTAGGCCGTCCCTTCCGGATCCCGGCGGGCCGGGCTGCGCACGTACGCGGCCCGGCCCGGCCGGGATCTCAGCACGCCGGGCCGCCGGCGTACCGGCGGCCCGGGTTCCAGGGCAGGGCGCTCCCGGGGGCTGTCCCGACCCCCGGACCCCGCCCCCCCCGGGGGGATTCCGAAGACGGGGTGACCAACCCCTACCCATGACCTGTCACATGTGAAATATTACCTGCGCTTCGCACGTCCCACGCACCGAAAGGACACGTACGTTGCGCAGACTCCTCGCGGCAGGAGCGGCGATATCCCTCGCCCTGCTCACCGCTCCCGCGCTCGCGGCGACCCAGGAACCGCCCGCCGCGGCACCGCCGCAGGCACCGGCGGCCTCCGGCCCCTCCCACGCCGAGGCCCCGCCGCCGGCCCCGCAGGAACTCCAGCGCCAGGCCCTGCGCCGGCAGGCGCTGGAGCAGGTCGCCGCCGGACGCCTGAAGAAGGCCTCCGCGAACGGCGCCCTCCCGCAGCGCGTCAAGGTCGGCAAGCAGTACGTCGAACTGGCCCAGCAGCGCAAGGACAAGATCTTCGTCATCCTGGCGGAGTTCGGCGACAAGGTGGACAACACCACCCAGTTCGAGGGCAAGCCGCGCTTCGGCGGCACCCCCGGCCCGCGCCACAACTCCATCACCCGCCCGCCCAAGGCGGACAACCACACCATCTGGCGCAAGGACTTCGACCGGTCCTACTACCAGAAGCAGTTCTTCTCCGCCGAGGCCGGCGCCCCGAGCCTGCGCAACTACTACCGGCTGCAGTCCTCGGGCCGGTACGACATGGACGGCTACGTCTCGGACTGGGTGCGGCTGCCCTGGAACGAGGCCCGGTACGGCACCGACAACTGCTCCGAGCCCGGCCAGTGCCGGACCAACTGGGACATGATCCGCGACGCCACCAACGCCTGGTACCACGGCGAGCGCGCGAAGGGCCGCACCCCCGCCGAGATCAAGGCGGAGCTCGCCGAGTACGACGTGTGGGACCGCTACGACGCGGACCGCGACGGCAACTTCAACGAGCCGGACGGCTACCTCGACCACCTGATGGTCGTGCACGCGGGCAAGGACCAGACCTGGGGCGGCGGCGACCAGGGCAAGGACGCCGTGTGGGCGCACCGCTGGTTCGCGTACTGGAACCAGGCCGGCGCGGCCGGTCCCGAGGGCAACAAGTCCGGCGGCACCCCGGTCGGTGACTCCGGGATCTGGGCGGGCGACTACCTCACCGCGGGCGAGAACAGCGGAGTGGGCCTGTTCGCCCACGAGTTCGGCCACGACCTCGGCCTGCCGGACCTGTACAGCTCCGACGGGGACAACAGCGTCAACTACTGGTCGCTGATGTCCGCCGGCTCGTACCTCGGCAAGGGCCGCAACACCACCGGCGACTTCCCCGGCGACCTGGACCCGTGGAGCAAGCTCCAGCTGGGCTGGCTCGACTACACCGAGGCGGACGCGGGCCGCAGGACGCGGGCCGTGCTGGGGGTCTCCGGCTACAACACCGAGGACCCGCAGGCGCTGCTCGTGCACCTGCCGCCCTCGGTCACCCGCACCGACCTCACCGACCCCGCCGAGGGCGGCAGCCAGTGGTGGAGCGGTACCGGCGACTTCATGGACAACACCCTGAGCCGGACCGTGGACCTCACCGGCGTGCCCGCTTCGGCCGGGACCCGGCTGGAAGCCCGCCTGTGGCACGACATCGAGCAGGACTTCGACTTCCTGACGGTCGAGGCCTCCACGGACTCCGGCCGCACCTGGACGGCGCTGCCCGGCACGGCCGGCGGCTCCCCCATCCCGGCGAAGGGCATCAGCGGCACCTCGGCCGGCTGGACGCAGCTCTCGGTCCCGCTGGACGCGTTCGCGGGCGCCCCGGTGCAGCTGCGGCTGCGCGTGACCTCGGACAGCAACACCCACGGCAAGGGCGTCACCTTCGACGCGCTGAAGATCGCCTCCGGCGGCCGCGAGCTGTTCGCGGACGGCGCCGAGCAGGGCGCCAACGGCTGGACCGCGGTCAAGTGGTCGCGCACCCAGGGCCGTACGGGCATCGCCGAGCACCCGCGGGCGTACTTCGTCGAGAACCGCCGCCACGTCGGCTACGGCGCGTACCTCAAGACCGGCCCGTACAACTTCGGCTGGGGCTCCGACCCGGTCCGCAAGGACTCCGTGGAGTTCTACCCGTACCAGCAGGGCGTGCTGATCTGGCTGTGGGACACCGCCTTCAGCGACAACACCACGAAGGCGCACCCCGGTTCGGGCATGCTGCTGCCGGTCGACGCCCGGCCCGAGGCGCTGCGCTACACCGACGGGACCCCGCTCAACGCCCGCGCGCAGACCTTCGACGCGACCTTCTCCCTCCAGCCGAGCGACGACGTGGTCTTCCACCGCAACGGAGTTCCGGTCCTGGTGCCGGAGCGCGCCGGGGTCCCGGCCTTCGACGACCGCAACGGCGTGTACTGGAACGCCGACCTGCCGCAGGTCGGCGTGAAGGTCCCCGACACGGGCACCCGCATCACCGTGGTCAAGGAGGCCGCGGGCGGCAGGGTCACCACGGTCCAGGTCGGCCCCTCCCGCTGACCCCCGCACGGCCCGTACCGCAGCTCTGAGCCCCTCCGGGGCCCCCGCCGCAGCCCGCGGCGGGGGCCCTGCCGCGTCCCGGCCGCCCGGCGCGGGCGCGCGGCCGGTCAGCCGTCCGCGCGGGCCGCCCGCACCCCGGGGTCGCGGCGCATCAGGGCGGCGTACAGACCCGCGGAGACGAGCATGCCCGCGGGCAGGGACAGGTCCGTGCCGCCGAGGGCCGCCGCGACCGGGCCCGTGTAGAGCGTGTTCACGCAGAGGGCGGCGGCGGTGACCCCGGCGGTGAGGGCGAGGGCGCCGGCCGGGTTGACCCCGCCCCGGTACCAGTACGGGCTGCCGCGGGTCTCGTCGCCCAGCGCGTCCCCGTCGTAGCGGCAGCGGCGCAGCAGGACGTCCGCGGCGTACACCGCCGTCAGCGGGCCGACCAGGACGACGATCAGCCGCAGTGCGCTGCCGACGGTGTCGAGCAGGCTGGAGGCGAGCAGCCCGTACAGGGTGAGGGCGACCGCGGCGGCCCCGTCGAACAGGACGCTGACCGTGCGGCGCACGCGCAGCCCGACGGCCTGGAGGGCGAGCCCGGCGCTGTACGCCGTGAGTGCGTTGATCGAGACGGTGCCGAGGACCAGGGCCAGCAGGAAGAGGGGGTAGAACCAGCCGGGGAGCAGGGCCTGCAGTGCGCTCTGCGGGTCGGTCATGTCGACGGCGGTGGCGGCGAGGGCGCCCGCGGAGCTGACGGCGATGCTGGGCAGGAAGGCACCGAGGGCGGTCCAGCCGGCCACGGCCCGCCGGGGTGAACTCCGGGGCAGGTAGCGGGAGAAGTCGGCGCTGGTGGTGTACGAGAGCGGGCCCGAGGCGGTCAGCGTGGCGCCCGCGACGAGCACGGCCCACAGGGCGGTGCCGGAGAGCGGCTGCGCGGGCCGGTACCCGAAGTCGGCGCGGCCGAGGACGCCGAGGGCGACCACGGCGAAGGCCGCGGCCAGGACCAGGGTGATCGGCAGGTACAGCTTCATGATCGTGGCGTGGCCGTAGACGCTGATGGCCAGCGTGAGGGCGGCGATGACGATGACGACCAGGACCTTGACGGCGGTGGTGGGGACCGCGCCGGCCTGCTCCACGAGGGCGAAGGCGGCGGCCGCGGCGGCGGCCAGGTTCAGGGCGAAGTAGCAGACGGAGACGAGCCAGCCGCCGACCGCGTTGTTCACGCGGTTGCCGACCACCCCGTAGACGGCCCGGGTGATCACCTCGCTGGGGGCGCCGGCGGCCGGGCCCGAGGTGGCGAGCAGGCCGGTGAGCAGCCAGAAGAGGTTGCCGACGACGATCACCGACAGGGCCTGCCAGAGGGTCAGGCCCATCAGGACCAGCGCGCCTCCGACGACGAGGCTGAGGTAGTTCACGTTGGCCGCCGCCCAGACGGGGAACAGGTCCCGCGGCCGGCCGTGCCGCTCGCCGTCGGGGATCCGGTCGATGCCGTGGGCCTCGATGCGGGCGGCCGGGCGGGGGAGCTGCGGGGCGGCGGCCGCGGCGGGGTCCGGGTCCGGGCCGGGAGCCGGCGGCCTGCCGGGGTCCGGGGGTATCGGGCCGGGGTCCGGGGGCGTCCTGCGGCACGGATCGGGAAGCGCGGACTCCATGGGTACCTCCGGGTGCTGGGCGGGCCCGTCTCACTTGCTTATTGGTCGCACACTCAATAGTGTCGGCAGCATGCCGTCAAGCGTCCCGCGCAAACGAGTTCGCAAAACCCCGGAGGCCCGGCGGGCCGAGATCACCGCCGCGGCCGCCGCCCTGGCCCTGGCCGAGGGGCTGGAATGCCTCACGCTGCGCCGGGTGGCCGACGAACTGGCCGTGCAGCCGGGGCTGATCAGCCACTACTTCCCCGCCGTGGAGGACCTGGTGGCCGAGGCCTTCGGCGCCGCCGCCGGCTCCGAACTCGACGCCCTGCTCCCAGCGGCCCCGGGGAGCGCCCCGGGGGACAGCCCGGGGGCCGCCGCGCCGGCGCCCACCGCCCGGCTGGCCCGGTTCCTCGCGCTGACCTCGGGCGAGGCCTACGACGGCATCAGCCGGCTGTGGCTCAACGCCCGGCACCTCAGCCGCTACCGCCCGGCGCTCCAGGAGCGGGTCGCGGTGCAGGAGGCCGCCTGGCGGGGCCGGATCGAGGAGGTGCTGCGCGAGGGCGTCGCACGCGGCGAGTTCCGTACGGACGACCCGCACGTGACCGCCATCCAGATCCTGGTGGTCCTCGACGGCCTCAGCGCCCGCGCCAACTCCGCCGACCCGGCCGGCGGCCGCGACCACGACCGCCCCGCGGCCGTGGCCCGGATGGCCGTCACCACGGCGGAGCGCGAACTCGGCCTGCCCTACGGCGCGTTGACCGCCGGTCCGGACGGCACGGACTGACCGCGCCCGGACCCGGACCGCATCCGCCGTACCCCGTCCCGACCCCGGACCCCCGACCCCGGACCCCCGACCCGGGGCCCCCGACTCAACCCCTCCCCCGCCCCGTACCCGGAGGCCCCCGTGCCCGCGCACCACCCCCCGCTCGTCCTGCTCAACGCCCGGCTGCTCGACCCCGTCACCGGGACCCTCCTGCAGGAGACCGCCCTGGCCGCCGCCGGGGGCCGGATCACCGCGCTGGGCGGGGACCGGGACGTCCGCACCCAGGCCGGTCCCGGCGCCACCGTCGTCGACCTCAAGGGGGCCGTGGTCACCCCCGGTCTGGTCGACGGCCACATCCACCCGGTGACCGGCGCCGAGCTGACCCACGGCCTGGACCTGTCCGCGTGCACCGACGTGCCCGCCGTACGGGAGGCCCTGGCGGGGGCGGTCCGCGGACTCGGGCCCGGCGACTGGCTGACCGGCTGGGGCCTGGACCCGAACGCGTTCGGTGACGGCCCCGTCTCCACCGCGCCCTTCGAGGCGGTGCTCGACGGCGTCCCCGCCCTGCTGCTGCTCTTCGACGCCCACTCCGCGCTGGCCAGCCCCCGCGCCCTCGCACTGGCCGGGGTCGACGGCCCCCGCCGTTTCGACCAGGCCTCCGCCGAGGTGGTGTGCGGTGCCGACGGCCGCCCCACCGGGCTGCTGCTGGAGGACGCCGCATGCGAACTGGTCGAGCGGATCGCCCCGCAGCCCACCCGCACGGAGCGCCTCGACCGGCTCGCGGCGGCCCTGGACCGGATGGCGGCCGCCGGGCTGACCGGCGGCCACGCCATGGACGCCAACGGCGACAGCCTCGACTTCTACCGGGAGCTGGACACCGTCGGCCGGCTGCCGCTGCGCCTGCGGGTCTCCCCCTGGTGCCAGCCGGGCACCGACGCCGACGGGGTCCGCGCCCTGATCGCCGGACAGGGCGCGGGCGGCGCCCTCTGGCGCACCGAGGGCGTCAAGATCTTCATGGACGGGACCATCGACAACGGCACCGCCTGGCTCGAACAGCCCGACTGCCACGGCGAGTCCGCGCACGCCTTCTGGCCCGATCCGCAGGTGTACACCCGGATCGTCGGCGAACTGCACCGCGCCGGGGTGCCCACCGCCACGCACGCCATCGGGGACGCCGCGGTACGGCACGTCCTGGACGCCGTCGCGCAGGCCCGGGCGGGCGACTCACCGGGCGCGGCCCCCGTCCGGCACCGGGTCGAGCACATCGAGACCGTGCCCGACGACACCCTCGCCCGCTTCGCGGAGCTGGGCGTCACGGCCTCCATGCAGCCCACCCACTGCTGCGAGTTCACCCGCGCCGACCACACCGACAACTGGTCGCGGCGGCTGGGCGAGGAGCGGGCCTCGCGCGCCTGGCGGTGCCGCGACCTGTGGGACTCGGGGGCGAACGTGGTCCTCGGCTCGGACTGGCCCATCGCCCCGTACCCGCCGCTGGGCGTGATGGCCGGCGCCCGGCACCGGCGCCCCGGCCGCGACCTGACCCGCGAACCCCACGGTCCCGAACAGGCCCTGACGGCTCTTCAGGCGCTCCAGGGCATGACCGTGAACCCCGCCCGGGCGGCGGGCGAGGAGCACGAGGCCGGGCGGCTGGCCCCCGGGTACCGCGCCGACCTGACGGTGTTCGCCGACAGCCCGCTGACCACCCCGGCCACCGAACTCGCGGCCCTGCCGGTGCTGTTCACCGCCGTGGCGGGCCGCCCCACGCACCGGGACCCGTCGCTCTGACGGGTGGGGTGGCCCGGCCGGTCCACCGCGCCCGCGCCGCCGAACCGGCTACAGGAGGAGCGGGTTGGGCAGCGGCAGGTAGTGCGGGGCGATATCGCGGGCGTCCAGCCAGCGCGAGAGCAGGTTCGCCTTGCCGGGGACGGTCGGGGTCCGCAGCAGGGCGTCGAGTTCGGGCCGTGCGGCCCGGCGGGCGCTGCGGGCGAACTCGGCGCGGGCGGCGGGCCACAGCCGTCCGGCCGCCGCCGGGTGCCGCCGGGCCAGGGCGCCCGCGATCTCGGTGAGGTTGTTGACGACCAGGCAGTACACGAGCCGCTGCCAGGCCTCCTCGCGGGGGTTGCGCGGGACCGCCCGGACGCCCTCCCCGTCGCGGAGGACCACGTGGACGGGCAGGCCGTCGGCGTCGACGGCGACCAGGGTGTTCTGGAGGTGGCACTCGACGGCGATGCCGTACCGGGCGTAGGCCCCGAGCACGGGCCGGACCACGCAGTGCAGGTACGCCGCCCACCAGCGCAGCGGGTCGGCGGCGCGGTCCAGGGGGCTGCCATCGAAGCCCTCCGCGAGGGCCGCAGCGAGGACGGCGGAGGTGCCGGGGGCGAGGCGGCCGCCGAGCCCCTCGCGGATCAGGACGGGGAAGGTCTCCTCCAGCCCGGCGACGGTGCGGTGGCCCGGCTCGTCCAGCCAGACGGCCGCCCCGGGGGAACCGGCTCCGGCGGGGTCCCGGTCCGGGCGGGCCGCCAGCTCGCGGAAGGCCCGGGCCGCCAGCGGGCCGGTCTCCCGGACGTGCCGCAGCTCGTACTGCGCGATGCGCCGCACGGCGTTCGTGATCTGCACGTCGAGGCTGAACTTGAGGAACAGGTCCGCGCCGGGCGCGGCCCCCGGCCGCTCGGGGCCGCCCGGCACGTGGACGGTGCGTACCGAGGCGGTGGCGGCGGCCTCCCACGGGGTGGTGCCGAGCCGGACCAGGCGGCCCTCGGCGAAGGCGCGCCGGACCTCGGGGCGGTGCCGGTTGAGGGCGAGCTGCCAGGGGTGGGCGGGCAGCAACCGGTACCCGGGCGGGGCCTGGCCCAGGCCGTCGAGGGCGCTGGTGTCGCCCGCTTCGGCCGCGCAGTCCTCGCGGACCCCCAGCAGGACCAGGGGGAAGCGCCCGCGGGCCTCGGGGGCGTAGCGCAGCCAGCCGGCGGGCGGGCCCGCAGTGGAGGCCTTGGGGGCAGGGTGGCAGGGGTGGCCCATGAGCAGGGCCTGTTCGGAGCGCAGCCACAGGTCGGCGGGCGGGGTGGTGCGGGCGCGGGCGGCGAGCAGGGCTTCGAGGACCTCCCGGCTTGCGGCCATCTCCGCGCCCATGGAGGGGTTCTGACGGCCAGTCAGTGCGGACATCTCGCGTGCGGCGACTGCGACCAGGTCCGGATGGGCGAGGGGCCGCCAGCGCCCGCCCTCCCACAGCTCGGGCCCGTACGGCCGTACTCCGCCGTGCACCCTCAGCAGCCGGCCCGTGGCCCGCAGCCGGTACACGGGCCGCGGGTCCGGGAGCCCGCCGCCGACCGGCCCCCCGCCACCCCGGGCGGGCGGGGCGCCTGCCGGGGCGCGGGCCGGCGCCGTCACCGCGCCCGCTCCCGCAGCCGCGCCCGCACCCGTCACCGACAGCGGCACCGGCCCGCGCTCCGCCAGGCCGGGCAGCGCCGGGGGCGCGGGATCCGGCAGCAGGTCCGCGGATTCGCGCAGGAGGCAGTTGAGCAGGGGCGGGAGGGCCAGGGCCTCCGCCCCGCGGGCGAACTCCGTCTCCATCGTGTCCTCACAGTAGGTGTGACCGGAAGCTGGTGCGGTAGGACTCGCGTATGTCGCGCACGTGCAGCACCGACGCCGAGCAGACCCTCGCGGCGGAGCTCGCCGCCGTCCGTCCGGACCTGTCGGACGCCTACCTGGCCGGGCTGCCCGCGGCCCGGGCGGCCGTACTCGCCCGGCTGTGGCGGGCCCTCGTCCACGAGCCGGTGCCGTGGGTCGCGCAGCGGGCGGCCGGTTCCGGTGCGGTGCGCCTGCGGCTGGCGGACGGGCGGTGGCTGGCCGGGCCGCCCCCGGACCCGTGGGCGACGGGCACGTCGGTGGCCGCGGTGGAGCTGGGCGGTACGGCGTACTCCGATCCGGTGGGGCTGCTGGCGGCCCTGGAACTGCCGGGCGGCGGGGGTGCGTTCGCCGCCGAACTGGCGCACAGCGTGGCCTCCCTGTCCCTGTCCCGGGCCTCCGCCGCGGCTGCCGCCGTGACCGCGCCCGGGGCCGGCGCCGTACCGCCCGCGGAGCCGTGGCAGTGGGAGCAGCGGTCCGCCGACGGGCACCCGTACCACCCCTGCTGCCGCTCCCGCCCCGGCTTCTCGGCCGCCGAGCAGCTGGCGTACGCCCCCGAGCACCGGCCCGTGGTCGCCCTGCTGCTGGCCCCGGTGGCCGGGGCGGCCGTGCGGGGGGCCTGGCCCGCGGAGCTGCGGGAGGGGGCGGCGGTGCTGGTCCCGGTGCACCCCTGGCAGGCGGCGCACGTGCTCGCCGGGCGGACCCTGCGCCCCGGGCCAGCCGCGCACCCCCTGCTGTCGCTGCGGACCCTGCGGACCGGCCCGGAATCCGGCTGCGGGCTCGGCCCGGACCTGCATGTGAAGACCTCCCTGAGCACCCGGCTCACCTCCTCCGTGCGCGATATCTCCCCCTACTCCGTCGAGCACGCCATGGCCACCTCCGAGGTGCTGGAGCGGGTCGCGGAGCGGCTCGGCGGGCGGCTGCACATCGCCCGCACCCTGGCCGCGGCCGGTGCCGGGGACCCCGCGCTCGCGGCGGTGCTGCGCGAGTCCCCGTACCGGTACGCCGATCCCGCGGCCGGGGAGGAGGTGGTCCCCGTGTGCGCCCTGGCCGACCGGCTGGCGGCGTACCCGCCCGGGGAGCGGCTGGAGCGGATCGC
Source organism: Streptomyces sp. NPDC038213 (assembly GCF_055600495.1). Lineage (NCBI taxonomy): Bacteria > Bacillati > Actinomycetota > Actinomycetes > Kitasatosporales > Streptomycetaceae > Streptomyces > Streptomyces sp. NPDC038213. The sequence goes on from NZ_JBVJYM010000006.1 coordinate 267,047, forward strand.
CGGATTCGCACGGCTGGCCCTCGGGACCTGCCTGGAGCTGCTCGGCCTGGGGGTGGCGCTGGAGGCGCACGGGCAGAACCTCCTCGTCGTGCTCGGCCCCGACGGGCGGGCCCGCCGGCTCGTGTACCGGGACCTCGCCGACGTCCGGATCAGCCCGGCCCGGCTGGCCCGCAGCGGCCTCCCGGCGCCGGACCTGACCGGCCGGCTGCTGGACGACGACCCGGCCGCGCTGCGCCGGCAGTTCCTCGGCTGCCTGGTCGGCGGGGCGCTGGCCCCGCTGGCCGGGGACTCCGCGACGCTGGGGGCGGTGCTGGCCGCGGCCGTCGGGGACCTCGGCGCCGGGTACCCCGGGGGCGCCGAGGACCTGCGGGCGCTGCGCGGCGGGCCGCTGCCCGCGAAGGCCCTCACGCTGAGCCGGCTGGACCCGGACGGCGGGATGCGGTGGACGGCGCTGCCCAACCCGCTGGCGCCGGACGCCGGGGGGCGGGGCGTACCCGCGGGCGCGGCGCGCGGCCGGGGATAGGGCGCCCCTCCCGGCCGGGGTCCGGGTGGCAGGGCCCGGTCCCGCGGCTCCCGCCCGGCCGCCGGTGCCCGGCGCTCAGGAGGCGGCCCGTCCGGGGCGGACCGGGAGGGTGTCCACGCTGTTGCCGATGAAGCTCGGCTGGTGGACGAGCTCCCCGTCGGGCACGGCGAGGTCGAGGTCCGGGAAGCGCTCGAAGAGGCGCTCCAGGGCGACGGCGGCCTCCAGGCGGGCCAGCGGGGCGCCCGGGCAGTAGTGGGCGCCGTGGCCGAAGCCCAGGTGGCGGGCGGTCCCGGGGGCGCCGGCGCCGCGGGTCACGTCGAAGCGGTCGGCGCCGGGCCCGTACGTCCTCGGGTCGCGGCCGGCGGCGGTGTAGCCGGCGAGGACGGGGGTGCCCGCGGGGATGACGGCGCCGCCCAGTGCGAGGTCCTCGACGGGGTAGCGGAACGGGAACCAGCTGACGGGCCCGTCCCAGCGCAGCGTCTCGTCCACGGCGTCGTACCAGTCCGCCGCGCCGGAGCGGATCAGGTCGAGCTGGTCGCGGTGGGTGCACAGGGCGCGGACGGCGTTGGTGATCAGGTTGAGTGCGGTCTCGTGCCCGGCGACGAGCAGCAGCCGCAGCGTGCCGGCGAGTTCGGCCTCGGAGAGCCGGTCCCCGTCGGCCTCGCGGGCCGCGATCAGGGCGCTGGTGAGATCGTCACCGGGGGCGGCGCGCCGGGCGTCGGCGATGGCGCCGACCAGGCTGACGAGTTCGCGTACGGCGGCCGCCGCCTCGGCGGGGGCGGTGTCCGTGGCGACGATGACCTTGTTCGACAGCTCGTGCAGGCGGCCGCGGTGCCCGGGGTCCACGCCGAGGAGTTCGCAGATGACGGCCATGGGCAGGGGCAGCGCGAAGTGGCGGCGCAGGTCCGCGGTGCCGTCGGGGGACGCCCCGGCGGCCGCGGCGAGGCCGTCGAGCAGTCCGGCGGTGAGCTCCTCTATCCGGGGGCGCAGCTCCTCGGAGCGGCGGGCGGTGAAGGCGTTGCCGAGGAGGGCGCGCAGCCGCCGGTGGTCGGCCCCGTCGGCGGTGTGCATGCCCTGGGCTCCGGCGAAGGCCCGCAGCGGCCAGTCGGCGGGTACGCGGCCGTCGTGCAGTGCGGTGAAGTGCCGGGCGGCCTTGGCGGCGCCGGGGTGCGCGAGGAACTCGCGGAGCTCCTCGTACCCGAGGACGAGCGCCCCGGGCACCCCGCCCGGGAGGACGACCCGGGCCACGGGGCCTTCGGCGAGGAGGCGCGCGTTGAGGGCGTGCGGGCAGCCGCCCGCCGGGTCGATGCGGTGCGGCGCGGGTGCGGATTCGTCTGTCACTCCATCAACAGTGCGGCCTCGGCGGGGGATTCATCAAGACCCGCTCCGGTCTGCGACGGTGTTCCCATGGAGTCCCTGCACGTGGTCCTGGCCACCCCGCTGCGCACGGTCTGGTCCGGTGAGGCGCGATTCGTCCTCGCCCGCACCCTCTCGGGCGATCTCGGCCTGCTGCCCGGGCACGAACCGGTCGTGGCCCGTCTCGCGGACGGCGGCCGGGTGCTGGTCCGGCCGGTGGACGGGGAGGCGGTACGGGTGGCGGTGAGGGACGGGGTGCTGTCCCTGGACGGGGACCGGCTGTCCGTACTCGCCCTGGAGGTCTCGGCGGCGGCGGACGGCGGGGCGGGAGACGGCGGGGCGGCGGGCTGAGTCCCCCGCCGCTCCCCTGTGCCCTGCGCCCTGTGTCCTGCGCGCCGCGCCCTCAGACCGTGAAGGGCCGCTGCCGGAGGAAGGCGGTGCCCGGCTGCCCCGCCAGGTAGAGGTTCGGGCTCTGGGTGGCGGGCAGCCGCTGCTGGATCCTGCGGTGGAAGGAGCGGTGGCCGCCCCGGAAGGCGCCCTCGTCCCAGACCTCGAGCAGCGCCCCGGTGAAGGCGCCGTTCACCGGGCCGTCGGAGGCCACCTGGTTGTCCTGGCAGGCGGAGATCAGGAGGGCGGCGGGCTCGGCGGCCCCGTCGCGGCCGCTGCGCAGCCCCCGCTGCACCTCCGCGAAGAACTCCCGGTCCCGCTCCCAGATCCGCTGCTGGCGCAGCTCCGGCATGAGGCGGACGGCGGCCGGCAGCTGCTCGGGGTCGCTGGTCTGGAACTGGGCCTCCATCGCCACCGGGTTCATGATCTCCCGCAGGGACTCGATGCCGGTGCCGCTGTGGCAGCAGTCCAGCAGGGCGAGGATCCGGACCCCCTCCGCGAAGCGGCCGAACTCCGCGTACAGCTCGTCGTCGAGGAACTGCCGGTCGTAGAGGACGAGCGTCTCGTCGAAGGAGTCGGCCTCCTCGTCCGGTCCGGGGGCGTCGGGCACCTGGCCGCCGTGGCCCGAGTAGGTGAGCAGCAGGATGTCCCCGCTGCCGAGGGCCGCGGCCGCCTTGCGCAGCTCCCCGGTGATGTTCTCCACCGTGCCCTCCGCGCCCGTGACCACGGTGTCGGAGAAGCCCGCGGTGCGCGCCAGGGCCGCCATGTCGCGGGCGTCGTTCTCGCAGGCCACGAGCCTGCCGTCCCAGCCGTCGTACTGCGCGGGGTCGACGGTGTTGAGACCGATGTGCAGGGAGAGTCCGGTGGGCACGGGGTGCCTCCTTGGGGGGCGGTGCGGTTGCGGGGGTCACGGGATGGGTTCCGTGGCCGGACCGGAGCCGAACCCGCCCGCCGCCGGTGCCGCCCGATCGGGCCTGCGGGGGCGGCGGGGCCCGTCCTACGGGGCGGCGCGCACCCGGCCGGTGCGGGGCGGGGCAGCCGGGCGGCCGCTGATCGGGTGGCACGGGCGGCGCGGCCGTGAGCGGGCCGGAATGCGCGGTACTGCAATCCTATGAACGCATCCGACCCCGCTCCCCGGAGCGCCCCGGCGGACACCCCGGACACCTCCCCCGCCGCGCAGCCCCGCGCGGCGCTGGCCGACCGCACCGGCTACGACGAGGGCTTCCTCGGCCCGGTCGTCCCGCTGCCGCTGCCCGCCGACCCGTCCGTGGAGACCGTCCTGCTGCCGTACACCCACTTCACGGTGGCCCTGCGCCCGGACCGGCGGCTCGCCGCCGCCACCGGCGTGTGCATCGAGGGGTCCCGGCTCCTGGAGGACGTACCGCGCGACGACGTGTGGGAGTTCGACCCGCGGCTGCCGAAGGCGCAGCAGGCCGGGAACGACGTCTACCGGGACAACTCCCTGGACCGCGGGCACCTGGTGCGCCGCCTGGACCCGGTCTGGGGCGCGGCGGCGGTGGCCCGCCTCGCCAACACCGACACCTTCTACTTCACGAACGCCGCGCCCCAGGCCGACGTCTTCAACCAGGGCAAGCAGCTGTGGCAGGGCCTGGAGAACCACCTCCTCGACCACGCGGCGCAGTTCGACCGCAAGCTGAGCGTGTTCACCGGCCCGGTGCTGCACGACTCCGATCCGCCCTACCGCGGGATCCGGGTGCCGCTGCGGTTCTGGAAGGTCGCCGCCTTCCTGCAGGACGGGGCCCTGGCCTCCGCCGGGTACCTCCTCGACCAGAGCCCCGACCTGACCCGGGACCGCGAGCGGGACCCGGCGGGCGCGAGGGCCGGCGACCCGCCGCCGCTGGGGCCCTTCCGGACCTTCCAGGTGCCGGTGGCGGACATCGCCGAACTGACCGGGCTGGACCTCGGCCCGCTGCCCGCCGTGGACCTGATGCCGGCGGTCCGGGCCCCGGAGCGGCGCTGGCGGCAGCTGGAGTCGTACGGGGACATGGACCTGGGGGCCCGGGGATGACCGAACCGCGCATCGTGTACGTGCACGGCAACGGCAACAAGATCCGCAGCGGGCTGCTCAGGGCCCAGTGGGACCGCGCCCTGTTCGGCACGGACATGGGCACGGCCTCGCGGATGGCCTACTGGGCGCCCGTACGGTACGGCAGCCCGCTGCCCGATCCCGCGCCGGACCCGCTCGACGGCGGGCAGGCCCCGCTGGAGGAGTCCCCGGGCGGCGGGCTGTCGGCCCCGCCGGAGGAGTTCGCGGCCCGGGTACTGGCGGAGGCGCGGGAGGAGGCCGGGGCAGGGGCAGGCGGAGCCGGGGAGGTGGCGGCCGGGGGCGGTGAGGAGGCGGCCGGTGGCGGGGGGGCCGGTGGGGAGCCCGGCCGGGCGGCGGGCGAGGAGGCGCTCGCGCAGTGGCTGCTGCGGATGACGTACTTCGCCGACACCCTGGCCGCTCCGCCCGGCGGGGATGCCGGGCTGGAGGCGCTGCCGCTGCCCCGCTTCGCCCGCGGGGAGGTGTTCCGGCTGCTGGTGAAGCACACCTTCAAGGACGTGCACGCCTACTTCTTCGGCGGGGCGGGCGAGGCGATCCGGGAGGTGGTCCGCGCCGAGCTGGACGCCGCCGCCGGGGGGCCGCTGGTCGTCCTCGGCCACAGCCTCGGCTCGGTCGCCGCGTACGAGGTGCTGCGGGAGGCCCCGCGGCCCGTCGAGCTGCTGGTCACGGTCGGCTCCCCGCTCGGGATCACCGAGATCCGGGACCTGCTGCGGCAGCCGCCGGCCGTGCCGCGCGGGACGGCGGTCTGGCACAACGCCTCCGACCTGCGGGACCTGGTCGCCCTCGACCACACCCTGCGCCCGGAGTTCGCCCCCGCGCACCTGGTCACCGACCACCTCGTCACCAACAGCAGCGGCAACCACCACGGCATCCGCGAGTACCTGTCCGCCGCCCCCGTGCGGGGGCCCGTACGGACCCTTTTCGGCCGCCTTGCACCGGAACAGACCGAGTGAAACCATGACAGGTATCAGTCAGTCCCCCTCCCCGCTCCGCTGGGGCGGCCGGGCAGGTGCGGTATGCCGCTCACCGATACCGAGTGGGACCTCGTCAAACAGTGGGTGCGGGACCATCTTCTGGACACCCCGGACCCCTACGTCCCGCTCCGGCAGTTCGCGTTCCCCGAGGAGTTCATCGGCGACCTCCCGCTGACCATGAGGAGCGGTGAGAACGCCGCGGCCCTCGTCCGGGCCTCCCGCCGCGATATCGGCGGGCAGTGCCGGCTGCTCGGGGCGCTGGTGCGGGTGGACGGGCTGAGCGTGCTGCCGGAGGGGCTCCAGGCGAGGGCCTTCCTCGACCGGCTGACCGAGGACGCCCGGCTGCACGACTCCCCCGCGGACTTCTACCTGACCTCGGTGCTCCGGGGCGGCTCGGAGGTCTTCATCGACCGCGCGGACCTGCGCAGGCGGCTGCGCGAGTTCACGGCCGACCCGCAGAAGACCGTCCTCGCCGTGGACGGCGAGCCGGGCAGCGGGCGCTCCTACACGTACGCGCTGATCCGGCACGTCGGACAGCACGCGGGCTTCCGGCCGGTCCGGGTCACGCTCTCGCCCACCTCGACGGCGGCGGGGGTGGTGCGGCGGCTGGCGGAGTTCGTGACGGACCACGATGCCGGCATCTCGCCGTTGAACCCGACACAGTTGAACGATCCACTGCCCTCGATCGACGACGCCGTGCACCGGATCGTGGCCCGCGCCACGGACGCCGACGAGGCCTTCTGGCTCGTCCTCGACGAGTGCGACAAGCTCGACCCCGGCTCGGACGTCTGGGACTGCATCGGCAAGCTCGCCCTGGCCATCTACGAGCACGCGCCGCGCCGCGAGCGGACGGTGCCCCGCCTGGTCCTGCTCGGCTACTCGGCGACGATGCGCCAACTCCCCTACGACATACGGAAGAACGAGTGCCGGGACACCGCCCGTCCGGTGGGCGGGCAGGATCTGCGGGAGTTCTTCGGGCAGTTCTTCGCCGGCGAGCCGCAGCCGGGCGCGGGACCCGCCCCCGCCGGACCCGGCCGGATCGCCGACCTGGTGGACCTGACCGTGCCGGCCGTGCTGGAGGCCGCCGCGGCCCCGGGCCCGGACGGCTACATGCGCAAGGTGTGCACGGCCGCCGAGGCCGCCGTACGGGCGTACCGCGGGCTGCGCGGGGACGAGGAGTACCCCGACCGGCTGCGCGCGGAGCTCGGCGCGGCCGCCGGCAGCGCCGCCCCGCCCTCCGCCCTGCGGCGCGGGTACCGCGAAGCCGCCTGCCTGCTGGCCCAGTTCGACCCCGTGGGGCTGCGCCTGCCCGGGGAGCCGGCCGCCACCGGCCGCGCCGCCCTCGAACTCGTCGACGACTGCCGGGCGCTGGGCGGCACGGACCGCGGCAGCGCCTGGGCGCTGCGCCAGGACGTGCGCGAGGAGGCCCTGCGGAGCCTGGCGGGTCCGGCGGCGGCCCGGCTGGCCCTGGAGGCGAACCTCGCCCAGAGCCCGCCCGGCCCCTGCCCCGAACGGGCCGCGCTCGCCCTCCTGTCCGGGAACCCGCCGCATCTGGAGGAGGCCGGGGTCGAGACCCTCGCCGACACCCTCCAGGCCGTCCTGTGGCTGTCCCTGGTCCCCGGCACCGCCGGGCTGCCCGCGGCCGGGGAGATCCGGCGGCTGCTGGAGCGGGCCCGGCTGGTACAGCCCCTCCAGCGCCTGGCGGCGGGCGCCTTCCACGGCCGCGCGGCCGAACTGGACGCCCTGCGCTCCTACGTGGGCCTGCCCCCGGACACGGGACCCCGGGCGGCGACGGGGGCGGAGGGCGGGCCGGCCGCCGACGGTGCACCCGGAGCCGGGGCGCCGGGAGCCGGGGAGGCCGCGGCACCCGTCCGCACGCACCCCGCGCGCCTGGGCTTCGTCCGCGCCGCCACCAGCGGCCCCGAGCCGCCGCTGGTGGTCCACGGGCTCGGCGGGATCGGGAAGAGCACCCTGCTCGCCCGGTTCCTGCTGGACGGGCTGCGCGACTTCGGGCCCGGATTCCCCTTCGCCTACGTGGACTTCGAGCGCCCGACGCTCTCCGTCCACGAACCCGTCACCATGATCGCGGAGATCGCCCGGCAGTTCGGGATGCAGCACCCCGCCCACCGCGCGGCCTTCGACGCGCTGGCGCACGAGTGCGAGGCCGCGGCGGCGGCCCAGCGGGCCGAGCAGAACGAGGTCGACGAGCTGTACCGGCTCTCCGCCACCCGCTCCGCACTGGGCCGGCTCTCCTCCTCGGGCCTGCACGCGGAGGCCGCGGGGCGCGAGGGCGATCTCGTGCGGCGGGTCGCCGCCCTGCTGGTGGAGGCCGTGGCCGCGCCCGCCGACCGGCCGGGCCCGCCGCTGGTCGTGGCGGTGGACTCATTCGAGGAGGCCCAGTACCGGGGCTCCCCGGTGATCGGCCGGATGTGGGCGATCTGGGCCGCTCTCCAGGAGGTGTACCCGCGGCTGCGGTTCATCGTCTCGGGCCGCGCCCCCGTGGAACACCCCGCCCGGCTGGCCGAGTTGAAGACCGTCGAGCTGGGCGAGCTGGACCCGCAGGCGGCCGTGGACGTGCTGCTGTCCAGCGGGGTGGAGGACCCGCAGACCGCGCGGGCCCTCGCCGAGCGGGTCGGCGGGCACCCGCTGAGCCTCAAACTCGCCGCGCGCGCCGCCGTGCTCGCCCGCGCCGACGGCACCCCCCTGGGCGAGCTCGTCGACGGGCTCCCGGCCCGGCGCCGCTTCTTCCGCACCGTCGACCGCCTGCTCGTCCAGGGCACCCTCTACGAGCGCATCCTCAAGCACATCGCCGACCCCGACGTCCGCGAACTGGCCCAGGCGGGCCTGGCCCTGCGCACCGTCACCCCGGCTCTGGTCCGCGAGGTGCTCGCGGAGCCCTGCGGGCTCACCGTGCCCGACGAGGCCGCGGCGCGCCGCCTGTTCGGGCTGCTGTCCCGGCTCGACCTGGTCGAGCCCGCGGGCCCCGAGGCCGTACGCCACCGGTCCGACCTGCGCGCCATCACCCTGCGGCTGGCCGACAACTCCCGTACGGATCTGATGCGGGCGGTGGGGCGGCGGGCGGTCGCCTACTACGCGGCCCGCGAGGGGCCGCAGGCGCGGGCCGAGGAGGTGTACCACCGGCTGCGGCTCAACGAGAACCCGCGTGAGGTGGAGCGCCGCTGGATGCCGGGGGTGGAGCGCTACCTGATCGGCGCGGAGCAGGACATGACGGCCCGTTCGGCCGCCTTCCTCGGCGGCCTCCTCGGCGGCCACACCCCCGACCGGGTCATGGAGGAGGCGGACCAGGAGGACTGGGAGCGGATCGCCGCCCGCGAGGTGGAGGACCTGCTCGTGCAGGGGTTCGTGGACGCCGCGGCCGCGCGGCTGGCCGAGCGCCGGCCGTGGACCCCCGGCAGCGCCCTGCACCCGCTGCTGGTCGAGACCCTGACCCGGCAGGGGCGGCGGGCGCAGGCGCGGGCCGGGGCCGAGGAGGCCGTGGACCGGGCCGAGGAGGCCGGCTGCGCCGAACTCCAGCTGGAACTGCTCCTGATGGCCGCGAAGCTGGCCGAGGAGGACGGGGACCTGGTGGATGCGGACCGGGGGCTGGCCGAGGCCGAGGACATCGCGGGGCGGCTGGGCCGGGACTTCGAGGCGATGGGCGTCCTGCTGGCCAGGTCCCGGCTGGCGGCCGCCTCCCGGGACGGGGACCCGGAGGCCGCCGCCGGCCGGCTCGCGCAGCGGCTGCGCGGGATCCCGGACGAGGAGCTGGGCCGCCAGCCGGCGCTGGTGCGGGCGGTGGCCGCGGAGGTCTCGCGGCAGGACCCGCAGGCACTGGACCACACCCTCCAGGTGGTGGGGCTGCCCGCGGCCGACGACGCGGTACTGGGCACCCTGGCGGAGGCGATCGGGCGTGCGGTGCAGGAGCAGCCGCAGCTGCGGATGGCGCTGCTGCGGATCCTGGAGGAGGCAGTGGACACCCCGGCCGCCACCCCGCACCCCCGGCCCGCACAGCCCAAGCCCGTCCAGCCCGTGCAGCCCGTGCAGCCCGTGCAGCCCACAACGGCGTTCCCCGCCCCGCCCCCGCCGGCCCCGGTCCGCACCGCGCCCCCGCCCCCGTACCCGACGGCGGCCCCGGCCGCACCCGCACCCGCCGCACCCGGCGCACCGAACGCGCCCGCACCCGCGCCGGTCTCCGCCCCGTACCCGTACCCCGCCCCCACTGCCGCCCCCGCTCCCGACCGGGACGGGCCGATGCCCGGGACCGCCGGGATCCTGCGGGAGGCCCGGCGGCTCGGGACGCTCGACGGGCTGGCGCGGCACCTGCTCGTGGTCCGGGACCACAGCGGGGCCCTCGCCGCCGCGGTGGCCGCCGCGATGGGCTCGGGCACCGCGCCCCCGCCCGCGACCGCGGCCCGCGCCGCCCCCGCCCCCGTCCTGCACCCCGCCGGAGGGAGCGGCCCTCGCGCGGCCTGATCCGAGATGGCAGGGACACCAGGGATGTTCGAGATGAGCGACGACGTGCGGTACCTCTCCCCCGACGAGGTCCTCCAGGTGCGCGACGCGGCCCTGGCGGCGGACCTCGCCGACCCCCTCGTGCGCCGCCTCCTGCTGGACGGGATCCTGCCCGCGTACAAGGGCGTCCTGCCCCACGTGCCCGCCCCGGGGCAGCAGGTGCACTCCGACCTCAACGAGATGAACCGCGTGGAGCGGCTCGTGGACGGGACCGTGCCGCTGGAGGTCTGGCTGCGCAACGCGGTGGCCCAGACCCCGGCCCGGGCCCCGCGGGCCGTCTTCCAGCAGGCCCTGGACAAGGTGGCGCGGGCGGCGGCCGGGGAACCGGACGTCCCGCTGCCCGCCGCCGCGGGGCCGGAGGCCAAGGAGGCCGTCGTCCACCTGGACGACACCGTGCCCTTCGCCTTCCTGCGCGGCGGGGAGCTGGCGGGGGCCTCGGTGGCCCGGATCAGGGTGCTGCCGTACCAGGGCGGTGCCCCGCTGCGGCCCGCCCTCCCGCACACCGGCACCGGCTGGCTGGCCGCCCCCGGGCTGCTGGTGACCAACCACCATGTGGTCAACGCCCGTTCGGCGACCGGCGCCGTACGCCCCGAGGCCGACCCCGTGGACCTGGAGCTGCAAGCCCTGGGCGCCCGGGCCCGGTTCGACTACACGGACGAGGAGGCGGACGGGGACACCGGGCCCCCACCGGGCGTGGAGTGCGCGGTGAGCGCCCTGCTCGCCTGGGACCGGGAACTCGACTACGCCGTCCTGCGGGTGGTGGACCCGGCGGCGCGGCCCGGACTGCGCGTGGCCGCCGCCCCTCTCGTAGCGGCCGGCGCGCCGGTGCCGGTGAACATCATCCAGCACCCCCTGGGCCGGCCCAAGCGGGTCGCCCTGCGCAACAACCTCGTGCACGAGGCCGACGAGCGGGACGTGTACTACTTCACGGACACCCGCGGGGGCTCCTCCGGGGCCCCCGTCCTCACGGACGACTGGACGGTGGTGGCCCTGCACCGGGGCACCCGGCGGGTCGAGGGCGTCGCCTTCCAGGGCCGGGACGCGGCCTTCGTGAACGTCGGCACCCAGATGAGCGCCGTCCTGCGGCACCTGGCGCAGCACTGCCCCGCGGTGCACGCCGAGATCACGGCGGCGCAGAGCGCGCCCGCCGTCACGACTGCGGCGGAGGTGGACTGACATGTGGCGCGGATCCCCCGTGGCGACCGGCCCCGAACAGGTCTTCTCGGACCTGCTGGAGGTGGCCGACCGCGTGCGCAGGAACCTGGACGCGGAGGTCGAGGAGTCCGGGCAGGAACTGCCGCCGGACGAGGAGGCGGCCGGGGAGATCGCCCGGTTCGCCCGCGAGGAGCGGGCCCGGGTGCTGCGGGCCGGGGCGGGCGGCCTGGAGAAGCTGGCCGCGGGCCGGCCCGGGGACGTGGACGAGGACGAGTCCTTCGGGATGGAGGCGATCGTCCTGCTGGAGGGCCGGCCCGCGATCCTGGTGCAGGGGCAGGACTTCGCCTCGCAGGAGGGCGACTGGGCGGTGCTCGACGGGGAGCGGGAGGCCATCCGGTCCTCGATCGCGCGCGTCGGGCGGGTGGAGGTGGCCGGGCACCCCGAACTGGACTGGCTGGGAACGGCGTTCCTCGTCGGACCCGACACGGTGATGACGAACCGCCACGTGGCGGCGGAGTTCGCCCGCGGCGACGGCTCCGGCGGGAGCTTCCGCCAGGGCATGTCCGCCCGGGTGGACACCCGCGAGGAGTTCGGGCCCGCGGCGGCGGCCGGGGCGCCGGAGTTCGCGGTGACCGAGGTGCTGGGCATCCACGCGGAGGTGGACCTCGCCCTGCTGCGGGTGGCCCCCGCGGCCGCCGACGGGAGCCCGCTGCCCGGCCCGCTGGAGGTGGCGGCCGATCCCCCGGAGGGACTGGAGGGCCGGCCGGTGTACGTGGTCGGGTACCCGGCGGCGGACGGCCGGCGCAACGAGCCCGAGGCCATGCGGCGGATCTTCATGGACGTGTTCAACGTGAAGCGGCTCCAGCCGGGCGCGGTGACCGGGCTGGCGGACGGGCAGCCGGTCCTCGGCCACGACTGCTCGACCCTGGGCGGCAACAGCGGCTCCCCGGTCTTCGACCTCTCCGGCCACCGCGTGCTCGGCCTGCACTTCGGCGGCCGCTTCCGGGTCGGCAACTCCGCCGTACCGCTGTGGCAGTTCCAGGACGACCCGCTGCTGGTCCGCGGCCGGGTCAACTTCGTCTGACCGGCCGGACGGCGCACAGGACACCGCCGGACGCCGCACGGACGCCACACGACGCCGATCCGCGCCGGAAGCGGAACACCGCCCCGGCCGGATGAACATCAGGTGGCGGGACCGCACGGGCGGGTCGCGCCGGGCTACGTTGGCGCCATGGCTGCTGTCAGCACCGGCCGCTCCGGCGGCCGCATCGGGGAGCTTGTGGAGGCCGGGGTCCGCGCGGGGGTGCACGGCGGCGCCGTGTGGGCCGTCGGGCGCGCCGGGGGCGTGCTGGACCGGGGCGCCGCGGGGCGGCTGCCGCGCGGGCCGGGCACGGAGTTCCGGTTCGGGGCGTCCGGCGGACTGGGGCAGGTCCTGGCCGTGTGGTCGGCTGCGGGCGCCCTCTTCGAGGAGGGGGCGCTGCGGCTGCACACCCCGCTGGCCCGCTCCTGGGAGCTGTTCCGCGGCCATCCGCTGGGGGCCGTGACCCCGCACCACCTGTTCACGCACACGGCGGGGCTGCGCGGGCCGGCGGAGGACGGCCTGCCGGGCGGGCCGCCGCACCGGCGGCCCAGCGAGGCCGTGGAGTACAGCGACCGCTCGGGGCACCTGCTGGGGAGGCTGGTGGAGCACCTGGCGGGGCGCCCGGCGGGCGAGGTCGCGGCCGAGCGGGTCTGGCGCCCCCTCGGCATGGCGGGCACCCGCTGGCACCCGGGCCCGGCGGGCGGCCCGTACGGCGGGGGCGGCAGCGGTACGGACCGCGGGCCCGCCGCCCCCGGGGCCGCGGGCGGCGCGCCGGGCGTGGCCACCGTCCTGGACGACCTCGGCCGCTTCCTCGCCCACCTGCTGTCCCCGCGTACGCCCTCCGCCGCCCCGGATGCGGATCCGGGCACGGTCACGGCGGCGATCCCGGACACGGACCCGACGGCGATCCCGACGGCGATCCCCGCCGCGGACCCGGCGGCGGGCACGGCCGCCCCCGCCCCCGGCCCGCCGGTCGGTTTCGGCGCCCCCTGGATCGCCGAGTCCCTGCGCATCCGCACCGGCGAACTCGCTCCGGCCCGGGGGCTGTTCTGGCATCCCGCGGCGACCGGGGGCGGCCGCCGGCCGGACCTGTGGGTGCACCACGGCAGCGGCGGGGCGGGCCTGTGGGTCCGGCCGGCCGCGGACCGCTGGGCGGTCCTGCTGACCGTACCGCCGCCGGGCGGGCACGACCCGGGTCCGGGCCGCGCGGCCCGCAACCGGCTGCGGGCGGACTTCCGGACCCTGGCCTTCGCCTGATCCACCCGGACGACCGGGCCGGGCCTCCAGGATCACCGGGATCCGGCGGCCCGGTCCCCCTCTCAGGCCGTGAGCACCGCCTTGCCCCGGACCCGGCCGCCCTGCACGTACCGGATGGCGTCGGCGGCCTCCGCCAGGGGGAAGGAGCGGTCGACGGCGGGGACGAGCACGCCCTCCTCGGCGAGCCTGCGCAGCTCCTCGATGTCCGCCGCGGACTCGGAGGAGACGAGCCCGCGCAGCCGCTGGGCCGTGAACAGCCCGAGGAGCACCGCCCGCAGGGTCCGGTCGGTGCCGCCGAACCAGCGGCCCTCCCCCTCTCCCCCGACGACGACCAGCGTCCCCTTCGGGGTGACGGTGCGGCGCAGGACGGGCAGCGGGCGGTTGCCCGCGATGTCGAGGACGAGGTCCCAGCGGCGGGAGCCGTCGGTGAACTCCTCGCGCGTGTAGTCGACGGCCTCGTCCGCGCCGAGTTCGCGGACGAACCCGGTCTTGGCGGTGCTGCACACGCCGGTGACGTGCGCCCCGTAGGACTTGGCGAGCTGTACGGCGTACGCGCCCACACCGCCGGCCGCGCCGATGACCAGCACCCGCTGCCCGGCCCGCACCCGGCCCGCGTCGCGCAGGGCCTGGAGGGCGGTGAGGCCGGAGATCGGCAGGGCCGCGGCCTGTTCGAAGCCGAGCGCCGCCGGTTTGCGGGCGAACCGGTCCTCGGGGGCGCAGGCGTACTCGGCGAACGAGCCCTCGCAGATGCCGAAGACCTCGTCGCCGACCCCGAAGCGGGTGACCCCCGCGCCGACCGCCGCGACCCGGCCCGACACGTCGCGCCCGCGGATGCGGACCTTGGGGGCGCGCAGCCCGTAGCCCATCAGCCGCAGCAGGTACGGGAGCCCGGTCATCAGGTGCCAGACCCCGGGGTCCACGCCCGCGGAGTGCACCCGCACCAGCACCTCCCCCGGTCCGGGGCTCGGCTCGGGCACCTCCCGCAGCTCCAGGACCTCGACCGGGCCGTAGCGGTCGTGCAGCACTGCCTTCACGGTGACTCCTCTGCGGGGCGGGCGGCACCGTCCGGGGCTCCGGGGTGCTCGGGGCTGTCGGTGTGGACGGCGTCCTCGGGACTCTCGGGGTACTGGAAGACCTGTTCGAGCGGGACGCCGAGGGTGCGGGCGATCTGGAAGGCCATCTCCAGCGTGGGCGAGTACCGCCCCTGCTCGATGGCGATCACGGTCTGGCGGGTCACGCCGATCCGGCGGGCCAGCTCCGCCTGCGTCATCTCGGCGCGGGCGAAGCGCAGGGCGCGGATGCTGTTGGTGACCCGGGTCGGCCTGGGCTTCACCACGGGTGGAAGCCCTTCCGGTAGGCGGCGATGCGGGCCAGTGAGGAGACGACCGCGGAGAGCGCGAAGGCCAGGTAGACGGCGTTGGCGATCCAGAAGTGGTCGGCCTCGGCGAGGGCCAGCACGAAGGCGGCGATGGCGCCGATGACCACGAGGGACTGCCCCGTGTACTCGGCGAACCGGCCGATCTCGCGGTCGCGCTGGTCGGGCCGCTGCCGCCCGTCGGGGTCGGTGAGGGAGACGGCGATGTGCAGGGCGGCCGCAGCGGCGGCGGCGCAGCCGATCGTCCACAGCAGGGCGGGTACGTACGCCGTCTCGGTGAGCGGGGCGCCGTCCGCCCCGCCGAGGACGACGGCGAGGTAGGCGCCGTACGCGACGACGGTGACGAGCGCCATGATCCAGGCGCGCTTCTCTTCCAGAGCCATACCGGGAATGTAAAGCGAGACAGACACCGTGTCAAAGATTCTTTACACGGGCACGGAAGCGCCGTCCGGGGGACGATGGACGCATGGGCCGCCCGGTCCCGGGCTGCCGACCCGCGGAGAGGAGTGACCATGGCCGGCTCCTACTGGCTGGACAGCGCACCCGCACCCGCCCCCCGCCCGCCGCTGCGGGAGGACGCGCGGACCGGGGTGGCGGTGGTCGGCGCGGGCATCGCCGGCCTGTGCACCGCCCGCGAGCTGGCCCGCGCCGGCCTCGACGTGCTCGTCCTGGAGGCGGGGCGCATCGGCTCCGGCACCACCGGGCACACCACCGGCAAGGTCAGCTCGCTCCAGGGGCTCTGCTACGCCCGGCTCACCGCGGACCGGGGCCCGGAGACCGCCTGGCAGCACGCGCGGGCCCAGCAGCAGGCCGTCGAACGGCTGCCGGAGCTGTGCGCGGAGCTCGGCGTGGACGCGCAGGCCGAGCGCTTCCCCGCGGTCGTGTACACGCAGGACCCCGACCGCGCGGAGGAGTTCCGGGCCGAGGCCGAGGCGGCGGTACGGGCCGGTCTGGACGCCCGCTTCCTGCCGGGCCCGGACGCGGGCCTGCCGTTCCCGGTGGCGGCGGTGGCCCTGGCGGGCCAGTACCAGTTCCACCCGCAGCGGTTCCTGCTCGGCGTGGCCGCCGACCTGCTGGCCCGCGGCGGGCGCATCCACGAGCACACCCGCGTCACCGCCGTCCACGACGGGGCCGCCTGCCGGCTGACCCTCGAAGGGGGCGCCACCGTCACCGCGGACGACGTGGTCCTGGCCACCCAGATGCCGGTGGCCTGCCACGCCTCGCTGCTGGCCCGGCTCTCGGTCCGGCGCGAGCTGGTGGTGGCCGCGGCGGTGCCGGAGGGCACCGCACCGCCCGGGATGTACCTGACCCCGGACCACCGCACCCGCTCGGTGCGCAGCAGCCCGTACGGGCCGGGGCGGCGGCTGCTGGTGGTGGCGGGCGAGGCCGGCGAGCCGGGGGCCGGCGGTACCGGGGCCCGCTTCGGCCGGCTGGAGGCCTGGGCCCGGACGCACTTCCCCGGCTTCGGCTCGGGGGCGGAGGGGGCGGCGGGCCAAGGAGCGGACGCAGCGGAGGACGGGGCGGCGGGCGGGGTGCGGCACTGGTCCGCGCAGGACGTGTTCAGCGCCGACGGGCTCCCGCTGATCGGGCACGAGCACCCCGGCACGGAGCACGTGTACGTGGCGACCGGGTTCGGCGGCTGGGGCCTGAGCGGCGGTCTGGTCGCCGCGGAGCTGCTGACCGCCCATCTCGCGGGCGGCCCGCGGCCCTCCTGGACCGTGGTGCGACCCGCGGCGGGTCCTCCCCCTGCGCGAGCTGCCCGGGGTGGTCCGGGCCCAGACCGCGGTGGCCCGGCACTACGCGGCCGGGTTCCGCCGGATGCACTGCCCCCACATGGGCTGCGAGCTGGGCTTCGACGAGGCCGAGCGGACCTGGGAGTGCCCCTGCCACGGCTCGCGGTTCGCCGCTGACGACGGCCGGGTGCTCCAGGGGCCGGCGACGCGCCCGCTGAACGTAGACGGAGCGGTCGGAGCGGTCGGTGCCGACGGAGCCGTCGGAGCCGACGGGCCCGCATCCGGGGGCACCGGCGGGGGCGGGGCCGCCCGGCCGGGGTAGGGAGTCCGTGACGGTGGCGGTCCGGCCACCGCGTACCGGAGGAAGGGGTGTGCACGCGTGCACGCAGACGAGGGGAAGCGCACCGTCTCGGCGGCGGAGCTGTTCGACGGGCTGGGCGCGGAGTACGAGGAGGCCTTCGCCGCCCTGCCGGGCCAGCACGAGGCGCTGGACTGGCTGACGGCCCGGCTGGCCCCCGGCGCCCGGGTGCTGGACGTCGGCAGCGGGACGGGGCGGCCCGTGGCCGACCGGCTGGTCCGGGCGGGCTGCGGGGTCACCGGGATCGACGTGTCGGCGACGATGGTCGCGCTGGCCCGGGAGCAGGTGCCGGGAGCCCGGTTCGAGCAGTGCGACGTACGGGAGTACCGGGCGCCGGAGGGCGGGTTCGAGGCGGTGTGCGCGTTCTTCCCGCTGCTGATGATGACCCGCCGGGAGGCGGCGGAGTCCCTGCGCCGGATGGCGGGCTGGCTGGCCCCCGGCGGGTACCTCGTGGCGGCGACCGTTCCGGCGGACGTGGACGGGGTCGAGATCGAGTGGATGGGCCGCCGCGTGGAGGTGTCGAGCTTCTCCGTCGAGGACTGCCTGCGGCGGCTGCGCGAGGACTGCGGCCTGGAGGTGCTGCACCACGCGGTGTCGGTGTTCCAGCCGGAGAGCGGGATCGCCGGCCCGGAGGAACACCTCTTCTGCTACGCGCGCCGCCCGCTCCCCGCGCCCTGACCCCCGGCGCCGGGCCGGGCGCGCGGCCGGGCACGGGCGGCCGGGCACGCGGGCCCGGCCGTCGGGCCGCGGCCCGGCGGGGGGAGCCGTACGGGCCTTCCCCCGCCGGGACGGTTCAGCTCGCGGTGCGGAACTCCTCCATGCGGTCGATCTCCGCGGACTGGGAGGTGACGATCGCCTGCGCCATGGCCTTCGCGGCCGGGTAGGAGCCCTTGGCGAGCTCGGTACGGGCCATCTCCACCGCGCCCTCGTGGTGCTTGATCATCAGCCGGGTGAAGGCCGCGTCGAAGGCCGGGCCCGTGGCCCCGGCCAGGTCGGCCATCTCCTCGGCGGTCATCATCCCGGCCGCCCCGCCCCCGTGGGCGGAGTGGTCGGCGGCGCCCGGTGCGGGCACCTCGGCGCCCCACTCCTCCAGCCAGCCGGTCAGGGTCCGGATCTCCGGGTCCTGGGCCTTCTTGATCTCCGCGGCCAGGGCCTTCACCTCGGGGGATCCGGCCCGGGTGGCGGCCAGAGCGGCCATCTCCACGGCCTGCCGGTGGTGCGGGACCATGCCCTGGGCGAAGGCGACGTCGGCCGCGTTGTGCCGTGCGGCCGCCCCGGCGGGGGCGGAGACGGTCGCGGTGGCGCCCGGCCGGGCCCCGTGGGTGCTGTGCCCCTGGCCCCCGCCCCCGGTGGTGCCTCCGCAGGCGGCCAGGACGAACACGGCCGCACCGGCGGCTGCGAGCGCTGCGGTCCTGCGGGCGGCGGTACGGCGGTCAGGGGTACGGCGGTCAGAGGTACGGAATCGGGTCGTGCTCATGGTGGTGGAACTCCTCGCTGCGCAGCCCGCCGACAGCGGGCGTGCGCGGGGTACGGATCACAGGTGCCGGAGCACGGCGGCCGGCCCGGAGGCGTCCGAGAGGGCCCGGCCGTGCGGGCGGTCCTATATCCGCAGGAGCTGGAGTTCCGACAGGTCGGGCGGCGCCCGGCCGGCCGCGGCCCCCTCCGGCACCGCGCCGGCCGCGGGCGCGGAGGCGTCGTCCGGGGCGGGCAGGGCGGGGAGCGGGGCGGGCGGGGAGTAGGGGGCCGCGACCCCGGTCGCGGCACAGGTGGCGTCGGCATGCCGGGCGTGGCCCGCACCGCCGGCCGGGTGCGCGCAGTCCCCGCCGGAGGACGCGGCCGGCGCCCGGAACGCGGAGTGCCCGGCGCCGTCGGGCGCGGCGTGCCCTGCCGGGGCGGCGGGGGCGGCTCCGGCCGGGCGCGTGCCCGGGCCCGAGGGGGCCGGGCCGAGGGCGTGCATGCCGAGGACCCCGGCCAGGACCAGGAGCACCAGCAGCACGAGGCCGGGCCCGGCGGGGCGTCGGCTCGTCGGCTGCACGGCGGTGGTCACGGGCCCATCGTACGAGCCGGGCCGCAGCCCCTTTCGCGTACCCCCCTCCCGTACCCCCCGCGCACCCGCGGGCCGGGGCCGCCGCCGGAGGGGTCAGGAATGGAGAAGCACGTCCGCGGCCGCCCGGATAGCGTGGCGGGGTGGGGCGCGTGCCGGCCGGGAGGGGCGGGGCGGGCCCAGGGCGGCGGAGGGCCGCCGGAGGCAGTTGCGGACGCGGATGGAGAGACGATGAGCAGCAGGGCCAGGGGCACGGGGACGCGGTCGGGCGGACCGCAGGTCGCCGACAGCCACGACATGATCCGGGTCCACGGAGCGCGCGAGAACAATCTCAAGGACGTCAGCATCGAGCTCCCGAAGCGCCGGCTGACGGTGTTCACGGGGGTGTCCGGCTCGGGCAAGAGCTCACTGGTGTTCGACACCATCGCCGCGGAGTCGCAGCGGCTGATCAACGAGACCTACCCGGCCTTCGTCCAGGGGTTCATGCCGAACCTGGCCCGGCCCGAGGTGGACGTGCTCGACGGCCTGACCACGGCGATCATCGTGGACCAGCAGCGGATGGGCGGCGATCCGCGCTCGACGGTCGGCACGGCCACCGACGCGAACGCCATGCTGCGGATCCTCTTCAGCCGGCTCGGCAGCCCGCACATCGGCCCGCCGAGCGCGTACTCCTTCAACACCGCCTCCGTGAAGGCGAGCGGCGGCATGACCGTGGACCGCGGCGCGGCGAAGACCCGTACGGAGAAGGTCACCTTCAGCCGCACCGGCGGCATGTGCACCCGCTGCGAGGGCCGCGGCTCGGTCTCCGACATCGACCTGACCCAGCTGTACGACGACTCGAAGTCGATCGCGGAGGGCGCGTTCACCATCCCCGGCTGGAAGTCGGACAACGTGTGGACGGTCGGCATCTACGCCGAGTCGGGCTTCCTCGACCCGGACAAGCCGATCCGCCGCTTCACCAAGCGGGAGATGCAGGACTTCCTCTACCGGGAGCCCACGAAGGTCAAGGTCAACGGGGTCAACCTCACCTACGAGGGCCTGATCCCCAAGATCCAGAAGTCCTTCCTGTCCAAGGACAAGGAGGCGATGCAGCCGCACATCCGCGCCTTCGTGGAGCGGGCGGTCACCTTCACCACCTGTCCCGAGTGCGACGGCACGCGGCTCAACGAGGGCGCCCGCTCCTCGAAGATCAAGAAGATCAGCATCGCGGACGCCTGCGCGATGGAGATCAGGGACCTCGCCGAGTGGGTGCGCGGACTGTCCGAGCCCTCGGTGGCCCCGCTGCTGGAGTCCCTGCGGCAGACCCTGGACTCCTTCGTGGAGATCGGCCTCGGGTACCTCTCCCTGGACCGGGCGGCCGGCACCCTGTCGGGCGGCGAGGCGCAGCGCGTGAAGATGGTCCGCCACCTCGGCTCCTCCCTGACCGATGTCACGTACGTCTTCGACGAGCCGACGATCGGCCTGCACCCGCACGACATCCAGCGCATGAACGAGCTGCTGCTGCGGTTGCGCGACAAGGGCAACACCGTGCTGGTCGTGGAGCACAAGCCGGAGACGATCGCGATCGCCGACCACGTGGTCGACCTCGGCCCGGCGGCGGGCACGGGCGGGGGGACCGTCTGCTTCGAGGGCACGGTGGCGGGGCTGCGCAAGGCCGGTACGGTCACGGGCCGGCACTTCGACGACCGGTCCGTGCTCAAGGAGTCGGTGCGCACGCCCACGGGCGCCCTGGAGATCCGCGGCGCCGACCGCAACAACCTGCGCAAGGTGGACGTGGACATCCCGCTCGGGGTGCTGACCGTCGTCACCGGGGTCGCGGGCTCGGGCAAGAGCTCGCTGATCCACGGCTCCGTACCGGCGGCGGAGGGGGTGGTCTCGGTGGACCAGAGCCCGATCCGCGGCTCCCGGCGCAGCAACCCGGCCACGTACACCGGGCTGCTGGAGCCGATCCGCAAGGCCTTCGCCAAGGAGAACGGGGTCAAGCCGGCCCTGTTCAGCGCGAACTCGGAGGGTGCCTGCCCCACCTGCAACGGCGCCGGGGTGGTCTTCACCGACCTGGGCATGATGGCCGGGGTGTCGAGCACCTGCGAGGAGTGCGAGGGCAAGCGGTTCCAGGCCTCGGTACTGGAGTACCGGTTCGGCGGCAGGGACATCAGCGAGGTGCTCGCGATGCCGGTGTCGGAGGCGGAGCGGTTCTTCGCCGAGGGCCCGGCCCGCACCCCGGCCGCGCACCGGATCCTGGAGCGGCTCGTGGACGTGGGCCTGGGCTACCTGAGCCTCGGCCAGCCGCTGAACACCCTCTCCGGCGGGGAGCGGCAGCGGCTGAAGCTGGCCACCCACATGGGCGACAAGGGCGGCGTGTACGTGCTCGACGAGCCGACGACGGGTCTGCACCTGGCCGACGTGGAGCAGCTGCTCGGGCTGCTGGACCGGCTCGTGGACTCCGGGAAGTCCGTGGTGGTCATCGAGCACCACCAGGCGGTGATGGCGCACGCCGACTGGATCGTGGACCTCGGCCCGGGGGCCGGGCACGACGGCGGCCTGGTGGTCTTCGAGGGCACCCCGGCCGAGCTGGTCGCGGCCCGCTCCACGCTGACCGGCGAGCACCTGGCGAAGTACGTGGGCGCCTGACGGGGCCGCCGTGCGCGGGGCCCGTACCGCACGGCGCGGTACGGGCCCCGCGCCGTGCGGCGGTTCAGTGCCGCCCGGCGGGTGCGTCGCCCGGGGCCCGGGCCGGGGCGGGCACGGGTCCCTCCTCCAGGAAGCCGCCGGACTGGTGCTGCCAGAGGCGGGCGTAGGCGCCCCCGGCGGCGAGCAGCTCGTGGTGCGCGCCCTGTTCGAGGATGCGTCCGCGGTCGAGGACCACGAGCCGGTCCATCCGGGCGACCGTGCTCAGCCGGTGGGCCACGACCAGGGCCGTGCGCCCCTCCATCAGCCGCCACAGGGCTTCCTGTACGAGGATCTCGCTCTCGGAGTCGAGGGCGCTGGTGGCCTCGTCGAGGAGCAGGACCGGGGCGTCGCGCAGGATGGCGCGGGCCAGTGCGACCCGCTGGCGCTGGCCGCCGGAGAGCTTGATGCCGCGCTCGCCGACCATGGTGTCGAAGCCCTCGGGCAGCCCGTCGGCGAACTCCGTGACGTGCGCGGCCTCCGCGGCCCGCCGGATCTCAGCCCCGGTGGCCCCGGGCCGGGCGAAGGCGATGTTCTCCCGCAGGGTGCGGTGGAACATCGCCGGGTCCTGGGGGACGTACGAGATCATCCCGCGCAGGTCGCACTGGCGGATCCGGCTGATGTCCTGGCCGCCGATCAGGATCCGGCCGGATTCGACGTCCGTCATCCGCAGCAGCAGCCGGGTGAGGGTGGTCTTGCCACCGCCGGAGCGGCCGACGAGCCCGATCCGGGTGCCGCCGGGCACGTCGAGGTCCAGTCCGTCGAAGAGGGGCGGCGCCCCGGGCCCGCCGCCCGCGTGGCCGAAGACCACCTTCTCGAAGCGGACCCCGGCGTCCCGCGGGCGCAGCGGCTCGGGCTCGGGCGGGTCGAGCACGGTGGGCGGGTGCAGGAGCAGCTCCGTGAACTGGGCGGCCTCCGTCATGGAGCCCTCCAGCCGGCGGTAGATCTGGTTGAACTCGAACATGATGCGGGTGGCGTTGGCGTAGTACGTGAAGGCGACGACCACGGCCTCCACCCCGTGGCTGCCGCCGGCGAGGACGACGGCGAGCAGCAGGCCGAGGCAGTTGGCGGCCACCGACATCGGGGCGACGAGGGTGTCGATGCGCAGGTTGCCGTAGTCCCAGGAGCGCAGCGTCAGGCGGCGGGACTCCGCGACCCGCGAGCGGTGTTCGGCGGCCTCGCGCCGCTCGGCGGCGAACGCCCGCACGGTGTCCATGTTCATGAGGCTGTCGGCCACGTGCCCCGACACCCGGGCGATGGCGGCCTCCCGCTGGTCGACGAGGGCCTGGCGGCGGCGGATCAGGGGGAAGACGCAGATCCCGGTGAGGGTGATGAGCGTCAACAGGCCGACGACGAGGAGGGGTTCGTACTGCCAGAGCACGACCGAGCCGAAGAGCAGCGGGACGAGGCTGCCCACCACGGAGAAGGTGAGGGTGTCGACGAACTCCTCGAAGCGGGAGGCGAAGCTGAGGACCCGCTTGGTCAGGGATCCGGCGAAGTTGTCGTGGAAGAACGAGGCGTCCTTCGCGAAGAGTTCGTCCATGCCGGCCACGTACAGGTGCTCGATCCCGCGGGCGTCGAGCCGGTTGAGGCAGTGGAAGGCGAGCCGCCACACGGCCTCGGAGACCAGCAGGACGGCCGCGAAGCCGAGGACGTACGGCAGGACGGCCCCCAGCGCGGTGCCGCCGCCGTCGGCGAGGCGGCCGGCGAGCTTGGCGACGAGGAGGGGGGCGATGTAGTGGATGCCGATGTTGCCGAGGGCGGGGAGCAGCATGGCCGGTACGGCGAACCGGCGCTGGCGGGCGAGCTCCCGCCCGTAGGAGCGCAGGGCGAGGAGCACGGGCCCCCTGCCTGGGGGACCTTCGGATTTTTCTGGCATTCCCGTCCGACTCCTGTTCTGTCGTGAATGTCCGGCAGGCCAGGAACGGCAGTGTCCCGCGCCGGGGCGGGCGCGGTCCACGGGTTTTCGACGCACGGGCGCGCCCCCGGAGCCGTGTCGGTACGGCCCCGGGGGCGCTGCGCGCGGCGGGCGTCAGACCCGGTCGGCGGCGATCAGCACGTACTGGAAGGAGCCGTCCTTGTACGAGTTGATGAAGGCCTCCTCGATACCGGTGACCAGGGAGGAGGTGGCCCGGAGCTCCCAGTAGGGCAGGGTGTCGGGGGTCAGGTCGATGACGGCCTGGGGGACGAGCCGGTTGTCGGCCATGGCGCGCAGGTACTCGCGGCGGGAGTGGATGTTGCACTCGAAGTGGGCGTTGATCTGGGAGACCCACTTGGAGGGCTGGCCGTAGCGCGGGTTCCAGCAGCCGGTGATGGTGACGTAGCGGCCGCCGACGGAGAGCACCCGGGAGTGCTCGGCCATCAGGTCGTCCAGGTCGACGTACATGCTGGACTCGTTGTTCCACGAGCCGGCCGCCTGGCCGGTCTCGAAGGGCATGTCGAGCATGTTGCAGACGCGGGAGCGGACGGATGCGGAGATGCCGAGCTCGGCGGCGCGGTTGTTGCCGAACTCCGCCTGCTTGGCGGAGAGGGTCACGCCCTCGACCTTGCAGCCGAAGCGCTGGTGGGCCATGACCATCGAGCCGCCGCGGCCGCAGCCGGCGTCGACGAGGGTGTCCTCGCGGCGGATGCCGCCGAGGTGGTCGAGGAGCACCTCGGCCTGGGCGGACTCCAGCCGGTGGAGCTCCGCGATCAGCTTCTTCTCGTACTCGCTGTCCTCGGTGTCGCCGAGGGCGGCGTGGTCGATCGCGCCGATGCCGTAGTGGTGGTGGTACAGGCCGTCCACGTCGCCGAGGCGGAGGTTGACGGGCCGGGCCTCGTGGTCCCAGTAGCGGGCGATATCGCCCTGGTAGGGGGTGGAGGGGGCCGCGGCAGGGGCGGGAATGAACGAGGAGGTGCTGACGGTGCTGGTCAAGGAAGGTCCCATCTCTACCAGAAGTCGGGCAGGCTGTATCGGTACGTGTTGCTGCTGTGCCAGTAGTGGTTGCCGTCGACCCAGACGGCCACGCCCCGGAGGAAGCGCAGGACCCGCGGGTCGGGGCAGGAGGCGGCCAGTTCGGCGGAGGCCGCCTCGAACTCGTGCATGAGGTCGTTGTGGACCACGACCGCCTTCAGGTAGGCGTCCTTGTCGGACAGGCCCTCCCGTCGGGCGATCACCACCGGCAGGTTGAGGTGCAGGCCGGGGCTGTCGAGTTCCTTGGTGTACGAGTAGAGGTCGTTGGCGAGGGTGGTGGCGTTGCCGGCGAGGGCGATGATCCGCTGCATGGCGGGCAGGGCCTGGAGGTCCGCCGGCAGTTCGTAGCCGCCCACCGTGTCGGTGATGGTGGGGCAGGGCCGGAAGTTGTTGAACTGCCGCATGGCCAGGTACTCGTGGACCTCCGGCACGTACTCCGTCTGCGCCCACGCCGCCTCGGCGAGGTAGCCCAGGTGGAGCCGGGCCATATCGTGCCGGTAGCGGTCGGCCTGTGCGGGCGTGGCCAGTTGGAGGAAGTACTCCATGGCCGAGCGGTACGCGCGCCGGGGGGCGTCCGAGAGCAGCGATGCCGCCCAGGCGGGGGCGTACTCCTTCGTGGTGTGGACCGGGTCGAGGGCGGTGTGGGCGAGCAGCAGCCGGCCGCCGAGTCCGACGGGGCTGCCGCCGTGGTCCTCGCAGTAGCAGTCGTCGACCACGTTCTCGGCCACCATCAGCCGGGTCGCGGCCATCAGGTGCTCGATCGTGGGCGCGTCCGGGTGGCAGGCGACCATGTACCGGCTGACGGAGAACCCGTCGAACTGGTCCTCCCACTCCGGCGGGTACGCCTGCACCTCGTCCACGGCCCAGCGCTTGATGCGGCGGCTGACCTCCTCGACCCGGACCGGGTCGGGTTCCGCCACCGGGTGGAAGTAGAGGCCGGGGATCGGTCGGCACTCCGCGACGGGCGGGGCCCCGGGCGGGTCTGCGGTGCTGAACTCCGCTGGTGGGGGCGGCACTTCGCACGGTCCGAAGTGCAGGCTCGCGGTTCCCAGGCCGCTGGGGCCGCGCAGGATCCGCTCCAGCGCGGGGTTCCCGGCGAGGGCCCGCGGAGCCGCGGCGGGCGCCCCGACGGGGGGTGCCCCGGGGTCCGCGGCGGGCGCCGCCGCCTCCGCGGCCGGGTCCCCGGCGGCCGGATCCGGTGACGGATCCGGATCCGGCGCCGGGGACGGCGACCCGGCCGGGGCCGGGATCCGGGTGCCGAACAGCATCGCGGACGAGGGCAGGCTCGATGGACGGGGGGAGAGCCCAGGATCGGGCATCCGTAGCTCCTAGAAGGGTGGTGGGCCGGCCCGGACCCCCGGGGTCACCGGGGGTGCCCGGGACGCCGGGCTCCGGGCCGGCTCGGCCGACCCGGGAGCTCCGGGCCCCGGGCGCACGGCCTGCGGGCGGGTCCGTCAGTCGCGGCGGCGGGCGATCTGGACGTTCTCCAGCACCCCGAGCGCGTCGGGCACGAGGATGGCGGCGGAGTAGTACGTCGTCACGAGGTACGACATGATCGCCTGCTCGCTGATGCCCATGAACCGCACCGACAGGCCGGGCTCGTACTCCTCCGGGATGCCCGTCTGGCGCAGGCCGATGACGCCCTGGTTGTCCTCGCCCACGCGCATGGCGAGGATGGAGCTGGTGTTCTCCTTGGAGATCGGGATCTTGTTGCACGGCAGGATCGGGACCCCGCGCCAGGCCGGGACCTGCTGGCCGCCCACGTCCACGTGGTTCGGGTAGAGGCCGCGGGCGTTGAACTCCCGTCCGATCGCCGCGATGGCCTTGGGGTGGGCGAAGAAGAACTTCGTGCCGCGGCGGCGGCAGAGCAGCTCGTCCAGGTCGTCGGGGGTGGGCGGGCCGGAGTGGGTCTGGATCCGCTGCTTGAAGTCGGCGTTGTGCAGCAGGCCGAACTCGCGGTTGTTGACCAGCTCGTGCTCCTGGCGCTCGCGCAGGGCCTCGATGGTCAGCCGCAGCTGCTCCTCGGTCTGGTTGTGCGGGCCGTTGTAGAGGTCGGCGACCCGGGTGTGCACGCGCAGCACGGTCTGCGCGATGGACAGCTCGTACTCGCGCGGGTTGAGCTCGTAGTCCACGAAGGCGCCGGGGAGTTCGGCCTCGCCCACGTGCCCGGAGGACATGGCGATCTCGGCCTCGCCGTGCTTGTTCTGCCGCTGGAGCGGCAGTGAGCTGAACCGCTCGATGTGGGCGTCCAGTTGGGGGGCCGTGGCCCGGATGGCCTCGAAGTCGGCGCGGGACAGGCTCAGCAGGGTGCCGGAGGTCTCGGCGGTGGCCGTGTAGTCCCAGACGGCGTCGGTGTCGAGCAGGGCGTTCTCGCCGTACTGGTCGCCGTCGGCGAGGACGGCGACGGCCACCTCGTCCCCGTACTTGCCCTCGGAGGTCTGGCCGATGCGGCCGTGGGCGATCAGGTGGACCTGGTCCGCGGGGGCCCCGCGCTGCACCAGCACCTCGCCCTGCCGGAAGTCGCGCTGCACGCAGCGGGCGGCGAGGGCGCTGAGCACCTCGTCGTCGTCGAAGCCGCGCAGCAGGGCCAGTTCGCCGAGCTCCTGGGGGATGACCCGGACCTCGGCGCCCTCCTGGACGAACTCGATGCGCCCGTCGCCGACGGTGTAGCTCAGCCGGCGGTTCACCCGGTAGGCGCCACCCTTGGTCTCCACCCAGGGGAGCATCCGCAGCAGCCACCGGGAGGTGATCTCCTGCATCTGGGGGGCGGACTTGGTCGTGGTGGCGAGGTTCCGGGCGGCCGCGGTCCCGAGGCTGGTCTGCCGGAGGGTCTCCAGCTGAGCCTCGGGGCTGGTGTCTACGGTCATCGGATGAGCTCTCCTTCATGGGGGCAGGGTCGGGCGAACCCGGGCAACACCGGTTAACTACAAGGAACTTGCTGGTAGTCGGCTGTGCGGGAAGAAGGAGGCGATGCCTCGCATTCCCTCCAGATCCTGAGGAACAGTAACGGCGGCTTCACCGCCAACTCCCGGAGAACAGAGGGCATTACCTCGATGCGGTGATCTTGGGTCCCGGAGGGTTTGTTTCGGTTTTCGTCAGGTTCCGGACAAGGCCGGATAGCGCCCTCGGCAGGCCGGGGCGCCCGGGAGTGCGCGGACCGGTCCGCGCGCAGGTCAGCGGGGTGCGGAGGCCGGCAGCAGCCGGGGCACGAGCCGTACGAGGACGACCATGGCGACCACCTCGACCAGGGTCTGCGTGACCACCGCCACGGCCGCGGGGGCGGCGAGGGCACCGGGCAGGGCGAGGGCGAGCGGGAGGACGACCAGGGAGTTGCGGGTGGCGCCGGTGAAGAGCACGGCGCGGCCGTCGGGGGCGTCCAGCCGGAAGGCGCGGGCGAGGGCGGGCCCCGCGCCGGCCATGGCGGCGGCGAAGAGCACGTAGACGGGGACCACGCGGGCCACCTCGGCGAGGTGGCCGCCGAGCCGCGGGGCCTGGGAGGCGACCACGGTGAACAGCGTGGCGGCCATCAGCGGGACCATGGCCGAGGTGGCCGTGGCGGCGGCCCGGCGGCCGGCCGGGCGGCGGGCGGCCCAGCCCTGGGTGAGCCAGGCCAGGGCGAGCGGGAGGGCGATCAGCAGGGCGAAGGCCTCCAGGAACGGCCCGGCGGCCACCACCCCGCCCGCCTCCGGGCCCGTGAACAGCCACAGCAGCGGGGGCAGGAGCAGCATCTGCCCGATCAGCAGCACCGGGGTCGCGGCCAGCAGCCGCCGGCTGCTGCCGCCCGCCAGCCCGGTGAAGACGATCACGTAGTCCACGCAGGGGGCGAGGAGCACCAGGAGGGCGCCGGTGCGCACGGCCTGGTCCTGGGGCAGGGG
Source organism: Streptomyces sp. NPDC038213 (assembly GCF_055600495.1). Classification (NCBI taxonomy): domain Bacteria; kingdom Bacillati; phylum Actinomycetota; class Actinomycetes; order Kitasatosporales; family Streptomycetaceae; genus Streptomyces; species Streptomyces sp. NPDC038213. Next base: position 295,362 of record NZ_JBVJYM010000006.1, read on the forward strand.
CCCGTCCGGGAGCAGCGGCAGCAGGGCGGCGACCACGGCCGGCACCACGGCGAAGTTCACGGCGAGGACGGCCCCGAGGAACCGGCCGGCCCGCAGCGCGTGCAGCAGCTCCCCGGCCGGGACCTGGAGGAAGGTGACGTACAGCAGGGCCGCGAGCACGGGGTTGACCGCGTGCTCCAGGACGGGCCCGGCGGCCGGGAGGCCCGCCCCGGCCGCCGCGCCCGCGGCGATGGCCCCCAGGTAGACGGCGACCTGGTGGCGCTCCAGCCAGGGCACGGCGCCCGGGGCAAAGTCCTGGTGCCGGTCCGGGTCCTGGTGCTCTGCCACTGGTGTCGCTCCGTGCGGTGCCGTCTCGCGGCCCGGTGCGGACCGCCGTACTCCGCACCGACCCTACGCGGCCGGGATCAGAAGAGGTGCCCGTAGTAGGTGGTGATGTTCGGCAGCGCGGCGAGGTCCTGGCGGCGGTTGCCGTGGTGGGTGAGGAGGTAGGTGATCCGCTGCTCCAGATCGTCCTTCCGCCCCGGGTGGAAGCCCGCGGCCCTGAGGATCTGGCAGAACTGCGCGATGTGCAGGAAGTGCGGGTGGACCCCGGCCCGGGGGCCCAGGGTGGCGACCGTGTCGGCCCGCCAGCTCGCCGGGAGCTGTTTCGGCTTGCAGTCGCCCACGCCGCCCTTGAGCCAGGCGCTGCCCGCCGTGTGGACGGCGTGGACGTTCTGGCCGAGGCTGGCAGTGGCTCCGCCGGGGACGGCCACGGTGCCCGGGGTGAGGAGGGTCGCCGTCAGCGACTGGACCCAGCCCGCCGTGCAGTACGACGCCCCCCACACGACGGACGGGAAGGCGCTGCTCTTCGCGAGGGCGGTGACGAGTCCGGTCGGGGTGCTCAGGTCCCCTCCGTACGAGAACTGCCAGGTCGCGACGCCCTGGGCGGCGAAGGCCGTGTACCCGCCGTTCTGGGGGTCGGCCACGAGGGTGTGGATGCCCTGGAGCGTGGTGTCCTTGCCGCCCTGCTGGAGCCAGCGCTTGACGGGGTGCTGGGCGTGGGAGACGTACAGCAGCCCGCCGGGGCCGACGCGCAGCCGCTCGCGGACGCCTTCGACGGTTCCGAAGACCGAACCGCCCTTGTACCGCAGGACCCCGTCGCCGTTCCACAGGTGCTGCGGGTTGAAGCGGTCCCGCGGCTCGCCGAGGGCGAGGGAGTTGAGGCAGGCCTGCGCCCCGGCGGCCAGCGAGGGCGAGGCGAGGGACGGCAGGGGCTGCTGGGCCGCGGTGAAGTCCGGCTTGGCGGGGTCGAGCTGCGGGAAGGCCTCGTGCAGGACCTCGTCGAGGCCGTTGCGCTCGTCCTCCAGGTCCAGCAGGAACCGCTGGAAGTGGTCGCACGCCGCCATGGCGCGCAGCTCGGTGGTGATCTTCGCGGTGTCGGGGGCCTCCCCGCCGAACCAGCGCAGGAGGTGGGGGTACGGGGTGGGCGGGGCCTGCGTGCTCATGGAGTTCCCTTCGGTCGGGGCGCGGCTGGGCGGCGTGGATCCGCAGCAGGCGGACTACGGGACCGTGTGGGGGGCGGAGCAGGGCGGGACAGTCGGTCACGCTACCGGGCGCGGCCGGGTCCGGGGGGCGGATCGGTCGGAACGGTCCGTCCGCGGGAGCAGGTACGCGAAAGGGCCGTGTCCGGAAGACTCCGGACACGGCCCTTCGCCACCGTGCGCCCCGCCGGTCACACCAGTTCGGGCTCCTTCTCGCTGCGCTGGCCGGGCAGCCGCGGCGCCGGTCCGGCGTCGGCGGGGGTGCGGTCCCAGCGGCGGGTGAGGCGTACGTACCCGTAGACCACGGAGGCGGTCGCCAGCAGCACCAGCGGGCCGAAGACCCACGGGTGGGAGGCCATCTCGGTGGACAGGTAGCGGGTGGCCGCGAGGACGGCGAGGAAGACGGCGGCGCCCCAGGCGACCAGCCGGATGCCGTCCCGGTCCCCGGCCCGGTCGAGGGTGCGCAGGGCCACCTCGATGGTGAGGGTGAAGACCACGCCGGTGACGATGTCGATGCCGTAGTGGTAGCCGAAGCCGAGCGTGGCGCCGAGGGTGGTGACCATCCAGAACACGCCGAGGAACTTGAGGGCCCGGGGGCCCTTCACGGCGTGGATGAGGATCGCGGTCGCCCAGGCGGTGTGCAGGCTGGGCATGCAGTTGCGCGGGGTGAACTCGTCGAAGGGGATCGGCTGCGGGGACGGGATCGAGGGCACGGTGTGCGGCCAGAGGTCGGCCACCGCCCACTGCCCGCCGTCGGCCCCGTAGGCGAAGATCGGGCCCACGACCGGGTAGACCATGTAGACCGCCGGGCCGACCAGGCCGATCACGAGGAACGTGCGCACCAGGTGGTGGACCGGGAAGGCGCGCTCGGCGGCCACGTGGCGCAGCTGGTAGAGGGCGACGGCGACCGCGGCCACCGCGAGCTGGATGTAGACCCACTCGAGGAGGTGGAAGCCTACGGTTCCGGTGGCCTCGACGATCCGGCCGACGACCCAGGAGGGGTTGCCGAGGGCGTTGTCGGCGGCGGCCACGTACGGGTCGAGCACCTGGGGGCGGGTCTTGGAGGTGATCAGCAGCCAGGTGTAGCCGGTCTTGCGGCCGGCCACCAGCAGCAGGGCCAGCCCCACCCCCTTGAGCAGCAGCATCCGTTCGCGGCCGGTGCGGCGGGTCAGGGCCACGACGGCGACGCCGAGGGTGACCAGCAGCGCGCCGTTGCCGAACATCATCTCGGCGCCGACGGCCCAGCGGACCAGCCAGAAGACCAGGTCGATGCCGACGGCAGCGCCGAGGGCGATGAACCGCTCGCGCCAGGTGAGCACCACCATCATCAGGGCCATGCTCGCGTAGAGCACCGTGCCGGACTGGGGTGCGAAGACCACTTCGCGGGCCTGCACGGTGAGCGGGCCGGGCTGCCCGTACCGCCGCGCGGCGATCTCCAGCGCCACGAAGAACCCGAGGGCCACCACGGCCACCGCGGTCCAGAGGACCACCCTGGTCCGCTTCGCCGCGGCCGTGCTCTTGTCGTCGCGCTCGCCGCTCTCGCCGTCTATTCGCGGAGCGTCGCGCGGTGCCTTGGATATCAATGCTTCAGCCGATGGTTGATTCGAAGATGATCACAATGAACCCGGACATGATATCGGGGGCGGCCCGGGAGGGGCCCGCGTCTGCCGGGGCCCTGTCCGGAAAACGACCGAGGGGCCGTTTCAGATGCTTCTGAAACGACCCCTCGGACCACGACTCTCACAAGTCGGGACGACAGGATTTGAACCTGCGACCCCTTGACCCCCAGTCAAGTGCGCTACCAAGCTGCGCCACGTCCCGATGCCTCACTGACCTGGGGTTTCCCCCGGACCGGCGGTGCAGGAAGAACATTACCCCACGGAGCGGGGTGCCCGGGCACCGGTGATCGTTCCCGTCCCGGAACGGGTCCCGCGGGGGCGGCGGTGCGGGGTGGATGATGGGGGCGTGGACGAGATCACGGGGACGGGCCGGGGGCCGGCCGCCGGGCGGGACCGGGACGGGGACGGGCGGGCGCGCAGCGCGCGGCCGCGGGACGGGCTGGGGCGGCCGCTGCCGTACGGGCAGCCGGGGGTGGCCCGGCAGCCCGAGGGGGTGGTGCGCAGTCCGCGCGCGACGCTGCGCGAGGCGCAGCGGCTGCTGGACGCGGGGATGCCCTTCCATGCGCACGAGGTGTTCGAGGACGCCTGGAAGTCCCGGCCGGCGGCGGAGGCCCCGCTGTGGCGGGGGCTGGCGCAGCTGGCCGTGGGGCTCACGCACGCGGCGCGGGGCAATGCGGTGGGCGGGGCGCGGCTGCTGCTGCGCGGGGCCGCGGGGCTGGAGGCGTACGCGGGCGGCCCGGCGCACGGTACGGACCCCGTCCTGCTGGCCGGGTGGGCGCGGGAGCTGGCGGGGCGGGTCCCGGCCGCTGCGGATCCGGTGGACGCAGCGGCCGAGGCTCCTGATCTGGGGCGTGCCTTCCGGAGTTAGGCCGTCCCCTCGGAGTTGGGCCGCCCCTTCCGGGGCCGGGCCGTCCGGTCCGGGGCCGGGCCGTCTCCCCTGGGGTCAGGCCGGGGTTTCGGCGGGCTCCAGCAGGTCCCAGCGGTTTCCGTAGAGGTCCTCGAAGACGGCGACGGTGCCGTACGGCTCGTGGCGGGGCTCCTCCAGGAAGCGGACGCCGGCGCGGGTCATGCGGGTGTGGTCCGTGGCGAAGTCGCGGGTGTAGAGGAAGAAGCCGACGCGGCCGCCGGTCTGGTCGCCGATCCGGGCGCGCTGGGCTTCGTCCTTGGCGCGGGCGAGCAGCAGGCCCGTCTCCGCGGCGCCCGGGGGCCGGACGACCACCCAGCGGGAGCCGTCGGGGCGCGGGGCGTCCTCGGCGAGGTCGAACCCGAGGGCGCGGGTGTAGAAGTCGATGGCCTCGTCGTAGTCGGTGACGACGAGGGCGGTCAGGGCGATATGCGAGGGCATGGGCCCATTGTGGCGGTACCCGGTCCGGGGTGCGGCGGCGGGCCCGCCGGGATCCGGACGGGGCGGCCCGGCGGTCCGGGACCTGGCGGCGGGGGGCCGGGCGGGATGGGGCAGACTCGGCCGGGTGAGAAAGTTCTATGTCATCGGCATCGGTGCGGGCGACCCCGAGCACCTGACCCTCCAGGCGATCAGGGCGATCCGGGCCACGGACGCCTTCCTCATCCTGGAGAAGGGCGAGGAGAAGGCCGGTCTGACCGGTCTGCGGCGGGACATGCTGGCGGAGCACGGGCGGCCGGGGCACCGGCTGGTCGAGGGCCGGGACCCGGACCGGGACCGCACCCCCGCCGCGTACGCGCCGACCGTGGACGGCTGGCGCAGTGCGCGGGCCGAGATCTTCGAGCGGTTCATCGCGGAGGACCTCGCCGAGGACGGCACCGGTGCCTTCCTGGTGTGGGGGGACCCCTCCCTGTACGACTCGACGCTCGCGATCCTGGAGGAGGTGACCGCGCGCGGCCGGGTGCCCTTCGCGTACGAGGTCGTCCCGGGCATCAGCAGCGTGTCGACCCTGCTGGCCCGGCACCGGACCACGCTGAACCGGGTGGGGCGGCCCGTGCAGATCACCACCGGGCGGCGGCTCGCGGAGGGCTGGCCCGGGGACGCGGACGACGTGGTGGTGATGCTGGACGCGCGGCACGCCTTCACCCGGTACCTCGACCAGGACCTCTACATCTACTGGGGCGCGTACGTGGGCACCCCCGACGAGATCCTGGTGCAGGGGCCGCTCTCGGAGGTCTCGGAGGAGATCGAGCGGGTCCGGACCGAGGCGCGGGAGCGCAAGGGCTGGATCATGGACACGTACCTGCTGCGGCGGCGCTGAGGCGGCTGCCGCGCCCTCCGGGTCCGGAGGGTGCGGCAGCCCCGGCGGCAGCGGCCGGCGTCAGCGGCCGGCGAGGATCTTGGCGAGGCCCGTCGCGAGGTGCTCGTACTCCCCGGGGCTGTTGTAGACCTGCCCGCAGATCCGCACGGCGCCGCCGCCCGGCCACCCGAAGCTGTTGATGCGGGTCCGCAGCCGGTCGAAGACCTCGATGCGCAGGGCGCGGGCCGCGTCCTGGTCCTCGGCGACCCCGGCGGGCAGCCGCAGGGTGCGCATGGCGACCCCCTCGCTGTACGGGAGCGGGACCAGTCCGGCGGTCTCGGCGAGGAGGGCGCTGCCGTAGGCGGCGAGGGACTCGTTGTGGGCGCGCACCCGGTCGGCGCCGAGCCCGGCGAGGAAGTCGAGTCCCTCGGGGGCGGCGAGCCAGTTGGTGTAGTCGGCGGTGGCGCGGTTCTCCACGGAGCGCGGGAAGCCGTGGTGGTCCTCCCAGGAGGGGACCAGGGGGCGGATCTTCGCGCGGTGCTGCGGGGCGACGGCGAGGACGGCGCTGCCGGAGGGGGCGAAGCCCCACTTGTGGAGGTTGCCGAACCAGAAGTCGGCGCCGCCGGCGAGCGGGTCGGGGAGCATCCCGAGGGCGTGCGCCCCGTCGACGACGGTGGTGACGCCGCGGTCGGCGAGGGCGGCCAGCAGCCGGGGGCCGGCGACGATGCGGGCGGTGGGCGAGGTGATGTGGTCGAGTACGGCGACCCTGGTGCGCGGGGTGACCCCGGCGAGCACGGCCTCGCAGACGGCGTCCTCGTCCGGCAGCTGCGGGTCGAGGACGACGGTCCGCAGGGGGGCGTAGCGGGCGGCGGCGGAGCTGACGGTGCCGTAGCCGTGGTCGGTCACGAGGATCTCTTCGCCGGGGGCGAGGTCCAGGGAGCCGAGGACGGTGTTGGCGCCCTCGGTGGCGTTGGAGACGAACGCGATGCCCGCGGGGTCGGCGCCGAGGTGGGCGGCGACGCGGCCGCGGGCCTCCTCGATGCGGTCGGGGGCGGTCAGGAAGAACTCGTCGGGGTCGGCGTACAGGCCTGCGCGCAGCCGGTCCTGGACCTCGCGGACGGGTATGGGGACGGCGCCGAAGGAGCCGTGGTTGAGGTGGCGGACGCCGGGGTCGAGCCGGAACAGTTCCGGCCCGCCGGGGAAGGCTGCGGGCGGCGTGGGGCCGGGGGTTGCTGCGGGCACGGGGTCTCCTGCCGGTTGCGGGGCGTGGTCTGCCGCAGACGATCATGCCCCGGCGCGGGCCCCGCGGGAAGGGCGGGCCGGGTCCGGGGACTGCCCCCGGACCCGGCCCGCCGTCACTGCCCGGCGTACGGGCTACTTCCGGCCGCTGGTGGCCGCGTAGTACTGGAGGTCCTGCACGCGGACGGCGTGCGAGGCCGGGTAGCGCAGGGAGACGGCCGCGGTCTGGCGGGCGCCGCGGACCACGGTGGCGGAGCTGGTGCCCGCGCGCAGCGGGTAGAGCCTGGCGTGCAGTCCGGCGGGGGCGTCGTGGGTGGCCCGGGCCGTGCCGACGGCCGTGCGGACGGTGGCGGGGGCGGTCAGGAAGCTGAGCACCTCGACCCGGTCGCGGGCGGCGGCGGAGCCGCGGCGCAGGGCCATGACGAGGGACTGGCCGCCGGTGGGGGCGGTGGCGGCGAACTGGACGCGGCCGCTGAGGTACACGGTGTCCCGGACGATCCTGGGCCAGCTGCCGGTCTTGAAGCGGGTGAGGTAGTACGAGGTCAGGTCGAGGTAGGCGTACCCGTTGTGCAGGGAGGGGGCGAACTGGCTGCCCTCGGAGTAGTCGTTCCAGGTGGTGAGCTGGACCCAGTCGGCGCCGTCGGCGATGGCGCGCTTCCAGGTGGCGCGCAGGGTGGCGGTGTTGCCCGCCTCGTCGTAGATGCCCTGGTTGGGGCGGGCGTCCTGCACGGAGACGGGCTGCATCCACTTCTTGCCGAGGGCGTGGGCGCGGCGGACGTCCTTGGTGACGCTCTCCTGGCCGACGTAGCTGCGGCTGCCCCATTCGGAGAACCCGTAGCTGATCGGGGTGAAGGCGTCGTGGTGGGCGCCGAAGTCGAGGAAGAGGGGCACGAAGGCGGTGCGGATGCCGTGCCGCTGCGCCAGCTGGCCGATGACCTGGGACCACCAGGCCGGTTTCTTGGCCTCGGCCTTGAAGGGGGAGACGACCAGGCGGCCGTCGGGGAGCCGGTGGGCGGCCGGTGAAGCGGCCAGCTTGGCAAGGGAGTCGGCGAGGGTGGCCGGATCGGTGTTCAGGGAGGTCATGTCCGGCATCAGCATGATCTTGAAGCCGGGGTCCACGGCGCGGGCCGCGGCCAGCAGCATGGTCGAGCGCTCCCAGTTCTTCCCCGAGAGGGAGAGCAGGTCGAGCGTGAACCCGTCGAGTCCCGCGGCGCGGGCGGTGCGGACCTCCTGCTTGAGGTTGGCGAGCTCCCAGTTGCCCGCCCTGGGGGCGGCCACGGGCAGCGGGCGGTCGCGCAGGAGGCCGCCGTAGCGCTGGTGCTTGCCGTTCTCCCCCGCGGGGTTGAGGTAGTTGCGGGAGTAGTAGTCGCGCGCCGTGGGGGCGTTGTCCAGGGAGAGCGGGTACGGGGTGAAGTAGTGCGCGAAGACGAGGCGCTTGCTCGCGCGGAGGGTGGCCGCGGCGGGCATGTCGAAGGGCAGGGTGCCGGCGGGGCGGGCGGTCTCCTCCGGGGGCGGCCCGCCGGGGTCGGGCGTGGCGCCGGGCCGGGCGGGGGTGCTCGGGGCGGGCCTGGCGGGTACGGGCTTGGGGGTGGCCCGGCCGCCGGAGCGGGGCGGGGGCTGCTGCGGGGTGGCCCAGGCCTCGCCTATCTCCGGTGCGGCCAGGCCGCGTTCGGCGCCCGCGGAGAAGGGGTTCCAGACCGTTCCGACGGCGGTGCACAGTCCTGCGAGGAGGAGGGCCGAGACCAGGAAGGCGGGCAGCGGCCGTCTGGCGCGCGAACCCCTGCGGCGGTGCGGCCGGGGCCTGGTCCGTCGTTTGACCGGATCGGCGGTCATCGTTCCTCCCGGGGGTGCTGTGAATATGCCTGCGTCGCCGGCATGTGCAGCAGTAGAGCGGATGCGCGCCGCCCGGACAACCGTTCTCCTGCGGGCCGGGCTTCGGCACGTACGTCACACGGACCACGGGGACTACGTCGGCCCCGGGGGTCGCGCGCCGGCCCGGCGGTGCCGGGACGGGCGCGTGATCAGCAGTTTACGGGCGGCGGGCGCGCAGGTATCCGGGGTGTCTACTGCCTTAGTGCGGTGGCCAGTTGGGCGCGGGAGCGGACGTCGAGCTTCTGGTAGATCCGGGTCAGTCTGGCCTCCACGGTCTTCACGCTGAGGAAGAGCTTGTCGGCGGCCTCCTGGTTGCTGGCGCCCTGGCTGACGAGGAGGGCGAGCTTGGCCTCGGCCTCGGTGAGGGCGGCCGTGCCGGCCCCCTGGGCGGCGCCGGGGCCGGCCGGGGTCTCGCGGGCCAGCTCCTCCCAGGGCCGGGCGCCGGCCTGCGCGAAGAGGTCGGAGGCGGACTGCAGGGCGGCGCGGGCGGGGGCGCGGCGCCGGCGCCTGCGCTCGACCCGGGACAGGGCGAGGAGGGTGCGGCCGCGCTCCAGGGGCAGTTCGAGGGCGGCGAAGCGGCCGGCGGTGTCCTCCAGCAGGGCGACGGCGGCGGCCGGGTCCCCGCAGGCGGACAGCCACAGGCCGCGGGCCCGGTCGAGGGCGGCGACCACGGGGGTGCGGCCCAGTTCCACGGCCACGGCCCGCACGTCCTCGATGAGCCGGGCGGCCTCGTCGGGGGCGTCGGCGGCCACGAGGGCCTCGGCGAGTTCGCCGTGCCAGCGCAGGATGGAGGGGTCGACGACCTGCTGGGCGGCTTCGAGGTCGGCCACGCGGCGCAGGGTGGCGACGGCCTTGGCGGTCTCCCCCAGGGCGAGTTCGACGAGTCCGAGTGCGTACAGGCTGCGGGAGAGGAAGACCTGGTCGCGCTCCTCCTCGGAGGCCTGGATCCCGCGCCGGGCGTAGGCGGCGGCGCGCGGGAAGCTGCCGCAGGTGGCCTCGGCCATGGCGGCGACGTACCAGGCGGGGCCGGGCGACAGGCCCGCCTGGATGGTCAGTTCGAGGGCGCGGCGGGCGTGTCCGGCGCCGGCGGCGCACCGGCCGCGGCGCAGCTCCACCTCGGTGAGGCTGCGCAGGACCTCGAAGACGTCCTCTGCGGAGCCGGAGCGCTCCACGGCGGGCAGCAGGGCGAGCAGCCGGGTGCGGGCGTCGGTGAGGCGGTCGTCGAAGAGGGCGTGGCGCACGGCGAGGTACTGCGGGGCGTTGCGCATGACGAGGGGGACCTCGGGGGCGGGCAGGGCGAGGGCCTCGGCGAGGATGTCCTCCGCCCCCGGGTCCCCGAGGATCCGGCCCATGCGGGCCCGTACGGTCAGGGCCATGGCCTCGGCGACGGTGTCCCCGCCGACGGCCGCGAGCGCCCCGGCCTCCGCAGCGGCGGCGCAGGAGCGGACGGGGTCCCCGTCGCTCAGGTTGAGCTTCCAGGACACCCGCAGCTGTACGGCGGCCAGCAGGGAGGGGTCGCCGGCGGCGTCGGCCATGGCGTGGGCGAAGGTCTCGTCGAGGTCGGCGAGGGCCTGCCCGGCGGCGTCGATGACGGCGAGGCGGGCGCGGACCCGGTCGGCGGGCGCGGCGTCGCGGGCCAGGACGGCGCGGGTGGCGCGGCGGGCCAGGTCGGCGCGGCCCGCGCAGCCGGCGTCCTCGGCGGCGCCGACGAGCCGGGCGAGCTCGTCGGCGGCCCGGTCCACGGGGGTGCGCTCGGCGGCGAGGAGGCCCAGCTCGGCGGCGAGGGCGCGGTTGCCGCGGCGGCGGCAGGCGGCCGCGGCGCGGGCGACCTCGTCGGCGAGGGCGGCGTCCGGGGCGTCGACGGCCAGGGCGCGGTGGCGGACGGCCTCCACGGGGTCGTCCGCGGCCGCGGCGAGGGCGGCGTGCCCGGCGGCCCGCTCGGGCCAGCCGGCGTCCGCGGCGAGGGCGGTGGGCAGGGCGCCGGCGGTGAACTCGACCCGGCCGTCCTCCCCCACGGTGACCAGCCCGGCGGCTTCTGCGAGGGCGAGTTCCGCTTCCGCTTCGGGGCGGCCGGCCCGGCGCAGGAGGGCGGTGGTGGGGCGGGCGGCGAGGGCGGCGAGCAGCAGGGTGGGGTGGGTGGCGGCGGGGGCTGCGGCGAGCAGCCTGCGGGCCACCTCGCGGGCCTGTCCGCCGACGGGCAGGGTGTCGGCGTGGTGGACCCCCTCGCGGGTCTCGGCGAGGGTGCGGCCGAGGGCGAGGGCGAGGCGGGGGTTGCCGCCGCTGGCCTGGTGGATGCGGCCGGCCAGGCGGGCCGGCAGTCCGTGGCGTACGAGCAGCTCGGCGACCTCGTCGGCGCCCAGCGGGGGGACCCGCAGGGCGGGGGTGGCGGGTCCGCAGAGGGACTCGGCGACCGGGGTGCCGCCCTGGACGCACTCGGCCGCGAGGACCCGGACCCGCGGCGGGGTCAGGCGCAGGGCGAAGCGCAGCAGGTCGGTGGTCTCCAGGTCGAGCCACTGGGCGTTGTCGACGACGATCAGGACCGGGTCGGCGGCGGCGAGGGTGCGCAGGACGGCGACCACCGCCAGGCGCAGGGCGACGTGGTCGCGCCCGCCCGCCCTCGGTGCTTCCGTTTCGCGCCGCAGCAGGGCGATGGCGGTCCGCTGGGGCCCGGCGAGGCGGTCGAGGGCCTCGGCGGGCACGGAGGCCATCAGGGCCGCCGCCGAGGCCTCCGGTATCCAGCGGTCCGCGGCCTCGGGGGCCAGTCTGAGCACCCGTTCGCCGCGGGCGGCGGCAGCGGCTGCCACCGCCGCGGCGACGGCGGTCTTGCCGGCTCCGGCCGGCCCGGTGAGGATCGCGCGGCCGTGCGTGGTCAGCGCATGCCCGACGGCCTCGATGAGGTCGCTTCTTCCGACGCTCGTGTCAGCGTTCCCCGTCGCCGCCACGCACAGCCACCAGCCTCTCCGGTTCCCTGTGCCGTTCCTGTGAGCGCTGAGGATACGAGGTCGGCCGCCGGGCGGGTCCGGATTGTGACGCAGAAATCAGTCGGGCGACCGGAAACGCCGAGGGACCTGCCGATACCGGGCGGTATCGGCAGGTCCGCTGGGGCTGTTGGTCCGTACTAATCCTGGATCAGACCTGGTCAGAGGTACGACTGGAAAATGATCACGGTCTGGCCGGGAAGGTGCGGCCGGGTGCCGTCCGGGCTCAGAAGCCGAGGCTCCAGGCGTCGATGTAGCCGGTGTCGGCGGCGGCGACGTCCTGCACCCGCAGCTGCCAGGTGCCGTTGGCCGGGATGGCCGAGGCGTCGACGGTGAAGGTGGTGATCACGTTGTCGGCGGCGTCGTTCGAGGAGTTCTGCAGGCGCTTGACGGTGCCGTTCGGGCCGACCAGGTCGATGACGAGGTCACCGCGGTAGGTGTGCTTGATGTCGACGTTGACCTTGAGCGCGGCCGGGGCGTTGCCGGTGCGGCCGGTGACGGCGATCGAGGAGGTGACCGCGGCACCGTTGTCCGTGATGTTCACGTTCGTGGTGTTCTCGAACGTGGGGGTGACCGGGCCGGAGGTCACGGCGTTGACCGTCGCGGCGGCGTCGGCCAGACCGGTGCCGCAGCCGCCGGTGCAGGTGCCGGCGAGCGGGCGGGTGTTGGTCTTGATGGCCGACTCGATCTGGGCCGGGGTCAGCTCGGGCTTGACCGACTCCAGCAGGGCGGCGAGGCCCGCGACGTGCGGGGCGGCCATGCTGGTGCCCTGGTAGGGCTCGTAGTTCTCGGCACCGGGGGTGGTGGCGCCCGCGTTCAGGGTGGACCAGATGCCGTTCTCGGGCGTGGTGATGGTGCCCGGGGTGTCGGTGCCGCGGCGGGTCTCGCCACCGGGGGCGGCCACGTCGATGACGGCGCCGTAGTTGGAGTAGAAGGAGCGGTCGCCGGTGCGGTTGCTGGAGGCGACGTTGATCACGTTGTTGCAGCTGGCCGGCGAGAAGTTCGCGGCGTCGGCGTTGCTGTTGCCCGCCGCGACGACGACGGTGGTGCCGCGGCCGACGGCGGCGTTGATCGCGTTCTGGTACGTGGTGCTGCAGGCGCCCGAGCCGCCGAGGCTCATGTTGATGACCTTGGCCGGGGTGGCGTTGGCCGGGACGCCGGAGACGGTGCCGCCGGAGGCCCAGGTGATGGCGTCGACGATGTCCGAGGTGGCGCCGCCGCACTTGCCGAGCACGCGGATGGGCTGGATCTTGGCGCTGTAGGCGATGCCCGCGACGCCCTTGGAGTTGTTGGTCGCGGCGGCGATGGTGCCCGCCACGTGGGTGCCGTGCCAGGAGGAGTCGCTGGCCTTGGAGTTCAGGCCGCACTCGCCGGCGGCGCTCCAGTCACCCGCGTCGGCGGGGTTGTTGTCGCGGCCGTTGCCGTCGCGGGCCGCGGAGGAGGAGCTGATGAAGTCGTAGCCGGCGACCACGTTCGAGGCCAGGTCGGAGTGGGCGACGTAGCCGGTGTCGATCACGGCGACGGTGACGCCGGAGCCGGTGGTCTTGTCCCAGGCTGCGGGGACGTTCATGCCGGCGGTGGGCTCGAAGAGGTCCCACTGGCGGGCGTACTCGGTGTCGTTCGGGGTCGCGGCCATGGCGTAGGCGCGGGTGTCGGGCTCGACGTAGGCGACGTCCGGGTCGGCCTTGAAGGTGGCGACCAGGTCGGCGACGTCCGCGGCGGACTGGGCGCCGCCCAGGTCGACGAGGGCGGCACCGGTGCCGAGGCGGCGCTCGAAGGCGACGTCCTCGCCGGCCTTGGCGCCCTTGGCCTCGGCGTCGGCGGCGGCGGCGGTGTTGGAGCGGGCCTCGGTCGCGGTGGACTTGTAGCCGACGATCAGGCCCTCGACGGGGGCGGTGGGCAGCGGGGTGACCGCCGCGGAGGCCGCACCGGGGGCGGCGGCAGGGGCAGTGGCAGGGCGGGACAGGGCCATGGAGGTGGTGGCCGTGCCGCCGATCAGGGTGGCGGAGACGGCCACCGCAGATATCAGCCTACGTCGTGATGCGTGCACGATGTTCCCTTCGCGGCCGTTTCCGGAACTGGCCGGAGCGGCCGGTTGGTGCGGTGTGGGAGGTGTGGTGCGGCCGGGGGGACCGGGGGCGGGCTCCTCCTCAGGGCCCGTCCCCGGTCACCGCTGGTCGCAGCGCTGCCCCTGCCGCATCGGCGGGGCGGGGGCAACGGCGGTACCGGGACCCGCGCCGGGCGGGGCATCCCGCCATGTGGGGTTGGCGGGTGTCCCGTTCGGCTGGAAAAGATCGCCGGTGCGCAGACAGTAGGCAACGCGCAGATGAACCCGATACAGGGAAAACCCTTGCCCGGCCCCTGCACCGACCCCTCGCGACTCCGACGGGGGTACGCATCTCCCGTGCCCCAACTGGGCTTCGGGGCACTCCTGTTGGACGGGAAGTGCCCGGAATGCGGACAACGGCGTCCGGTGATCGGACGCCGTTGTCTCCTTTCGCACACATCCGCGCATTGAGCGCGGATTTCCGGCCAGGGCCGGGGCGGGGCCGGCCCGGTCCCGGATCAGCCCTGCGGCGGCTGGAGCCGGCCGCCCAGCCAGGGCAGCACCTCGGGGTACATGCGCTGCCAGGTGTCGAAGTTGTGGCCGCCCGTCGGCAGGACGAGGGTCTCGACGGTCACCCGGGTGCCGCGGGCCGCCGCCGCGAACTGCGCCAGGTACGAGGGCGGGCTCAGCCGGTCCTGCCGCGAGGTCGCCAGGAACAGCGCGGCCTCGGGCGCCGGGCGCGCGTTGCGGACCAGCCACAGCGGGCTGTTGCGCTCCCTGAGCACGGGATCGGCCAGCACGTCGGGGTCCCCGCTCAGCGGATCGGGGTCGAGCGCCACCCCGGCCCCGAAGACCTGCGGGTACTGGAGGGGCAGCTTGGCCGCGCAGAACCCGCCCGTGGAGAAGCCCATGAGGGCGCGGGAGGCCGGCCCGTCGAGGGTGCGGAAGTGGTGGCCGACGAGGTCGGGGACGTCCTTCGCGAGCCAGGTGGCCACCTTCCGCTGCGGGGTGTCGCTGCAGTCCGTGTCCACCCCGCCCGGGTCGACCACCGGCATCACCAGCAGGGCGGGCGGGACCGCGCCCTGCGCGACGTACCCGGCGAAGGCCTCCGGCATGCCGCCCGCGTCGAGCCAGCCCTGCGGGGCGCCCGGTACGCCGTGCAGCAGCATCACGACCGGGAAGCGGGTGCGCTCCGCGCCGGGCGCGTCGTACTGGGGCGGGGTCCACACCAGCACCTGCCCGGCCAGCTTGGAGTGGGTGCCGCGGAAGGAGGTGGTGAGCACCCCGCCGCCGCTCGGGGTGAACCGCGCCCGGCCCACCGGCGGGCCCGTCATCGCCCCGGCGGAGCCGTCCCCGGGGGTGCCGAGCAGGTCGTCCCAGGAGGCGTAGAGCCCGTAGCTGTTGTTCATCCAGGTGGCGACGGTGGCGATGGCGGTGGCCTGGCAGACCAGGATCATCAGCAGGCGCACCGGCCAGCGGACCCAGCCGGGGCCCCGCAGCCGGCCCCACAGCAGGAGGGTGGCGAGCACGGCGAGGACCGTCGCGACGATGAGGAGGGCGAAGAACCCCGTGCTCGTCAGCTCCACCGCCGCCGCTCCCCTGCCTGTGCCGCCGTCCGCGTCTCCCCCGCACCCTGGCATCCGCGGGCGGCCCCGCGGCGGCGGCGCGCTGGAGGGGGCCGCCGCGGATGCCGCCGGGCGGGTCAGGCCTGCCGGGCCGCGGTGTACCGGTTGGCCGGGCGCGGCAGCCCGTAGTGTTCGCGCAGGGTGCGGCCCGTGTACTCCGTACGGAAGAGGCCCCGGCGCTGGAGCTCCGGCACCACCTGGTCCACGAAGTGCGCCAGTCCGCTCGGCAGCAGCGGCGGCATGATGTTGAACCCGTCCGCGGCGCCCTCGGTGAACCACTCCTCCAGCTGGTCGGCGATCTGCACGGCGGTTCCGGCGAACACCCGGTGGCCGCGGCCGCCGCCGAGCCGGGCGATCAGCTGGCGGACCGTCAGCCCGTCCCGCCGGGCGAGCTCGGCCACCAGGGTGAACCGGCTCTTGTTGCCGTTGATGTCCCGCTCCTCGGGCAGTTCGGGCAGCGGGCCGTCGAGGGGCAGGCCGGTCAGGTCGGTGCCCAGCATCCCGGACAGCTGGGCGAGCCCGTACTCCGGCACCTGAAGCTCCGTCAACTGCGCTTCGAGGTCACGCGCTTCGGCTTCGGTGGCGCCGATCACGGGGCAGATGCCGGGCAGGACGAGCAGCTCGTCCTCCGTGCGCCCGTAGCGCGGCAGCCGGGACTTGAGGTCCTTGTAGAAGGTCTGCGCGTCGGCGAGGGTCTGCTGCGCCGTGAACACGGCCTCCGCGTACTGGGCGGCGAACTCCTTGCCGTCCTCGGAGGATCCGGCCTGGACGAGCAGCGGGCGGCCCTGCGGGGAACGGGGCACGTTCAGGGGTCCGGCCACCTGGAAGTGGGTACCGCGGTGGGCGGCAGGGTGCAGCCGGTCGGTGTCGGCGTAGATGCCGTTCTCCTTGTCGAGGACGATCGTGTCGTCCTCCCAGCTGTCCCACAGCTTGAGCGCCACGTCGACGAACTCGCGGGCCCGCTCGTAGCGGACCCCGTGCGCGAGGTGCTCCTCGCGGTTGAAGTTACGGGCCTCGTCGACGGTGCCGGAGGTGACGATGTTCCAGCCCGCGCGGCCCCCGCTGAGGTGGTCGAGCGAGGCGAACTTGCGGGCCGTGTGGTACGGCTCGTTGAAGGTGGTGGAGACGGTGGCCACCAGTCCGACGTGCTCGGTGACCGCGGCGAGGGCGGACAGCAGCGTCAGGGGCTCGAACCCGCCGAGGGCGTTGTACCGGGCCTTGCCCCAGAGGGCGAGCCCGTCGGCGAGGAACACGGAGTCCAGCTTGCCGCGTTCGGCGGTCTTCGCCAGCTCCTGGAAGTAGCGCAGGTCCGTGACCCGCTCGGGGCGGGTGTCCGGGTGGCGCCAGGCGGCGTCGTGGTGGCCGGCGTTCATCAGGAAGGCGTTCAGGTGCAGGGTGCGGCGGGGGGCGCGGGCGGGGGCGGCGTCGGGGGTCGCGGTGGCGGCTGCGGTCATGGCGGGTCCTCGGGGTGTGCGGGGGCGGGGGTATCGGGGCGGGCCGGGGCGGCCGGGTGGAGGTGGTGGTCAGGCGCCGGCCGGTACGCGCCAGCTGCTCAGGCGGCGTTCGAGGCCCACCAGCACCTGGTTGAAGGCCACGCCGATGGCGGAGATCGTGATGATGCCCGCGTACATCTCCGGGATCGCGAAGTTGAACTGCGAGGCGTTGATCAGGTAGCCGAGTCCGGCCTTGGCGCCGATCATCTCGGCGGCGACGAGCACGAGGATGGAGACGGCCCCGGCCAGCCGGATCCCGGTGAACACCACCGGTACGGCCGCCGGGAGGATCACCTTGCGGAACAGGCTGGGCGTGGAGAGGTCCATCGAGCGGGCCAGTTTCAGCAGCGTGGGGTCGGTGTTGCGGACGGCGCTGATGGTGTTCAGGAGGACGGGCCAGAGGCAGGCGTACACCACGATCGAGATCTTGGACGTCTCCCCGATGCCCAGGAGCAGCACGAACACCGGCAGCAGGGCCAGGGCGGCGGTGTTGCGGAAGACCTCCAGCAGCGGGCCGAGGAGGTCGGCCAGCGGCCGGTACCAGCCGATGAGCAGGCCGAGCGGGACGGCGACGGCCACGGCGATGGCGAAGCCGCCGAAGGAGCGGACCAGGCTGGCCTGCGTGTGCTCGGCGAGCTGCCCGTCGCCCAGCAGGGCCCACCAGGCCCGCAGCACCTCGGAGAAGGGCGGCAGGAAGGTGGCGTCGGCCAGCCCGAGCCGCGGGGCGGCCTCCCAGAGCAGCAGCAGTGCGAGCACGGCCGCGGACTTCAGCCCGGCGGCCCCGAGGAGCCGGCTGGCCCGGCGCACGGGCGAGGGCCTGCGGTCCCGGGCGGGGGCGGCGTCGGTGCGAAGGCCGTTCGCCGCCGGGCCGGTGGCGGGCGCGGGGTCCGCCTCCGGAGCCGGGGCGCCCTCCGGCGTGCGGACGGGGTAGGCCGCTGCGGCCGGGCCGTCGGCCAGCCGAACGGAGTCGGGGGCCGGCCGGGGCGGAATCGCCACCGGATCCTCGGTGCGCACGGGGTCCTCGGTCCGTACGGGGTTCTCCGCCCGTACGGGGCTATCCGGTCGTACGGGGGCCGGGGAGCGGACCGGGTCGCGCTCCGTGCTCCCGGTCAGGTCGGTCAGGTCGGTCGGCTCCGTCAGGCCGGCCCGCTCGTCGCCGTCGGTCCGGGCGTCCGCCAGAACGGTGTCGGATGTGCTGCTCATACCGCTGCCTCCTCCTTCTCCAGCTGCTGGGCGCGGGCCACCTCGTCGTGGAGGAGGCCCCATATCTCGCGCCGGTAGCGCGCGAACTCCGTGCTCGACCGCAGGTCCCCGGTGGTGTCGCGGGATCCGAAGGACACCGGCACCACCTCCTTGATCCGGCCGGGGCGCGAGGTGAGCACGGCCACCCGCTGCCCGAGGTACACGGCCTCCTCGATGCCGTGCGTGATGAACACCACCGTCTTCCCGGTCCGCTCCCAGATCCGCCGCAGCTCGTCCTGGAGCGATTCGCGGGTCTGCGCGTCCAGTGCGGCGAACGGCTCGTCCATGAGCAGGACTTCGGGGTCGTACGCGAGGGAGCGGGCGATGGCCACGCGCTGGCGCATCCCTCCCGACAGCTCGTGCGGGTGCCGGTCCTCGAAGCCGGTCAGGCCGACCAGGTCGAGGTACTCGCGGGCCCGTCCGGTGCGCTCGCGGCGCGGTACGCCCGTGGCCTCCAGCCCGAACTCGACGTTCCCCAGGGCGGTGCGCCAGGGCAGCAGCGCGTACTGCTGGAAGACGATCCCGCGGTCCAGCCCGGGACCGGTGACGGGCCTGCCGTCGAGGAGGATCCGGCCGGTGGAGGGCCGGGTGAGGCCGCCGAGCAGGTCGAGCAGGGTGGACTTGCCGCAGCCGCTGGGGCCCACGACCACCAGGAACTCCCCCGCCGCGATCTTCAGGTCGATGCCCTCCAGAGCGGTGAACTCGCGCGGGGTGCCGCCATGTTCGGCCGGGCGGCGGTTCCTGCGGAGGCCGCTGCGGCCGCCGGCCGCCTTGACGGGGAAGGTCTTCCCCACGTTCTCGAACACGATCTCGGCCATCCGGTCAGCTCCCGCCCGCGCCCGCGGCGCCGTTGAACTCGTTGGTGTACAGGTCGGCGGGCTTCAGGCGGCCCTTCTTCACGTCGCCGCGCTCGACCAGCCAGTCGATCCACAGCTGGAACTCCTTGTCGGCGATGCGCCCGCCGCGGCCCGCGACCCCGTAGGAGCGCCAGTACTTGAGCGCCGAGGCGTCCTCGCTGCGGCCGCGCTTCTCGACGATCTGGGTCATCCGGGCGACCACCTGCTCGCGCGGGGTGCTGCGGGACCACTCGATGGCCTTGCCGACGCCGGTGACGAAGGTGCGCACGGTGTCGGGGTTGGCCTTGATGAAGCGGTCCGTCATGACGTACGTACCGGCGCTGAACGCGCCCAGCAGCTCGAAGTCGTTGAACAGCGGGCGCAGTCCGCCGGAGGCGAGGGCCTTGTCGCGGAGGATGCCGCCGAGGGAGCCGACCTGGATCTGGCGCTGGCGCAGGGACTGCTCGGTGTTGACGGGCGGAACGACGAGCGGTTCGACCCGGTCCACGTCGGAGCGCGAGAGGCCGCCCCGGGTGAGCCAGATCTCCAGCATGGCCTCGGCGTGCGCGCCGAGGGTGTTCATGCCGACCTTGGCCCGTGCGGAGGCCAGGTCGGCGGCGGTGCGCAGCGGGCTGTCCTCGCGGACGAAGAAGCCGTTGTACGCGTCCTTGTCGGAGCCGTAGTAGCTGATGACGGCCTTGACCGGGGCGCCGCTGGCGGCCAGCTTCACCACGGCGCCGTTGAAGGCCCCGCCGAAGTCGGTCTGGCCGGTGGCGGCGGACTGGATGTCCTGGGGGCCGCTGATGGTGTTGCCGACCCATTCGAGGGTGACGTCTCCGAAGTATCCGAGGTCCTGGGCCAGTTCGGGCAGGGTGACCGATCCGACGGCGCCCTGGTAGCGGAGCTTCTTCGTCTGCCCCTTGCCGCCGGAGCCCCCGGTGGCGGTGGCCTGGCCGCAGCTCACGGCGGCCGCCGAGAGGCCGAGGAGGGTGAGGAACTGGCGTCGGGAGGACGGGGTCAACAGGGGCGAGGGCATGGCGTTCCTTGTCGGGGCTGGGCGGGGCGTACAGGGGAGGTCGGGCGGTGGCGGTCAGGCGGTGGCGATCAGGCCGGAGCCCGCGTGGAGGGCGTCCGCGAACTCGTCCACGGCCTGGTACAGCTGGAGTTCGGCCTCGGGAGCCAGCACGGCTCCGTCCGGGCCGTGGGCCACCGCGGTGTCGAGGACGAACCGCCCCGAGACCACGTGGCGGGCGCCGAGCGCGCTGAGGACCGGCCGCAGCGCGTAGTCGATGGTCAGGACGTGGGCGAGGCTGCCCCCGGTGGCCAGCGGCAGGACGGTCTTGCCGGCCAGCCCGTGCTGCGGGAGCACGTCGAGGAAGGCCTTGAGCAGACCCGTGTACGAGGCCTTGTAGACGGGGGTGGCGATGACGATCCCGTCCGCCTCGGCCACCGCCGCCAGGGCGCTGCGCAGCTCGGGCTGCCCGGTGCGGGCGGCGAGGAGGTCGGCGGCCGGGAGCTCGCGGACGGCGAGGTGGCGGGAGTCGAAGCCGGCCAGCGGCGGCAGGCCGAGGACGTGTTCGGCCACGAGGGCGGTGCGGGAGGTCTGCGAGGGGCTGCCGGTGAGGGCGAGGAGTCTGGGCACGGGGACGGGCTCCTGGTTCGGAGGGCGCACGGCTGGCGGGCCGGCTGCGGGCACGGGGAGGAAGCGGGGAGGGGCGGGAGAACGGGAGGGGCAGGGCAGACGGGCGGGGCCGACGGGGGCGGGACGGCCGCCCCCGCCGGGGGCCGTCAGGCCTGCGCCGCCCCGGCGCCCGCGCCGACCGGCTCCGGCTCCCCCGCCGTGGAGGCGCCGGACGGGATCCCGAAGGACGGCTCGGGGACGGTCTCCGGCTTGAGGAGCACGGACGGGCGGCCGTCGGGGCCCACCGCGGTCTCGCCGTCGACGGTCACCCGGCGCAGGATGCGCTCGTGGTCGTCGGAGTCGTCCACGCCGTAGTGCTGGGTGGCGCGGTTGTCCCAGATCGCCACGTCGCCCTCCTGCCACTGCCAGCGCACCGTGTTCTCCGGGCGCTCGATGTGGGACTGGAAGAGGCCGAGGAGGGCGCGCGAGTCGGATCCCGTGAACCCGGCGATCCGCTGGACGAAGTTGCCGAGCAGCAGGGTGCGTTCGCCGGTCTCGGGGTGGACCCGGACCACGGGGTGCTCGGTGAGAAAGGCGGTGGAGGTGAAGACCTCGCGGTACTGCGCGAGCGCCTCGGGGAGGGCGTCGGGGCGCAGGGCCGCGTAGTCGTACTCGTTGGAGTGGACGGCGCGCAGCCCGTCGGAGAAGGCGCGCAGCGGCTCGGGGAGGTGGTCGTAGGCGGTGGCGGTGTTGGCCCAGAGGGTGTCGCCGCCGTACGGCGGGATGGTCACGGCCCGCAGGATGGAGAAGGCGGGGTAGGCGGGCACGAAGGTGACGTCGGTGTGCCACTGGTTGGCGCGGCCGCCGTGGTGGGAGTCGATGGCCAGGGCGTAGCGGCCGTCCGCGGAGGGGACGGTGGGGTGGGCGACGGGGGTGCCGAGGAGGCGGGCGAAGCCCTCGTGGGAGTCCTCGTCGAGGTGGTGCTGGCCGCGGAAGAAGACGACCTTGTGGCGCAGGAGGGCCCCGCGGACGAAGGCCACCTCCTCGGGGGAGAGGTCCGGGCCGAGGACGATGCCCTCGATGACGGCGCCGATGCGGCCGCCGACCTTGGTCGCGGTCGGTGCGGGGGCCCCGGGCTCGGGGGAGGCGGGTGCCGTGGGGGCGGGGGCGGGTGCGGTGGTGGTCATTTCCGTTCCTTTCAGGAGGTATCGCCGGGCGGTGGGCGTGCACCGCCGGGGTTCGTTTCGCTGCGGAAGTAATCGGGTGCCGCGGGACCCGGGCCGCGGCCCGGCGGATCTCGCCGGGGGTGCGGGTACGGGTACGGGGAAGCCGGTGGGCCGGGTACGGGGCTGCTGGAGTGCGGTCGTACGGGGCGGGTCTTCGTACGGGGCGAGTCTTCGTACGGGTCAGGACTTCGTACGGGCTGGTCGCCGAGCCCGGGGTGCGCCGCGTGCCGCGGAAGGGCGGCCTACGGCTGTTCTCGGACATTTCCGGCTGGGGCGGACGACCGTACGGACGCCCGCAGGGGCTGCCGTGCGGCGTCCCGTACCGGAGGTCACCCCGGTGGGGCGGCGGCGCAGGTAAGGGGCGGAGCCCCGGTGCGCTCAGCTACAGCGCGGGGCCGGACAGCGACGGCCCGGACACGCGGCCGGCGGGCGGAACTCGGCGCACCGGCGCTGTGTGTGGAGCCGCGGAAGGGAGGAGAACGTCGCGGACATGGCTCGGAGCGTGTCAGCGGGGCGGTTTCCGGTCAAGGCCGTTCCGGGGCCCCGGAAGGCGTCCCGCGGTGGTTCAATCGACTCGCGCACCACCGGGCCGCGAGCCCCCGGGCGGACCGTTCCGCACCCGGGTTGACCTGCGCGTTCCGCCCGGTCCGCCGGCTCCTGTCGGCCGGTTCCGGGCGGCCCCGCGCCCGGCCCCCACCCCCGCCGCCGATTTCACGGCGCCGCAACACCGCCGCCATCGCGCAACACACAGGCCATCGCCCCGACCGGAAGGAACACCGTGACGCTTGCCCCGCCCGGCCCCGGAACCGCCGGGGACCGCCGGCGCGAGACCAATGCCGCCACCGTCCTGCGGACCGTCCTGGACCACGGCCCGGTGGCCCGCAGCGCCGTCGCGCGCCTGTGCGGGCTCAGCCCGGCGGCCGTGTCCCGCCAGACCGCGGAGCTGCTGCGGCTGGGGCTGGTCCGCGAGCTGCCCGAGCAGGCGCCCGCGGGCGGGGTGGGCCGCCCGCAGACCCCGCTGGACCTGCACACGGGGGCGCTCGGCGGCGCGGTCGCCGCCGGGGTCCACATCGGCGTGCCCGCGTCCACGTTCGGGCTGGTGGACCTGCGCGGCCGGGTGCTGGCCCAGCGGACCTTCCCGCACGCGGGGTACGGGCCGCGGGACCTGCCGGAGCGGGTGTCGGGCGCGCTGGCGGGCTTCCTGCGGGAGTTCGGGGGCGACCGGCCGGTGCTGGGGGCGGGCGCGGCGCTCGGCGGCTGGGTGCGGCCCGCCGAGGGGACGGTCGTGCGGCACGAGTCGCTGGGGTGGCGGGACCGGCCCCTGGCCGCCGAGCTCTCGCGGGGGCTGGGCGGGCTGCCCGTACGGCTGGACAACCACGCCCGCGCGGTCGCCGAGTCCGAGATCCTGTTCGGGCGGCCGGAGGCCCGGCACAGCCTGGTGCACCTCTTCGTGGGCACGGTCGTCGACGCCGCGTTCGGCATGTCCGGGGTGATCCACGAGGGGCCCGGATCCGGGGCGGGCGAGGTGGCGCACCTGCCGGTGCCCGGCTCCCCGGCAGCCTGCCCGTGCGGCCGTACGGGCTGCCTGGAGGTGACCGCGTCCGACGCGGCGCTGGCCTCCGCGGCGGTGCGCCGGGGCATCGTGCCCGTGGCGGACCCGGCCCTGGTGGTGGACGCGGCGGCGGCCGGGGATCCGCGCGCCGACCGGCTGCTGCGCGAGCGGGCTCGGGCGGTGGGCCGGGCGGCCGCGCTGCTGCTCGACGTGTTCAACCCGGGGCTGCTGCTGGTCACCGAGCGCGCCAGCCTGGCCGACGCCGGCTACCTGGACGAGATCCGGGCGGCGGCGACGGGCCTGTCCCACGTCTGCACCGACCCCGGGCGCATCGCGGCGCCCCACGCGGGACCGGCCGTCCTGCCCGTCGCCGCGACCACCGTGCTGCTCGCGCCGCTCTTCCGCGATCCGGTGCGGATTTCCAGAGAGGTCAAGGTCACACCAGTGCGCTCTGCTGCGGCTTTAGTGCGCTGCCCTACAGTCTGAGCCATGACGGTCCTGCCTGACGACGGGCTTTCGCTGGCCGCCGAGTTCCCTGAAGCGACGCATGAGCAGTGGCAGCGCCTTGTTGAAGGCGTCCTGCGAAAGTCGGGCAAGGAAGCTTCCGGCGAGGCTGCCGAGGAGGCTCTGTCCACGACGCTCGAGGACGGGCTCAGCACCCGGCCCCTGTACACCGCGCGGAACTCCGCGCCCGATGCCGGTTTCCCCGGATTCGCCCCCTTCGTACGGGGCGGTCGGGCGGAGGGCGGTGCTGCGGTCGGCTGGGACGTGCGCCAGCGCATCGCCGGCTCCGACCCCGCCCTGGTCAACGAAGCCGCACTCGCGGACCTGGAGAACGGGACCACCTCGCTGTGGCTCCCCGTCGGCCCCGCCGGCCTCCCGGTCTCCGGGATCTCCCGCGCCCTGGAGGGCGTGTACCTCGACCTCGCCCCGGTGGTGCTCGACGCGGGCGCCGACACGGCGGCCGCGGCCCGCGAGCTGCTGCGCCTCTACCAGGAGCGGGGGGTGGCGCCGGAGGCGGCGCGCGCCGTGCTCGGCGCCGACCCGCTGGGCCACGAGGCCCGTACCGGCGAGGCCCTGCCCCTCGACGACGCGGCCGCCCTGGCCGCGGAGTGCGTACGCGACTGGCCGGGCGTGCGCGCCCTGGCCGTGGACGCCCTGCCGTACCACGAGGCGGGCGGCTCGGCCGCCCAGGAGCTCGGGCTGTCCCTGGCCACGGGCACGGCCTACCTGCGGGCGCTCACGGAGGCCGGGATCGGCCTCGAAGAGGCCTTCGGACAGCTGGAGTTCCGCTACGCCGCCGGCGCCGACCAGTTCCTGACCATCGCGAAGCTGCGGGCCGCGCGCCGGCTGTGGGCCCGGGTCGCGGAGGCCTGCGGCGCCCCCGCCGCGGGCGCCCAGCGGCAGCACGCCGTGACCTCGCCGGTGATGATGACCCGCCGCGACCCCTGGGTGAACATGCTGCGGACCACCGTGGCCACCCTGGCGGCGGGCGTCGGCGGCGCCGACTCCGTCACCGTCCTGCCCTTCGACTCCGAACTGGGCCTGGCCGACGCCTTCTCGCGGCGCATCGCCCGCAACACCTCCACGATCCTGCTGGAGGAGTCCCACCTCGCCCGGGTCGTGGACCCGGCGGGCGGCTCCTGGTACGTGGAGCGGCTCACCGACGAACTGGCCGCGGCCTCCTGGGCGTTCTTCCAGGAGGTCGAGCAGGCGGGCGGGATCGCCGCGGCCCTGCGCTCGGGCCTGGTCGGCGAGCGGCTCGCGGCCACCTGGGCCGAGCGCTCCAAGAAGCTGGCGAAGCGCCGCGAACCGGTCACCGGCGTCAGCGAGTTCCCGCACCTCGGCGAGAAGCCGGTGGAGCGCGAGCCCGCCCCGGCCGCCCCCTCGGGCGGGCTGCCGCGGGTACGCCGCGACGAGGCGTACGAGGCCCTGCGGGCCCGCTCGGACGCGCACCTGGCACTGACCGGGGCCCGGCCGCGGGTCTTCCTGGCCGCCCTGGGCCCGGCGGCCGCGCACACGGCGCGCGCCACCTTCGCCTCCAACCTCTTCCAGGCGGGCGGCATCGAGCCCGTGCACGACCCGGTGTCCGTGGACGCCACCACCGCCGCCGCGGCCTTCGCGGCGAGCGGGGCGGGCCTGGCCTGCCTGGTGTCCAGCGACGCCCTGTACGAGGAGCAGGCCGCCGGGGTCGCCGAGGCCCTGCGGGCCGGCGGCGCCCCTGCCGTGTACCTCGCGGGCAGGCCCGGCACCGGCGAAGGGGCCGTGGACGCCTACGTGTTCGCGGGCTGCGACGCCGTCGCCGTGCTGTCCTCCGTCCTCGACCGCATGGGAGTGGCGTGATGCGGATCCCCGATTTCTCCGGCATCGACCTGAACTCGGGCGCGGGCGCGTCCGGTTCCGAGGACCTGTGGCGGGCCGCGGTCAAGGAGGCCACCGGCACGGCCGCCGAGGACCTGCTCTGGGAGACCCCGGAGGGCATCGGCGTCAAGCCGCTGTACACCGGGCGCGACCTGGAGGGCCTCGACTTCCTGGACACGTACCCGGGCGCGGCCCCCTTCCTGCGGGGCCCGTACCCGACGATGTACGTGAACCAGCCCTGGACGATCCGGCAGTACGCCGGCTTCTCCACGGCCGAGGAGTCGAACGCCTTCTACCGGCGCAACCTGGCCGCCGGCCAGAAGGGCCTGTCGGTCGCCTTCGACCTGCCCACGCACCGCGGCTACGACAGCGACCACCCGCGGGTGACCGGTGACGTCGGCATGGCGGGCGTGGCCATCGACTCGATCTACGACATGCGCCAGCTGTTCGACGGCATCCCGCTGGACAAGATGTCGGTGTCGATGACGATGAACGGCGCGGTCCTGCCCGTGCTGGCCCTCTACATCGTGGCGGCCGAGGAGCAGGGTGTCTCCCCCGACAAGCTCGCGGGGACCATCCAGAACGACATCCTCAAGGAGTTCATGGTCCGCAACACCTACATCTACCCGCCGCGGCCGTCGATGCGGATCATCTCCGACATCTTCTCGTTCACCTCGCAGAAGATGCCGCGGTACAACTCGATCTCCATCTCCGGCTACCACATCCAGGAGGCCGGGGCCACGGCCGACCTGGAGCTCGCGTACACCCTCGCCGACGGCGTGGAGTACCTGCGGGCGGGCCGGGGGGCGGGGCTGGACGTGGACGCGTTCGCGCCGCGGCTGTCCTTCTTCTGGGCCATCGGCATGAACTTCTTCATGGAGGTCGCGAAGCTGCGCGCGGCGCGGCTCCTGTGGGCCAAGCTGGTCCGGCAGTTCGACCCGCAGAACCCCAAGTCGCTGTCCCTGCGCACCCATTCGCAGACATCGGGCTGGTCCCTGACCGCGCAGGACGTGTTCAACAACGTGACGCGCACCTGCGTGGAGGCCATGGCCGCCACCCAGGGCCACACCCAGTCCCTGCACACGAACGCCCTGGACGAGGCCCTGGCCCTGCCGACGGACTTCTCCGCGCGCATCGCCCGCAACACCCAGCTGCTCATCCAGCAGGAGTCGGGCACCACCCGGGTCATCGACCCGTGGGGCGGCAGCGCGTACGTCGAGAGGCTCACGTACGACCTGGCGCGCCGGGCCTGGCAGCACATCCAGGAGGTCGAGGCGGCCGGCGGCATGGCGCAGGCCATCGACGCGGGCATCCCGAAGCTGCGCGTGGAGGAGGCCGCCGCCCGCACCCAGGCGCGCATCGACTCCGGGCGCCAGCCGGTGATCGGCGTGAACAAGTACCGCGTGGACAGCGACGAGCAGATCGAGGTCCTCAAGGTCGACAACTCCTCCGTGCGGGCCCAGCAGATCGCCAAGCTGCGGCGGCTGCGCGAGGAGCGCGACGAGGACCTCTGCCAGGACTCGCTGCGCCGGCTGACCAGCGCCGCCGAGCGGGGCTCCGGCCCCGGCCTGGACGGCAACCTGCTCGCGCTGGCGGTGGACGCGGCCCGCGCCAAGGCCACCGTGGGCGAGATCTCGGACGCCCTGGAGAAGGTGTACGGGCGGCACGCGAGCCAGATCCGTACCATTTCCGGTGTGTACCGCACCGAGGCAGGGGAGTCGCCGTCCGTGGAGCGCACCCGGGGCCTGGTCTCCCGCTTCGAGGAGGCGGAGGGCCGCCGCCCGCGCATCCTCGTCGCGAAGATGGGCCAGGACGGCCACGACCGCGGCCAGAAGGTGATCGCCACGGCCTTCGCCGACCTGGGCTTCGACGTGGACGTCGGCCCGCTGTTCCAGACCCCGGCGGAGGTGGCCCGCCAGGCCGTCGAGGCGGACGTCCACGTGGTGGGCGTCTCGTCGCTGGCGGCCGGCCACCTGACCCTCGTACCGGCGCTGCGCGAGCAGCTGGCGGAGGAGGGCCGCGAGGACATCATGATCGTCGTGGGCGGGGTGATCCCCCCTCAGGACGTGCCCACGCTGCTGGAGATGGGCGCGGCGGCGGTGTTCCCGCCCGGTACGGTGATCCCGGACGCCGCCTACGACCTGGTGACGCGGCTGGCCGCGGACCTGGGCCACGAGCTGTAAGAGGCTGCGGATGCCACCGAGGATCGATCTCGATGCGTACGTGAAGGGTGTGCTCGACGGGAAGCGCGCGTTCATCGCCCGCGCGGTCACCCTCGTCGAGTCCACCCGCCCCGACCACCGCGTGCTGGCGCAGCAGTTGCTGACGCAGCTGCTGCCGCACGCGGGCAGCGCCCGGCGGATCGGCATCAGCGGGGTGCCGGGCGTGGGCAAGTCCACGTTCATCGACGCGTTCGGCACCCTGCTGACCGGGCGCGGGCACCGGGTCGCGGTCCTGGCCGTCGACCCGTCCTCCACCCGCACGGGCGGCTCCATCCTGGGCGACAAGACCCGGATGGAGCGCCTGGCGGTGGACCCGTCGGCGTTCGTGCGGCCCTCGCCCTCGGCGGGGACCCTGGGCGGGGTCGCCAAGGCCACCCGCGAGTCGATGGTCGTCATGGAGGCGGCCGGGTACGACGTGGTGCTCGTGGAGACGGTCGGCGTCGGCCAGTCCGAGACCGCGGTCGCGGGCATGGTCGACTCCTTCCTGCTGCTCACGCTGGCCCGGACCGGGGACCAGCTCCAGGGCATCAAGAAGGGCGTGCTGGAGCTCGCCGACGTCCTCGCCGTGAACAAGGCCGACGGCCCGCACGAGCGGGACGCGAAGTCCGCGGCCCGCGAACTGTCCGGCGCCCTGCGGCTGATGCACCCGGCGGACGCCTCCTGGACCCCGCCGGTGCTGACGTGCAGCGCGCGGGAGTCCACGGGGCTCGAAGGGGTGTGGGAGCGGCTGGAGCAGCACCGGGCCGTGCTCGACTCCACCGGCCGGCTCGACGGCAAGCGCCGCGATCAGCAGATCGAGTGGACCTGGGCCATGGTCCGCGACGAACTCCTGGACCGGCTGCGCAACGACCCCGCCGTACGGGCGGTCGCCCCCGGGCTCGAACAGCGCGTCAGGGAGGGCGCCCTGACGGCCACTTCGGCGGCGGAGGGGATCCTCGCGGCGTTCCGGGAGGGGCTGGGGGCGGTTGCGGGGACTGCGTCGGGGGCAGAGGCAAGAGCAGAGGCCGAGTAGTTCGTCCGCAGGCGGGGGGCCGGGGTGCGTGCACCCCGGCCCCCCGTTTCCTGCTGTCCGACCGCCGCCGCCCCTGCCTCAGGGCCTGGTGTCTGCCCCGGCGGCGCCGCCCGGCGGGCTCGCGCCCGCCTCCGCGTCCCGGAGCAGTGCGACCAGGGCCGTCCGGGCCCGGGCCACGCGGGATCTGACGGTGCCGACGGGGCAGCCGCCGATCTCCGCCGCCTCCGCGTACGGCAGCCCCAGCACCTGGGTCAGGACGAACGCCTCCCGGCGCTCGTCGGGGAGCAGCGCGAGCAGTTCGGCCAGGGCCACCCCGTCGTCGAACCCCGGCAGGCCGCGGGCCTGCGCCCGCTCGGCCGCCGACTGCCAGTCGTCGGTGTCGGAGAGCCGGGGGCGGGCCGCGACGTGCCGGATGCTGTCGATGACCGTGCGGCGGGCGATCGTCAGCAGCCAGGTGCGGGCGGAGGAGCGCCCCTCGAAGCGGTGGAGGCTGCCGAGGGCCCGCAGGAAGGTCTCCTGGGTGAGGTCCTCGGCGGCCTGGTGGTCCGAGCTGAGGTAGGTGACGTACCGGCGCACGTCGCGCTGGAGCGCCCGTACGAACCGGTCCACCGCCACGGGGTCCCCGCTGCGGGCCTCCAGCGCCCACCGGGTGACGGTCTCGTCGTCGGGGCGCTCCCGGAATCCGGCGGGGGTGGGGGTGCGCGTGGCGGTGAGCGTCGGGGCGAGTGCGCGGCCGGTGGGGCTGGGGGGTACGGCGGGGGCGCGTACCGGGACCGGGACAGGGTCGGGGGTGGTCACCGGTCCGGGGGCGGCGGGGGCTAAGCGGGTGTGCGGCCTGGTGGAGAGCAGGGCAGGGGTCATCGCCTGGTGTCCTTCACGGAGTTCCGGATCCGGACCGGTGCTGCGCGCGCGGGCGCGACCGCCGGCACGGGGTGCCGGGCGGCTGCCGCAGCGGCTGCGCAGTCGGTCCGGTGAGGGGTGTCGTGTCTTCGTCCGCGGGACGGGCACCCGGCCGCCGGGGCGGGGTACGGGTGTCCGGCTGCGGACCCGGCGCGGGTGTGCGTACGAGGGTGCGCGGGTGCGTACGCGGGTGCGGGCGTACGCGGATGCGCGTGCGCGTGCGCGGCGGCGCCGGGGATCCTGCCGCCGGATTCAGCCGGCGGCGGGCTCCACGGGCGGACCCCGGAAGGTGAGGGCGCTGGTGAGGAGGAGGCGGCGCGGGGCCGGGGCACGCCGGGCGCGGCGGCCGTGGACCCGCGGGCGGTGCGGAGTGAGCGCGGGGGCCGGGCGCAGCGGCGGCCTCAGGGGGGCCGCGAGCCGGGCCGCGAAGGCCCGCAGGATCCGGAACGCGGCCCTTTCGCCGTGGGCGAGCCAGAGTCCGCACAGGAGGGCGGCGAGCAGGTGGACGGCGAGCATTCCGGCGCCGCTGACACCCGTCCCGCCGAGCGCGGCGTCCGCGCCTGCGGGGGCGGACATGAGGTGGTCGACGAGGGAGTGGCCCGCGGAACCAGCCTCGGAGGCAACGGAGTTCACGGCGGTCGCGGATAACGCATCCCCGTGGCCGTGGTGGGCCGCGGCTGCGACGGCGACTGCGTCGGCGGCGGAGTCGGCACGGGTGCCCGCCGTGGTGGCGGACGGCCCGGGTGGGCGGTGCAGGAGGGTGAAGCAGGTGTGCAGGACGGCCTGGGCCGCGAGGGCCGTCAACAGGACGTGTCTCGGGCGCCGTTCCCGTCCGGCGAGGAACCAGGAGGGGAGGCCCACGGCCGCCACGGCCAGGGCCAGGGCCCAGCCGGGCACCGAGGTGTCCGCCATCCGGGCGTGGCCGAGCCCGGTGAGCAGCACGCAGACAGCGGCGAACACCGCTGCCCGTACCGTGCGGATCCCCCACCCTGCGCTCATGGCGGCCCATCCTCGCACTCCCGGCGGCCTGTTCGAAGAGGCCGACGGTGAAAGTCCGGTGGTTCGGGGCTACTTAGCCACCTGTGTCCTGTGCCACACCCGCCCCGCGGAACTCACCCCGCCCGCGGTACGACTCCTGTGCGGGCCGGAGTCCTGCCGGCCCCGCCCCATCCCCCGCACAGACCGCCCCGCCCGCCGACCGAGAGGAAGGGCCCCGTGGCCGCCGAGCCCGGCCCGCAGCACCCCGGCACCCCGCCCCCGCCGTCAGACACGGCCCGCTCCGCCACCCCCAGCACCCTGACCGCGCTGCTCACCTGCGCCATGGCCTGCTCCATGATGCAGCTGTTCCTGCTCGGCGCGCTGGGACCGCGACTGGTGGACGAACTAGGCCTCGGAACAGCTCTGTTGGGCCTCACCACCACCCTGGGCTTCGGCGCCGCCGCCGTCCTCTCCCCCGCCGGGGGCCGGGTCGTCGACCGGGTCGGGCCGCGCCGCTGCCTGATCGCACTGTTCGCCGTGTCCGCGGTGGCCCTGGCGCTGATCGGGGCCGCGCCAGGCCCGGGTGTGCTGCTGGCGGCCGTGGCCCTGGGAGGGCTCCCCCAGGCGCTGGCCAACCCGGCCACGAACCGTGCCGTGCTGGCCTGCGTACCGCCTGCGCGGCGGGGTGCGGTGACCGGACTCAAGCAGTCGGGCGTGCAGTTGGGCGCCTTCGTCGCGGGCCTGCCCCTCGCCGCCCTCGCCGGCCCGGCGGGCTGGCGCACCGCCGTCTGGGTGGCGGCCGGCGCAGCGCTGGCCTGCGCGGTGTGGACGGTCCGGGTCCTGCCTGCGGACGCCGCTGCTGGGGCGGGTGGCGCGGGTAGGGCAGGTGGGGTGGGTAGGGCGGCGGGTGGGTTCCTCCCCCGCGGGGCCATCGCCTGGCTCGCCGGCTTCTCGCTCCTCCTGGGGTGCGGGATCGCGTCGGTGAACACGTACGTCGCGCTGTACGGCACCCAGCGGCTCGGGTGGGGGCCGACGGCAGCGGCGGCCCTGGTCGCGGTCCTCGGCCTCGCCGGGATCGCGGGGCGGATCGGCTGGTCGCGGGCGGCCGGAAGGCCCGAGCGGGCGGTGTGGCTGCCCGGCGGGCTGGCGTACGGAGCCGTACTCGCGGCCCTGCTGCTGGCAGCCGCGGCCCGCGAGCCCTGGCTGGCCTGGGCGGCGGCCGTCGGCATGGGCGTGTTCGCGGTGGCGGGCAACGCGGTCTCGATGGTCCTGGTCATGCAGCGCGCCGCCCCGGGCCGGGCGGGCCTGGACTCGGCCCTGGTCTCAGCCGGTTTCTTCGCCGGATTCGCCCTGGGCCCCCCGCTGTTCGGCCTCCTCGCGGACGCGGACCGCTACGGGGCGGGCTGGCTGCTGGTGGCGGCCGAGTTCGCGGGGGCGGGCACCGTAGCCCTCCTCTGGGCCTGGCGCGACCACCGCCCGTCCAACCGCCCGGAAGCAACGGAAACGACGGAAGCAAAGGCATCCGGCCATGGCACAGCATGAGCCCCACTCCCCGGCCGCCGACGCCTTGCACGTGCCCGCTCCACAGGATCCGATCGGCGACTGGCGGACCGTTCGGTCCGGCGACCAGGACGACGGCGGGAACGACCGGCGGGCCGGTCACGAGGCGGGCGGTCGGGCCGGAGGCCGGACTCAGGGGCGGGCTGGCGGCCCGGGCGAGGGGCGGGCCGAGGGCCAGGCAGCTACCAGTCGGTCCGAGGGACGGGCTGGTAGTCAGGCGGGTGGGCTGTCAGGTGGGCAGGCAAGCAGCCAGCCAGGCGGGCAGGCGGGCGGGCAATCCGGGGGGCAGGCGGGCGGACAGTCAGGGGGGCAGGGCAGCAGCCAGACAAGCGGCTGGTGCGGCGGTCAGGCTGGCCGTCCGGCCGATTGGAATGCTGGCAGTACGCCCGGCGGTCCGGCCGACAGCCAGACCGGCCGTCAGGCCTGCGGCAGCGAACAGGGTACGCGCCGCGTGGGCCACTCGGGCCGCCTGCTGTCGGCCACGACCGATGACAGTGGATGGCGCTTCCGGCCGGAGGCGGTGCCTGCCGCCGGGGCTGGGACGGAGGGCGGAGCGGAGGCCCATGCCAGGGCAGAGGCCGGAGTCGGGTCGGGGGCCGGGGCCGGGGCGGAGGCCCCTGGCGGGGCGGAAGTAGAGACCGGGGCGGACTCCGGGGCCGGGGCGGAGGCCCGTGCCGGGGCGAAGGCGGACCCCGGTGCAAGGGCAGAGGCACGTACCAAGGCAGAGGCCCGCGCCGAGCCCGGTGCCGGGCCGGCTCTCGACGCCGTCATGGGCCGGGTGGGCCGCACCCTCCAGGCCGTCGGGGACCGCTTCCCCCTGTACGCCGATCCCGCCGACGGCGCCTGGACCACCAGCGCGCGCGGCTCGTGGACGGGCGGGTTCTGGGCCGGGCTGCTGTGGCTGCGGGCCCGCTACACCGGATGCCCGGCCGACCGGGCGGCCGCGGTGCGGGTGACCGCGTCGCTGGCCCGCTGGTGCGGGGCCGATACGGCGACCCGCGGGCTGATCCTCTGGTACGGCAGCGCGCTCGCCGACGACGAGGACTCGCAGCGGCTGCGCCGCCGGGCCGCGCTGGCCTGCCTGGACTCGTTCGACACCCGCCTCGGGCTGGTGCCGTGGGGCGCCGCCTTCGGCGGGCCCCGGCTGGTGGCCCGGGCCGACGCGGCGCCGGGGATGGTCCCCCTGCTCGCCACCGTCTCCCCGCAGGCCGCGGCCGACCACCTCCGGACGCACCTGCGCCTGTGCCGTGACCACGCGGCCCAGGCCCACACCCCGGACACGGGCTGGACCCCCCTCAACGACCCCGCCCCCGGCTGGTCCCGAGGCCGCGCCTGGCTCCACCTGGCGGCCACCGACGCAGACTGGCTGCCAGGAGGCGGAGGGCCCGGGGGGCTACCGGCCCACACCGCCGGTACGGCCAGAGACACCCTCCTCGCAGTCCCCCTCGCCGACACCGCCCACCCGAACGGCCCCGTCGACACCTCAGCCGCTGCCATCACCGCAGCGGCCCTGCTCAAATCCGGCGACCGGCCCGGCGCCACCTCCCTGGCCTCCACCCTGGTCGACCACCACCTGACCCCGGACGGCCGCCTCCTGAACGGCTGCTACGACCTCGCAGGCGCAGTGGCCGTCCGACACGAGCTGATCTGGGGAACCTTCTTCCTCGCCTTCACCCTCGCCTCACTCACGGGCCTGGCAGCGCCGGGGGAACTCTGACCACCCCACCCGGCACACCCCCGAGCCGGTTTGAGGCGAAGGGTCCGAGCCACCCCGAGTCCCACCCGACCCTGGCTATCCAGCCTCGCCGGCGTTTGAGGCGCGGGGTCTGGGGCGGAGCCCCAGTTTCGGGAAGGGGCGGGTAGGGGAATCAGCACCGCGCAGCGGCCCCCGCTATCCCCGGCCCACCTCTCTGACCCCTTACCCGGGTCGGGAAGGTTCTCCGGTGCCTGCTCGCATGTCTGAGGGTGCGGCCGTCCCGCGGCACCCTGTCAAGGGCGCTGCGCGTCGCTGCGCGATGGCCCTGCGGGCCACCCTTGACAGGCCACCACGGGACGTCAAGTCCCAGACTTGCCAGCAGCCACAGGAGAAACGCAGCAGGGGGACCAGGACCCCAGCCGGTCCGAATCGCCAGGCGAGCCAGAGCACCGGCCGACCCCCGCCCTCCGGGCGGAAAGACCACAAGCCGCGACGGAACGCTACACAGCCGCGGCCGTCTCAGCGGCCTCCGGGCCGCCTCAGGCTGGGGATAGGCCGCCACCGATCGCTACGCGCTCCGGCCAGCCGGCGGCCGCCAGACCGCCTCCGGCTGAGGTCAGTGCATCCGGACCGGTCGCCGCCCGGCTACCCGTGCTCTGCGTACCGCTGGCCGGAACTCCCGGTACGGGAAGGCCCGTTCAGCCCCGCAGTACCCTCCGCGCCACCGACGTGATGTGGAGTTCGTCCGGGCCGTCCAGGATCCGCGCCGCGCGGCCCGTGCGGAAGAGGGACGGGAGGGCCGTGTCGGGGCCAAGGCCGGCCGCGCCGTGGACCTGGATCGCGGCGTCGGCGACCCGCTGGAGCGTGCGCGCCGCCGCCACCTTCGCCAGGCCCACTTCCACGTGCGCGTCCTGCCCCGCCTCGATGCGGGCGGCGGCCTCGAAGACCAGGGGGCGGGTCGTGCGCAGGGCGAGGAGGGACTCGAACACGTGCTGCTGCACGAGCTGGAGGCTGCCCAACGGCCCGCGCGAGGTAGTGCGCGACATCGCGCGCTCGCACATCAGGTCGTACGCCCGGCCGGCCTGGCCCAGCCAGCGCAGCGCCCTCAGGGTGCGGCCGAGTTGGAGGCGCTCCCCCGCTACGGACAGGGCCTTGCCGCGGGTGCCGACGAGGTGGTCGGCGGGGACCTCGGCGCCGTCGAGGGCGATCTCGTACTGGCCGGTGGTGCCCAGGTACGGGAGTTCGCGGACGATGCGGAAGCCGGGGGTGGTGGTGGGGACCAGGAGGAGGGACAGGCCCTCGCGGTCGGCCGGGCTGCCGTCCGTGCGGGCGAGGACCGTGACCAGGTCGGCCGCGGCGGCCCCGCTGGTGAACCACTTGGTGCCGGTGATCCGCCACCCGTCCGCCACCGGCTCGGCGCGGGTGGCGGTGAGGAAGGGGTCCGTGCCCGGGGTGTCCGGTTCGGTCATGGCGTAGCAGGCGCGCAGGTCCCCGGAGACCAGCCGGCGGGCGTAGCGGTCGCGGGCCTGGGCGGTGGCGTGGCGGTCGAGCATGAGGGCGTCCAGGAGGGGGGCGGAGCCCAGGGCGGCGGGGCCGTGGTCGCTGGCCCCCTCGGCCTCCGCGATGTGGGCGTACGCGCCGAGGGGGAGGCCCTGGCCGCCCAGGTGGGCGGGGAGCGGGAGGGCCCAGAGGCCCGCCGCGCGGGCTTCGGACTGGAGGGTGGTGAGGGCCGTGGCGGCGGGCGGGCCGCCCGCGTCCAGGACGGGTTCCTGGGGGATGACGCGGGTGTGGATGAACTGCCTTACCTCGTGCAGGAGTTGTTCTGCTTGCGGCGGGCAGTGCGGGTGGCCCGCGTTCGCTGACATCTATTCCTCCAGCCTCCCGGGAACCCACGGGAACGCCTGTCCGACTGCTTGTTCCGTGGAACTGGTCGGGGCCACCGCCTCCCCGGTTCCCACCTGCCCGTACTTCCGGCTTCCCACGAGGGAGAGGCATGGCATCAGCAGCCACCACCCGTATCGTCCGCCCGCTCGACGGGCTGCGCCTGGGTCCCGCCCCCGCCGGGTCCGCCGCGGTCCGCCAGCTGGTCCGGCTCGGCGCCGCGCCCACGGGCGAGGGCGGCGGGGCAGAACTCCTGCTGGAAGGGGCCGGGTTCGGGGCCGTGGGCGCGCTCTGCGGGTGGGCCGACACCCCCGGCGAGCTGTGCGACGAGGCCACCGTGCAGGCGGCCACCGGGATCATGGAGGTGCACGGGCGGCGCGACGGCTCGCCGCGCGGGCTCGGCGTCGACTACGCCGCCACGGCCGCCGGGGTGCTCACCGCCCAGGGCCTGCTGGCGGGCCTGCTGGCGCAGGCGCGCGGCGGGCGGGTCGCACAGGTCCGCACCAGCGCGGCGCGGGCGGGGCTGCTCGCGGTGTCCCAGTACCTGGCTGCTGCGGGGGCCGAGGAGGGCGAGGCGGCCGAAACGGGGCCGGGCGGGCCGCCGTTCGTCTCGGCGGACGGGGTGCTGTTCGAGCTGGAGACGCTGGATCCCGGGGGGTGGGCCGGGTTCTGGCGGGCGCTGGGGGCTCCCGAGGCGTCCGTACGGGCCGGGTGGCGGCCCTTCCAGTTCCGGTACGCGACGGCCTGCGCGCCCGTACCGGCGGTGCTGCACGAGACGGCGCGCGGGGTGCCGTGGGAGCGGGTGCGGGAGGCCGCGCGGGCTGCGCGGGCCGACGTGTGTCCGCTGTACCCGCTGGGTGGGGGGATTCCCGAAGGGGGCGGGCCGTACGTCGAGTTGTGCGGGGGCGGGGTGCGGGAGGCGGGTGTGGGCGGGGTTGCCGCGCCCTCCGCCGGGGCGCCGTTGGGCGGGGTCACCGTGGTCGAGGCCGGACGGCGGATCCAGGCTCCGCTGGCCGCGCACCTGCTGGGGCTGCTCGGGGCCCGGGTGGTCCGG
Organism: Streptomyces sp. NPDC038213; assembly: GCF_055600495.1. Lineage (NCBI taxonomy): Bacteria > Bacillati > Actinomycetota > Actinomycetes > Kitasatosporales > Streptomycetaceae > Streptomyces > Streptomyces sp. NPDC038213. Next base: position 332,097 of record NZ_JBVJYM010000006.1, read on the forward strand.
ATCGAGCCGCCGGGCGGGGATCCGCTGCGGGGGATGCCCCCGGCCTGCTCCGGGGTCTCCGCCCGCTGGCTGGCCCTGAACCGGGGCAAGGACGCCGTCGAGGCCGACATCACCACCCCCGCGGGGCGCGGGCGGGTGCGTGAACTCGCGGCCGGGGCCGATGTGTTCCTGCACAACTGGGCCCCCGGCAAGGCGGCGGCGCTCGGGCTCGACCGGGACGATCTGGCGGCTGCGAACCCGGCTCTGGTGTACGCGTACACCAGCGGATGGGCGGACCGGGTGCCGGAGGCGCCCATGGGCACCGATTTCATGGTGCAGGCCCGTACCGGGGTGGGGGCCGCGGTCAGGCCCGCGGACGAGCCGCCCGCCCCCTCGCTGATGACCCTGCTGGACGTGCTCGGCGGTCTGCTCGGGGCCCAGGCGGTGCTGGCCGGGCTGCTGCTGCGCGAGCGGGCCGGCCGGGGGGTCCGCGTCGGGTCCTCGCTGCTCGACGCGGCCGACCTGCTGACCGCCGCGGCCCGGGAGCGGGCCGCCGCCGGGGCGGACCCCCGGCCCCCGGCCGGCCTGCGCCGGCCGCTGCGGACCGCCGACGGCTGGGTCGCGGCCTCCGACCGCTGCGCGACGGCGGCCGGAGCCCACGACCTGCGCGGTCTCGGCACCGCGGACGCGGTGGCCCTGCTGCGCGGGCAGGGCCTGGAGGCCACCGCCGTCACCACCGACCTGTCCCGGCTGCTCCGGGACCGGCGGCTGCCCGGTCCCATCGGCCGCGACCTGCACGGCGCCCCCGTCGTACCCGACCCCTGGAGCTTCACGTGACCGTGGAACTGCACGACCTCCTGCCCGCGGCCCTGCGCCGGTCCTGGGCCGTCGACGGCACCTGCCCCGACCTGGACCTGTACAGCCTCTACCGGGCCCGGCAGATCGCCGACCCGCACCGCACCGCCCTGATCGACGCCAAGGGCACGCTCTGCTACACGGCCCTCGACCGGAAGGTGCGATGTCTGGCCGCCGGGCTCTCCGGGCTCGGCATCGGCCCCGGCGACGTGGTCGGGGTCCAGCTGGCTGCGGGGCGGACGGCGGTGACGGCCGATCTCGCGCTGGCCGCGATCGGCGCGGTGGCGCTGCCCTTCCCCGCCGGGCGGGGCATCCGCGAGGCGCGCTCCCTGCTGGGGCGGGCCGAGGCGGTGGCCGTGATCGCGGCGGGTGAGCACCGGGGCTGCCGTCCGGCTGCCGAACTGCTGCCGCTCGTGGCCGAGTTGCCCGCGCTGCGGACCGTGATCGCGGCGGGTCCGCCGCAGGACGTGCCGGAGGGGGCCGTGCCGCTGGGGCGGCTGCTGCGCACGGACGCCGGGAAGTTCACCCCGGCGCGGCCGCACCCGGACTCGGCGGTGCGGATCCTGGTCTCCTCGGGCTCCGAGGCGGAGCCGAAGATGGTCGCGTACTCGCACAACGCCCTCGCGGGCGGCCGGGGGAACTTCCTCGGCTCCCTGATGCGCGAGGGCGAGGCCCCGCGCTGCCTGTTCCTGGTGCCGCTGGCCTCGGCCTTCGGCAGTACGGGGACGGCCGGGGCGCTGGCCCGGCACGGCGGGACGCTGGTCCTGCTCGACCACTTCACCCCGGACGCGGCGCTGGACGCCATCGCCGCGCACGCCCCGACGCACGTGCTCGGGGTGCCGACGATGATCCGCATGATGCTGGACCGGCTCGCGGAGGAGCCGCGCGAACTGCCCGCGCCCACCGCCCTGGTGCTCGGCGGGGCCCCGCTGGACGCGGGGACGGCGGAGGAGGCCCGCAAGGCCTTCGGCTGCCCGGTGGTGAACCTGTACGGCTCGGCGGACGGGGTCAACTGCCATACGGGGCTGGGCGGTACGGACAGCGGGGAGCGGGATCCGGGGCCGGGGGTGCTCACGGGGCGGCCCGATCCGCGGGTGGCGGAGATACGGATCGCGGTGCCGGGTGCCGAGGATGCGGCCGAGTGCCCGGCGGGCGCGGTCGGGGAGATCCTGGCGCGGGGTCCGATGACCCCCCTGTGCTACGTGGGCGATCCGGCGCTCGACTCCCGGTACCGGACCGCGGACGGCTGGGTGCGCACCGGGGACCTGGGGCGGCTGGAGGCGGACGGGAGTCTGCGGGTGGTGGGGCGGCTCAAGGACGTGGTGATCCGCGGCGGGGCCAACATCAGCCCGGCGGAGGTGGAGTTGGAGCTTGCGGCGCATCCGGCGGTACGGGACGTGCTGTGCGTCGGGGTGGCCGATCCGCTGATGGGCGAGCGGCTGGCGGCCTGCGTGGTCGTGCGGGAGGGGGCCGCCGCCCCCGGCCTGGCCGAGCTGGGCGCCTTCCTGGCCGGGCGGGGCCTTGAGCCGCGCAAGCACCCGGAGCGCCTGCTGGTCCTGGCGGAGCTGCCGCTGACCCCGGCCGGGAAGCCGGACCGCGCCGCCTTGAAGGAACGATTCGGCACCCTGGTGACGCAACCGGTCTAGAAGGGCCCGGAGGGGGCCGCCCGGACTGTTCCCGGGCGGCCCCCTTCCGTACCGGCTCCAGGAGCCTGATCTCCGTACCGGCCTCAGGAGCCCGAGCCCGCCAGGGCCTCCTTGATCTCGGCGGCCGCGTTGCGGTACACGGGCAGCAGGTCCAGGTCCGCGCCAGGGTAGTTGACGATGCCGATCTGCCGGGCGCCGGAACCGGGAAGTACGTCACCGGCGGACATGTGCGCATTGTCGAAGACGAACTGCGGCTTCTTCGAGGAGAGTTCGGCGAGCTGTCCGGGGGTGACCGCCTCGGGCCCGTACGTGCCGACGAGTGCGGCCCCCGCCAGCTTCGCGGACCAGGCCGTGAACACCTGGGCCACGGCCTGCGGCTGCCTGCCGCCCGGCCAGGCACCCTTCAGTTCGGCCTGGAGCCTGGCGTACTCGGCGCGGAAGGCCTTCTCCCACTGTGCGGCGGCGGGCGCCGTGCCGAACTCGGCACCCAGCTTCCCGACCTCGGCGGCCGTCTTCTCCACGTCGTTGTCGAGGTTCACCTCGATCAGCTCGGCCTGGGAGCCCGCCGCCTCCTTGATCTTCCCGGCGTACGGCTCGAAGGGCGCGTACAGCACGAAGTCGGCCTTCGCCACGGCCGCGAGGTCGGAGGGCTTGGGGTCGTAGTCGGGGGCGTGCTGCACCGACTGCGGGACGATGACGGTGACGTCCTTCGCCCCGGCGGCCTTGGCGAGCGCGCCCTCCCAGGTCGTGGTGGCGACGACCACCGGGGCCCCGGCGGAGCCGCTGCCCGCGGAGCCCTTCGCGCCGGAAGTGCCGCCGTCGGACTCCGCGCTGCTGCCGCCGCAGCCCGCCAGCAGGGCCAGGCCGGCGGTCAGTGCGAGGAGGGGAGCGATGCGGACGCGGGTGCGCGCCATGAGGTGGTTCTCCGTTCGGGTACGAGGTGGACGGCGAGGACCACGGCCCCGGCCGTCAGGACGAGGACCGGGCCGGGCGGCCAGTCCAGGGACAGGGCGAGGAGGAAGCCGCTCGCGTTCACGGCCACTCCGATCGCGACGGCCCACAGGGTGATCGAGCGCAGGGTGGTGCCCAGCCGGCGGGCGGCGAGCGCGGGCAGCAGGGTGAGGGCGTCGACGAGCAGCGCGCCCGTCAGCTTGATGGCGCCCGCGACGGCGACGGCGACGAGGACCAGCAGGATGAGCGTGAGCCGTTCCACGGGCACCCCTGCGGACAGGGCGAGTTCGCGGTCGTAGAGGAGCAGCGCGAGGTCGCGGCGGCGCCACCAGAACAGCGCGGGGACCAGCACCGCCAGGGCCCCGACCACGGCGAGGTCGGCGGTCCCCACGGCCAGGATGGACCCCCACAGCAGGGCGAAGGCCCCGGAGGCGTTGACCCCGGAGACCGCGAGGAGCAGCAGGGCGGCGGCGATGGCGAGGCTCATCAGCAGCCCCATGGCCCCGGAGAGCCCGTCGGGGGTGCGGGCCAAGGGGGCCACGCCCGCGCCGGACAGTGCGCAGGCCAGCAGGGCGCACAGCATGGGGTCGAGGCCGGTGAGCATGCCCACGGCGATGCCGAGGAGGGCCACGTGCATCATCGCGAAGCGGACCGGCATGATGTCGAGCCCGACGATGACCACGCCGACCACGGGCAGGGCGACGGCCGCCAGCAGCAGGGCGGTCCCGGCGCGCTGGACGGGTACGAGCTGGAGCAGTTCGGCGAGGTCGGCGGCCCGGGCGAGGGGGGCGGCGGTGTTCACGCGACCTCCCGCAGGGATCCGGCGGCCATTTCGAGGACGCGGTCGCAGCGCTGGGCGAGGGAGCGGTCGTGGGTGACGACGAGGAGGGTGACGGGCAGGGCCAGCAGGACCCCGGCGGCCTCCTCCTGGCCGTCGAAGTCGAGGGCGGCGGTGGGCTCGTCGGCGAGCAGCACCCCGGCCCCGGCGGCCACGCAGCCCACGGCGCGGGCCAGGTACATCCGCTGGAGCTGGCCGCCGGAGAGGGTGTGCAGGGAGCGGCCGGTGAGTTCGCCGACGGCCAGTTTGGCGGCGGCCTCGCGGGCCTCGGCCGGGGCGCCGGAGCTGTCGAGGAGTTCCCCGGCGCCGAGCGGGAAGCGGCCCGCGGCCGGCTTCTGGGGGATCCAGGCGCAGGCCCGGCGGCGCCAGGCCCATTCGGCGGCGGTGCCGGCCGGGCGGCCCGCCACCTCGATGCGTCCGGCGGCGGACCGGTGCAGGCCCAGGACGGCGCGCAGCAGGGTGGTCTTGCCCGAGCCGTTCGTGCCGGTGAGGGCGACCCGCTCGCCCGCCGCGATGTCGAGGTCGACGCCGCGGACGGCGTCCACGCGCCCGTGCCGGCAGCCGACCCCGCGCATCCGTATGTCCATCCCGCCGGCCCAGCCGGGGCCGGTGTCCGCGCCCGTACCGCCCATTGCGTCCTTCCCTGCTGCCGTGTGCTCCGCATCAGGGGTCGGGCGGAACCGGCCGCTGGTTCCCGGGCGTTGTCAGAGCGCCGTGCCAGGCTGGGGCCATGGACAAGGAACGGTTCTGGAAGCTGATCGAGGAAGCGCGCGCCCAGGAGGCGGCGGGCGCGACGGCGGGCGAGGTCGCGCAGCGGGCCTCGGAGCTGCTCGCGGTGCTGCCGGTCGCGGACATAGCCGCGGCGCAGCAGACCCTGTGGGACCTGCTGGCGGACGCGTACCGCAGCCCGCTGTGGGCGGCGGCGCACCTCGTCAACGGGGGCTGTTCGGACGATGGTTTCGACTCCTTCCGCGGCTGGCTGCTGCTCCAGGGGCGGGAGGTGTTCGCCCGGGTGGTGGCCGACCCGGACGCGCTCGCCGGGCTCGCGGCGGTCCGGGAGGCGGCGCCGGACGGGCCGGAGTTGGGGTGCGAGGAGGCCCTCGCCCTGGTGGGGCGGGCGCACCGGGCCCGGACGGGCACCGGCCTGCCCGCCGGTTCGTTCAGCATCCGGTATCCGGCGCTCGACCCGGAGTGGGGTTTCGACTTCGACGACCGGGAGGAGATGGCCCGGCGGCTGCCCGCGCTGTCGGCGCTGTTCGCCGGGGCGGCCTGAGGGGCGCGGGCAGGCGCGCGGGCCCGGCGGGGGCCGGCGGGTCTCAGCGGGGGTCGGCCCGGCGGCGTACGGCGACCAGGGCGGCGGCCGCGGCGGCCAGCAGGGCGCCGACGATGACGGCCCAGGCCCAGCCCGGGAGGCCTTCCTCCGGCTGCTCCTGCGCCGCGGGCTTCGCGGGCGCGTCGGCCCTGGCCGGCGGGGTCGTCGGGGACCCGGGAGCCGGGGAGGCTGCGGGTGATTCCGACGGGGCCGGGGAGGCGGAGGGGGTGGCGGGCGCGAGCGGGGTGGCGCCGGGGGCCGCCGGTGCGAGCTTGAGGACGGGCGCCGGGTTGCCCTCGCCCGAGCCCGTGCCGATCCAGCGGTCCACGCGCCCGTCGCCGTAGGTCTGCAGGGTCTTGAAGGCCAGCTCCTCGGCCTGCGGCAACTGCCTTACGGTGATGGAATGTTCCGCCGCGGTGCCCACGGGCAGGGCGGGCCCCTTCACCGTGTAGCCCTGCGCGTCCGCGGTCAGCTTCCAGCCCTTGGGGCCGGATTCGAGGAGCACGTCGGCGGGGGCGATGCCCCGGGGCAGGACCACGCGTATCGCGGCGATCCCGGCGGTATCGGACTCGGACTCCGCCTCGAAGGACAGGGTCACGTTCTCGCCGAGCGCCCGGGCCCCCTCGGCATGGACCTCGACGTGCGCCGCGGCCGGACCCGCGGTGAACAGGACGGCTGCCGCGGCACCGGCCAGGAGGGCCGCGGCGCGGGTGGCGGCCCGGGGGCGGGTACCGGTCGGGGGGCGGGTGCAGGTGCGGGACATGGCAACTCCGGCGGGCTCGGGGCGAATGCGGGTCGGACACGTGCGCCGACCCGATCATCATCCGGTACGCCCGGCCCGCCGGGGGGAGTTCGGGCCACCGCGCCGGACCGCTCCGGCGCGGCTCAGGCAGGTCCCGGGCGGGCGAAGGGGCCGGGGCGGGTACCCGAAACGGCCGGGCGGGCCCGAAACCGGCCGGACGGGCCCTGGCGGGACCGCCGGGCTCAGGTCAGGTCGACGTGGACGTTGGTCGACTTGACCCGGGCGGTGGCCCGCATCCCGACCTCCAGGCCCAGTTCCTCCACGGCCTCGCGGGTGAGGAGCGAGACCAGCCGATGCGGGCCCGCCTGGATCTCCACCTGCGCGGCGATATCGCCGAGCTTGACGGCCGTGACGATCCCGGGGAAGGCGTTGCGCACCGACGTGCGCTCCGGCTCGTCCTCGTCCGGCCCGCCGGCCCCGCCCTGGGCGAGTTCGACGGCGAAGGCCGCCAGATCGCGCCCCTCGATGAGCCTGCGGCCCGACTCCTCCCGGGTCGTGGCGACCTTCCCCGCATCCGCCCAGCGGCGGGCGGTGTCGGGGCTGACGCCCAGGAGTCGTGCCGCTTGGCCGATCGTGTAGTGCTGCATGCGCGCCACCCTAGTCCGTGCCGCCCGCGCCGCCCCGGGCCCGCCCCGCCGCCGGCCCGAGCCGGGTGCGGGACCGGGCCCGCGGCCGGCTCAGGCCAGGGGCGCCTTGCTGCGCAGGACCCGCAGGAACTCCCGCATCCAGGCCGGGTGGTCGGGCCAGGCGCGGGCCGAGACCAGGGTCCCGTCGACGACCGTCTCGGCGTCCGTGAACGCGGCCCCGGCGGCCTGCATGTCCAGTCCGAGGGCGGGGTAGGCGGTGACCCGGCGGTCGGTGAGCGCCCCGACGGCGGCCGTCATCAGCGGCCCGTGGCAGATCTGCGCCACCGGCTTGTCGGAGTCCGCGAAGGCGGTCAGGATCCGGCGGACCTCGGGATCGTTGCGGAGGTACTCCGGGGCCCGGCCGCCCGGGATCACCAGGGCGGCGTACGCGTCGGGGTCCACCTCGGAGAAGGCGAGGTCGGCGGGCCAGGTGTAGCCCGGCTTCTCGGTGTAGGTGTCGTACCCGTCCTCGAAGTCGTGGACGACGAAGCGCAGCTTCTTGCGCGAGGGGGCCGCGATGTGGACCTCGTACCCCTCCTCGCGCAGCCGCTGGTACGGGTAGAGCACCTCGAGGGACTCCGCCGCGTCGCCGGTCACGATGAGGATCTTCGCCATGGGCTGCTCCCGGTGGGGCTTCGGTGGCCTGGGGACCCGGACACCGTGCCCGCGCGCCGCGGTTTTGCCAAGGGGGCCTGCGGCCCTTCGGCGGCGATCCGGCGGGGCCCGCGCGACGTGGGCCGGATCCGATCGCTCCGATCGCGGCCCGGGGCCGGGGCCCCTACCCCGCCGGGCACGGCCCCGGGCGCGCGGAAGGCCGCCCTCCGCGCGCCTGGGCTGCGGAGGACGGCCTTCAGGTGCCGTCGCGGGTGTCCGGGGGATCAGACGGCCGGGACCGGGAAGGTCGGGTACTCGACGCCGGACACGTGCTGGACCACACGGATGACCTGGCAGGAGTAGCCGAACTCGTTGTCGTACCAGAGGTACAGGATCGCGTTGTCGCCGTCGACCTTGGTCGCGCCGGCGTCCACGATCGAGGCGTGGCGCGAGCCGACGAAGTCCATGGAGACGGCGTCGGGCGCGGTGGTGAAGTCGATCTGGCGCTTCAGCGGGGAGTTCAGCGAGACGTCGCGCAGGTACTCCAGCACCTCGTCACGGGTGGTCTCGCGGCCCAGGCGCAGGCTCAGGATGGCGATCGAGACGTCCGGGACGGGGACGCGGATCGAGCTGCCGGTGATCGGGGCCTTGAGGTCCGGCAGCGCCTTGGCGACGGCGGAGGCGGCACCGGTCTCGGTGATGACCATGTTGAGCGGCGCGGAGCGGCCGCGGCGGTCGGCCTTGTGGTAGTTGTCGAGCAGGTTCTGGTCGTTCGTGAACGAGTGCACCGTCTCGACGTGGCCGCGCAGCACGCCGTACTCGTCGTCCATGGCCTTCAGCGGCGGGACGATGGCGTTGGTGGTGCAGGAGGCGCAGGACAGGACCCGCTCGTCCGGCTTGACGGTGTCGTGGTTGACGCCGTGGACGATGTTCGGGACGTCGCCCTTGCCCGGGGCGGTCAGGACGACCTTGTCGATGCCGGGGCGCAGGTGCTTGGACAGGCCCTCGCGGTCGCGCCACTTGCCGGTGTTGTCGATGAGGATGGCGTCCTTGATGCCGTACGCCGTGTAGTCGACCTCGGAGGGGTCGTTGGCGTAGATCACCTTGATCGCGTTGCCGTTGGCGACGATGGTGCTGTTCGCCTCGTCGACGGTGATCGTGCCCTGGAACTGGCCGTGGATCGAGTCGCGGCGCAGCAGGGACGCGCGCTTGACCAGGTCGGCCTCGCCGCCGCCGCGCACGACGATGGCGCGCAGGCGCAGGCCCTTGCCGGAGCCGGCCTTCTCGACGAGCAGGCGGGCGACCAGGCGGCCGATGCGGCCGAAGCCGTACAGGACGACGTCGCGGCCCTCGCTGCGCTCCAGCTTGTTCTCGCCCGTGGCGCCGGCGACTGCCTGCGCGGTGAACTCCTCGATCGAGAGTCCGCGGTCGTCCGCCTTGTAGGTGGCGGCGAGCATGCCGAGGTCGATCTGGGACGGGCCGAGGTCCAGCGCGGTCAGCGCCTGCAGGAACGGCATGGTCTCGGTGACCGACAGCTCCTCGCCGTCGATCTGCCGGGCGAAGCGGTGGGTCTTGAGGATGCTGACCACCGATTTGTTCACCAGGGAGCGGCTGTGCAGCAGGATGTTGACGTCCCGCTCGCGGTGCAGCTTCCCGATGATCGGGATCATCGACTCCGCGATCTCCTCGCGGGCATTCCAGTTGGTGAACGAGTCCTCGTTGACAGTCACAGGCTTTTATCTTTCGAGCTAGGCGGCGCTCATATGCTAACCCCACTGCTCGATGATCGTTCGGTGGGGGCTCCACGGCCAGTCGAGGACAGAGCGGATCGGGTCATTTCCGGACATACGAAAAAGGCCGCCTTCTCATTTCTGAGAAGACGGCCTCCGACGTGCGATGTGCACCGTCGGGACGACAGGATTTGAACCTGCGACCCCTTGACCCCCAGTCAAGTGCGCTACCAAGCTGCGCCACGTCCCGATGCTCGCTGACCTGGGGTTTCCCCTCGGCCGAACGCGCAGAGAAACCATACCGCACTTACCGGGGTGGTCGCGCACACCTTTTCCGCACCGCGGCGGTGTCCGACCCCGCGGCTACGCTCCCCCGGTGCCCGCACCCGAACCCCCGCCCCCGCCCGGCGCCTCCCCCGGCGACCGCCGCCCCTCCCCCGCCGACGGGACACGCCCCGCACTCGGCCCGTCACTGACCGGCGCCGAGCTGCTCCGCTGGTACTGGACCCTGGCCGAGCTGACCGGCCTGGCGCGCACGCTCGGCGTGTCCGCGGGCGGCGGCAAGGCGGCACTGACCGCGCGGCTGGCCGCCGCCCTCGACCCGCGGCAGGAGTCGCCCCTGCCCGCGCCGGCCCCCCGGACCCCCCGCACGCCCGCCGGGCGGCAGCTGACCGCGCCCGTGACCGGGGCCTCCGTGATCCCGGCGGGCCAGCGCTGCAGCCAGGTCCTGCGGGCCTGGTTCCTCGAGGAGCTCGGGCCCGGCTTCCGTTTCGACGGGTTCATGCGCGCGTACGTCGCCCAGAACCCGGGCCGGACCCTGGCCGAGGCCGCGCAGCACTGGCGGGACACCCGGGCGGAGGCGGCTCGCCCCCGGGAGATCGGTGCGCAGTTCGAACTGAACCGCTTCCTGCGCGCGTGGCACGCCGCCCACCCCTCGGGCGGCCGGGACGCCGCGCTCGCGGCCTGGCGCGCGCACCGCAGCCGCCCGCGCGGGCCCGGCGCCGCCCCGGCGGGCACCGCGGACCAGGCGGTCGGGGACCAGGCGGCCGGAGGCCAGGCGGCCCGAGGCTAGGCCGTCTGGTCCGGCTTGAGCTCCGGGTGGGCCTCGGCCAGGCGGCGCGGGGCGGCCTGGCGCCAGGAGTCGACCAGGATGGCGCGCAGCTCCGCCGCGTCCTCCAGGGCCGCGAGGCGTACGCGCAGCCATGCGTACCCGTCGTCGTGCCCCTCTTTCATGAAGAACTTGTCCGGTTCGGCCGCGATCAGCTCGGCGCGGTCCTCGCGGGGGCACTTCACACCCAGGGAGGCGTCGTCCCCGCCCAGGGCCGCGAAGACCTTCCCGGCCACCCGGAAGGTCGGCATCCCCCAGGAGAGCTTCTCGCTGCTGCCGGGCAGGGACAGGGCGATCGAGCGGACGTCCTCGGCGGTGGTGCCCATGCCGTCTCCTTCGGTCGTGCGGTGTCGGGACGACCGTAGCCCGGGGGTACGACAGCCGCCTGTTCCGCTTCCCCCTCCGGAAGGGGTGCCGGATGCCCGGCGGGCCGGACGGGGGCCGTCCGGCGGTGGCCGGATCCCGCCGGGGGCGGCCCGGCCGGGGTGCCGGTTCCGGCCGGGTTCCGGGCCGGGTTCCGCACGGGGACTGCGTTCTCGGCAGGTCAGACGTATTGGTACGTACCGAAGGATCTACGCCATCCTGACTATTGACTGACCGTCAGGGAATCGCACAGTGCTACGATCTGCCCGCAAGCGGGGCGAGCGGATGAGCGCACGACGGCACCTCCGGCTTCGGGGGCGGTCCGAACGGCGTCCCGGTGCGGGCGGCGCGGTGCAGTGCTCCGGTCCCCCGTATTGACGGGGGAACAGCAACTGGCCGCCGGTCGCCTGAAGAGAGTCTTATGACGCAATACGCACAGAACCCGGTGCTCTGGGCTCTGTTGGTCCTCGTGCTCGCCGCCATCGCCGTCGTCGTCCGCCAGCGCAGGACGGCCAGGGCCCTGAAGCGGGAGGTCGAGGGGCTGCGGAGCCACTACTCCGACTTGGAGGACCGCTACACCGAGTCGGTGGCGGAGGCCCGGGACCAGGCCGAGGAGGGCACGAAGACCGTCCTCAAGTCCGCCATGCGGACACTTCAGGGTCTCGCCGCCGAACAGCAGCTGATCATTTCGAACCTTCAGTCCAAGTACGGCGAAACCGCCATGCTCCAGGACCTGTTGGAGATCGACCACGCCAACTCCCAGTTCGGGCGGCGCGCGCAGTCCATCGCCGTGCTGTGCGACGGCTGGCTGGGGCGCCACCGCGACGTGGCCTCCGTGTACGACGTGGTGCGCAGCGCCCAGGGCCGCATCCGGCACTTCCGCCGGGTGGAGATCCTGTCGCGGGTGGACTTCGGCATCACCAGCCGCGCCGTCGAACCGGTCGCGCTCGCCCTCGCCGAGATCCTCGACAACGCCACCAGCTACTCCAGCCCGGACACCGTCGTCGAGATCAACACCCGTACGGTGCCCAAGGGCATCTGCATCGTCGTCGACGACGCCGGTGTCGGCATGAACGACGAGGAGCGGACCCGGGCCGAGAAGCTGCTGTCCGGCAAGCGCGCCTCGGGCGTGGGTGGACTCGGCAACCCGCCGCAGTTCGGCTTCGCCGTGATCGGCGTGCTGTGCGAGCGGTTCGGCTTCGAGGTGTCGGTGGACTCCTCCTCCCCGTACGGCGGAGTGCGCGCGGTGCTCCTGCTGCCGCACGACCTGCTCACCGACATGCCCGCGGGCAAGGCGCCCGCCCCCGCAGCGCCCCCGGTGGCCGCCGCGGTGCCCTCCGCCCGGCCGGGCGGACCCGAACCCGCCCCCGTCGTGGGCTCGTCCGCGGCCGGCGGGCTGCCGCTGCGCCGCCGCAAGCGGCCCATGGCGATCGTGCCGAGCAGCAGCCCCGCTCCGCGCACCCCGGGCCGCAGCGGGGCCGAGACGGCAGCGATCATGGACGCGTTCCAGCGCGGTACGGCCTCCGGCCGCACCGCGGACCCCGACTCCACGGCCCCGGCCGGCCCCGCCCCTGCCGCAAGCAGCGAAGGACATGAGGTTTCGTGAACGACGATCTGTCATGGATGCTCGACAGCGCCCTGGAGATTCCCGGGGCCCTGCACGCGGTCCTGATATCCGCCGACGGACTGCTGATGGCCCGCAGCAACGGCTACGACAAGGACAACGCGGACCGGGTGGCGGCGGCCATGAGCGGGGTGCAGTCGCTCAGCCGCTCCCTCGGGTTCTTCTGTGAGGACCCGCGGGCCCAGTGGCGCCAGACCCTGGTCGAGTTCGACGGCGGCTGGGTGTTCCTGATCTCCGCGGGCGAGGGCGCGTACCTCGGGGTGTCTGCCGCCCCGGACGTGGACATGGCCGACATCACCTTCCGGATGCAGCAGCTCGTCGGGCAGCTCGGCAAGGTGCTCACCACGCCGCCCCGCGAGAACCTCGGCGTCCGCTCATGACCGCCGCCGGGGAACTGGGGCCCGAGACCGCCGCTTTAGTCCGCCCGTACGTCATCACCAAGGGCCGCGGGCTGCCGGACGAGCAGCAGCTGTCCCTGATCACGCTGGTGACGGCGGCACCGGAGGAGGGGCGGCGGCCGGCCCGGCTGTCCCCCGAGGAGCAGTGGCTGCTGGACATCTGCTCCGCCGGGTACCTGACCGTGGCCGAGCTCGCCGGCCACACCAAACTGCCGCTGGGCGTGGTGAAGATAGTCCTCGCCTCGCTGGCCGAGGGCGGCTACCTGCTCACCCGGCCGCCGGTGGAGCGGGCCGCCCTCGCCGACAAGGAGATCCTCCAGGAGGTGCTCAATGGGCTCCGCGCAAAGTTTGGATGAGCGGGTCTACGTACGCGGCGGTGCGACGCAGATCCCCGTGAAGATCCTGGTCGTCGGACACTTCGCGGTGGGCAAGACCACGTTCATCGGCTCGATCTCCGAGATCGAGCCGCTGTCCACCGAAGAGGTCATGACCCGCGCCGCGGAGCACATCGACGACCTCAAGGGGGTCCGGAGCAAGACCACCACCACGGTGGCCATGGACTTCGGGCGCCTGACCATCAGCGAACGCATCGTGCTGTACCTGTTCGGGACCCCCGGCCAGACCAGGTTCGTGCAGATGTGGGAGGACCTCGCCCGCGGCGCACTCGGCGCGCTGGTCCTCATCGATCCCGAACGCCTCGCGGACTCCTTCGAGGTGATCGACCTGATCGAGCAGTACGGGCTGGACTACGCCATCGCCGTCAACCACTTCGACGGATCGCCGCTGCGGGACGAGGCGGCGCTGCGCGAGGCGCTGGACCTGCTCGGCGACACCCCCGTCATCACCTGCGACGCGCGCGACGAGAAGTCCTCCGCCGCCGCGCTCACCACCCTCGTCCGCTATTTGCTGGACCGTGCCCAACAGGAGCAGTAACCCGAATGGACCATCAGACCACCGCTCCGGTCCCCCCGCCGGGATGCCCCGCCCATGTCCCGGGCGGGCGCGTCCCGCTGTACGGAGCGGAGTTCGCGGCCGACCCGCAGGCGTACTACGCGTACCTGCGGCAGTTCGGACCGGCCGCACCGGTGGAGCTCGCCCCGGGCGTGGCCGCCACCCTGGTCACCGACTACCCGACCGCGCTGAACCTGCTCCAGGACAACGGGTCCTTCCGCAAGGACGCGCGGCGCTGGCGGGACTTCAACGAGGGCCTGGTGCCCCCGGACAGCCCGGTAGCACCCCTGCTCGCGTACCGCCCGAACTGCCTCTTCAGTGACGGCGCGGAGCATTTGAGGCTGCGTCAGGCGATTACGGACAGCATGGCGCGCGTGGACGTGCACCGGCTGAGCCGGAGCACCGAGCAGATCGCCGACTACCTCATCGCGCAGTTCGCCGCGCGGGGTTCGGCCGACCTGCTGGGCGACTACGCCAAGCAGCTGCCGCTGTTCGTCTTCAACCAGCTCTTCGGCTGCCCCGCCGACATCGGCGACCGGGTGCTGTTCGGGATCTCCGGGATGTTCGACGGCGTGAACGCCGAGAAGGCCACCGAGGTGCTGTTCCGGGCCGTCGGGGAGCTGATCGCGCTCAAGCGGGCCCGGCCCGGGGACGACGTCACCTCGTGGCTGATGCAGCACGAGGCGCGGCTCACGGACGAGGAGATGGTGCACCAGCTGTCGCTGCTCCTGGGGGCGGGGGCGGAGCCGCTGCGCAACCTGATCGGCAACACCCTGCACCGGCTGCTGACCGACGACCGGTACGCCGACGGCGGCGGGCTGATCGACGAGGCCCTCGACGACACGCTCTGGGACAACCCGCCCATGGCGAACTACGCGCCCCACTACCCGGCCTCCGACATGGAGTTCGCGGGGCAGCAGCTGCGGGCCGGGGACCTGATGCTGGTCAGCTTCGCCGCGGCCAACACCGGTCCCGCGCGGGCCGAATCGCGGCAGACCGGCACCAACCGCTCCCACCTGGCCTGGAGCGCGGGACCGCACGGCTGCCCGTCGAAGGAGCCGGCCCGGCAGATCACCGTCACCGCGATCGAGCGGCTGCTGAACCGGCTGCCGGACGTGGAGCTCGCCGTGCCCGAGGACAGCCTGGTCTGGCGGCCCGGCCCCTTCAACCGGGCGCTCGCCGCGCTCCCGGCCCGCTACACCCCGCTGCCGGGCTCGGCCGTACGGGCGGCCCAGCCGGCCGGCGCGGGCCACGTGGGGACTGCCGGGTCCGCCGCCGGGCCGGAGCCGACCGCCGAACGCGCCGGCCGCTGGAGCCAGTTCCTGAGGTGGCTCACGAAGTAGCCGCCCGCCGCGGGGATGCGGATGGGGGCGGGCCGGGACCGGGCCCGCCCCACGGCATTCCGCATCGGTTCCGCATACGGTTCCGCGCCACGGGGGAGTGATCACCGCAATGCCCGACTGACCTCTACGTCAAGGGAGTTCTTGTGGACCAGCTACCCGGGGAGACCGAACCGGGCTGGAGACCGGCCCGCACCACCGGCCCGCACCAGTCGCCGTCACCGTCGCAGTCGCTGTCGGCGTCTCCGTCACAGGACCCGCCGCAGCCGGCGGGCCCGCAGCCGTCCGGCCCGGCCCTGCGCAGGCCGGCGGCCCTCCGCGCCTTCCCGCCCGGGGTGCGGACGGCCCGGTCCGGACCCGCCGCGGTCTTCGCGGGCGCCCTCGCCGGGATACCCCGGCAGTCCGGCGACACCCTCGGCCGGTACACGGCAGGGCAGTTGATACGGCTGGGCGAGGTCTGCGGACTCGATCCGACCGAGGCCCGCACGTACGCCGCGGTCCTGCTGGCCGGACTGGGCCCGGCCGCCCGCAGGCCCCGGCGCCTGCCGCCGCCCTCGCGGACCTTCCTCTCCGACGACCACACACCGGTGGAGTACTCCCTCTCCTTCACCCCCGGTGCGGCCCCCTCCCTGCGGGTGCTGCTGGAGCCCGGCGCAGGCGCCGGCGGGCTCGCCGCCCGCGGCCGGGCCGGGCTCGACTTCGTCCGCCTCCTCGCCCGGCGCTGGGAGTTCTCCACCGGCACCCTCGACGAGCTCACCGACCTCTTCCTCCCCGCCGACCCGCGGGGCCCGTTCGCCCTGTGGTGCGCGCTGGAGCTGCGCCCCGGCGGCCCGCCGCGGGTGAAGGTGTACCTGAACCCGTCCGCCCGGGGTGCGGACCGCGGCAACCAGACGGTCCGCGAAGCCCTGCACAGGCTCGGCCACGGGCCGGCGTACGAGACCCTCCCGGTCGCCGCCGGGCACCCCTTCCTCGCCCTGGACCTCGGCGACTGGGCCGAACCGCGGGTGAAGGTCTACGTCCGGCACCCGGGCCTGTCCCCCGCGGAGGCCGGCGCCCTGTCCCGGACCGGCACCGCAGCCGGCTCCGAGGGCAGCGCAGGCTCCGTCACCGCCGAGACGGCCGAGACCGCCGAGTTCTTCCGTACCGCCGCCGGGTACCCGGCCCCCGGCCCGGACGGGTCCGGCGACCGGCCCCTCGACCGGCGGCCCGCGCTCACCTGCCACGCGCTGACGGACCCCGCGGCCGGCCGGCCCACCGGGTTCACCCTGCACATCCCCGTCCGGGACTACGCCCGCGACGACGGCGAGGTGCTCGGCCGGGCCCGGACCCTGCTGCACCGGCACGGCGCCGACCCGGCGCCGCTCGCCCGCGCCCTGTCCGCGGTCACCGCCCGCCGCCCCGAGGAGGGCGTGGGCCTGATCGCCTACCTGGCGCTGGCCCGGCAGGAGGGCTCCGCGCCGCGCGTGACGGCGTACGTCTCCTCGGAGGCCTACGGGGTCCGCGCGCCGGCCGGAGCGGGGCGGAGCCCGGCGGAGGCGGCCGGGAAACCCCCCGCCCCCGCGAAGCCCGCGCCCCGGCCGAAGGGCGCCGCCCGCCCGAAGGCCCCCGCCCGGTAACCCGGGACCGCGGCACCCCGGGGCCGCAGGGACCGCCGGCACCGCCGGCACCGCTCGGACCGGCCTACCCGCCGACCAGCTCCCGCAGTTCCCGCTGGTACGGGCCGACGTCCGCGCGGATGCCGGTCTCGCCCTCGGCCGTGCCGTACCGGGCCGCGGTCACCTCCAGCCGGGCGTCGATCTCCTGCCGCATCGCCTCCGCGGACGGCAGCGCGGCCGAGCCCCCGATGAGCGCGGCGATCCAGCGGGCCTGGCCCTCCACGAGCCGGGTGATCGCACCCATCGGGCGGACCAGCCCGGCGAAGTACAGGCCGGGCAGGTCCGGGGACACGACCCTCCGGTACAGCTCGACCGCCCCCCGGGTCCCCACCGGGCACCCGGGCGGCAGGAACGGGAAGTCCAGCCGGTAGCCGGTGCAGTAGACGATCGCGTCGGCCTCCTCGGAGCTGCCGTCGGTGAAGACGGCCCGCGCCCCGTCGAGGTGGTCGATCCCCGGCCGGGGGACGACCGCGCCGTGCCGGATCCGGCTGAGCAGCTCGTCGGAGACCGTCACGGGGGCGGAGAAGATCGGCTGGTCGGGTTCGGGCAGCCCGTAGTCGGAGAGCCGGCCGCGGGCCGCCCGGAGGGCCTCGTCCACGAACCCGATCTGCTCGGGCAGCGACATGGCGGTGAACCAGGGCTCCTCGGCGATCTGGTCGACCGACATGCCGTACAGCTGCTTGGGGACGATGTGGCGGCCGCGGCGCGCGGAGAGCACGGTGCGCCGGGCGTGCCGGGACAGGTCGGAGGCGATGTCCACGCCCGAGGGCCCGAGTCCGACCACGACCACGCGCTGCCCGGCGAACTCGGCGCCGTCGCGGTAGTCGAGGGAGTGCAGGATCCGGCCGCGGAAGGAGTCCGCTCCCGGCGGGGCGGCCTTGGGCATCGAGGGTACGGAGTTGTGTCCGGAGGCGACGACGACGTGCTCGAAGCGGCGTACCGTCAGTCGGCCGTCCGCGTGCCGGGTTTCCACCCGCCAGGGCTCCTCGGATCCGGCGTCGCGGCGTACGGAGACCACGTCCGTTCCGCACTCGACGTGCTCCCGCACCCCCGCCCAGTCGGCGAACGCGCTCAGGTAGGAGGCGAACTGCCCGTGCCGGGGGTAGTGCGGGAAGTCCTCCGGCATCGGGAAGCCCTCGAACTCCGTGAGCTTCTTCGCGGTGTTCAGGTGCAGGGAGAGGTACCCGGGACCCGGCTCTCCGGCGTCCGAGCGCCGCCAGATCCCGCCCACGCCGGCGGACCGCTCCAGGCAGGTGTACGGGATGCCGGCGGCCGACAGCGCGTGTGCGACCGCCAGTCCTGACAGCCCTGCACCGATCACGCACACGCTCAAGGTTCCTCCTGCACATCCGGACTCCGCGATTCTGAACCCTGTTCGACTTCCCCGCGGCCCCTGCCCGCATACCGGCCACGGGGGTCACGTGCGTCACACGGAACCGGACCGGAAGCGACCGAAAAGGCCCCCTCAAGGCCCGATATCCGATCTTTACCCCCTCTTCAACTGCTGCCATGCTGACCGCGTTTGATCAGCCGAAGGAGGTAATGGTCCCCTTGTCCCGCATACCTGCCCTGGCGACAGCGCTCACCACGGCGCTCGTCCTCGTCTCCGGCACCGCCGTCTCGGCCTCGGCCGCTCCCCCGTTACCGACGTCACCGACCGGAACCGGAGCGGCGGCCCCCGCGGGCTCCGCCGCCGAGGGCAGGGTGGACCCGGTGGACTGGAAGCCCTGCAATCCGGACCCGACCCGGCCCGACCCCAAGATCTACGACTGCGCCGTCTACCAGGTCCCCCTGGACTACGCGGAACCCCGCGGCGAGACCATCGGCATCGCCATGATGCGGCGGCGGGCCGGCGACCCGGCCAAGCGCATCGGCTCGCTCTTCCTCAACCCCGGCGGCCCCGGCGGCAGCGGCTACCTGTGGGCCACCACCGCCCGCTTCGAACCCCGCGTGCAGGAGCGCTTCGACCTCGTCGGCTTCGATCCGCGCGGCGTGGCCCGCAGCAACCCGCTGCGCTGCTTCACGACCAACGAGGAGGCGGAGGCCGTCTTCGGCCGCGCGACCCTCGTGCCCGTCACCCGCACCGAGGTCGACGACACCCTCGGCGCCGCCCGCGACTACACCGGCGCGTGCGCCCGCAACGCCGGTCCGCTGCTGCGGCACATGTCGACCATGAACGTGGTGCGCGACCTGGACCGGATGCGCCGGGCCGTCGGGGACTCCGCGCTCAGCTTCGCCGGCTTCTCGTACGGCACCCTGATCGGCGCCACCTACGCCAACATGTACCCCGGCCGGGTCCGCGCCCTCGTCCTCGACGGGAACGTCGACCCGAACCTGCGGCTGCACAACGGCGTCGAGTACGACCGCCAGCGCGCCACCGGCGGCTTCGAACTCGCCCTCGGCGAGTTCCTCACGCGCTGCAAGGCCGCCGGGGAGGCCCGCTGCGCCTTCGCCGGCGGCGACCCCCGCGCCAAGTTCGACGCGCTGCGCGAGCGGCTGCGCACCGGCCCGGTCACCCTGCCCGACGGCACGGCCGTCACCCTGAGCACCTTCACCGGGCAGGTCGCGAGCTCCCTGTACGCGCAGAGCCGGCTGGTCCCGCTGGCCCAGGCCCTCCAGGCCCTGCACCAGGTGGTCGCGGCCCGGCAGGGTGCGCGGACCGCCGGACCCGGCACGGCCCCGGCGGGCGCGGCGGCCCGACTCGCCGTACCCGCCCCGCACGCCCTGCGGGAGGCCCCGGCGGACTCCCCGTACACGGCGGACGACTCGTACTACGGCGTGAACTGCCAGGACAAGCCGTACCCGGCGAACCCGCGGGTCTTCGCGCACCTGGCGCGCAGCTGGGAGCGGCAGGCCCCGACCTTCGGCCGCTACCAGGCCTTCGATGCGCCGCCGTGCTCGACCTGGCCCGTGCCCGCCCGGGACGCGGAGCGGTACGAGGGGCCGTGGAACAAGCGGACCGCCAAGCCGGTGCTGGTCATCGGCAACACCTTCGACCCGGCCACGCAGTACCGGTTCTCGCAGAACATGGACCGCCAGCTCGCCGATTCGGTGCTGGTGACGGTGGACATGATCGAGCACTGCGCGGTGGGCCGCAGCAAGGCGCTCAACGCCGTGGTGACCGCGTACCTGGTGGACGGGACCGTCCCGAAGCCCGGACAGGTCCTGCGGCCGGACGCCGAGGCCTTCCCGGCCCCGGCGCCGGCTCCGGCCGCCCCGGCTGCGGCTGCCAGGGCCCGCTGACCGCGACTGACCCCGACCAGGGGCGGTGCGCGGTCCGGCGGTCAGCCGGGCAGCGCACCGTCCAGCGGGAACAGCGAGCGGGTGTCGGTGAGTTCGAGCAGGCGCAGCTGCTGGTGGCTCGGGCGTGCGAGCCGTACGGCGTGCCCGGACTCCGCGCCCCTGCGGCGGGCCTCCAGGAGGACGCCGAGGCCCGCGGAGTCGCAGAAGGAGGAGCGGCCCAGGTCGACGACGAGGTCGGCGCCCTCGGGGGTCCGCTCCAGGGCCGCGGCGAGTGCCGCGCGCAGCTCCCCGGCGTGGTCGCGGTCCATCTCGCCCCGGACGGGCAGCACACAGACCCGCCGGTAGCGGGGCCCGCCGCCCCCGCCCGTACCGCCCCGGCCGGTCCCTGTGCCGGCTGCGCTGGTCCCTCCGCTGGTCCCTTGGGCGTCCATGACGCACCTCCTCGTACCCGGGGCGCCTGCCCCCGGAGGGGTCCGCCAACCGTCCTGCCGGGCGCATACTGGCCGCATGGCAGTTCGTACGACGACTCCCGCGGCGGGGCTGCGGCGGCGCGCGGGCGACGCGGTCTTCCTGCGCGTGGCCGGGCCCGACGGCGCGGCCACCAGGCGGCGGATCCACACGACGCCGGGGGCGCGGTGGTTCCCGCCGGGCCGGCCGGTGCGGCAGGTGCACGGGGACGCGTCGATGTTCGTGGGCGGTCTGGCCGCGCTGCTGCTCCAGTCGCTGCACCCGGTCGCGATGGCGGCGGTGGCCGGCCACTCGGGCTACCGCGGCGACCCGTGGGGCCGCCTCCAGCGGACCAGCACCTTCCTCGCGGTCACCACCTTCGGTACGAGCGCGGACGCGGAGGCCGCGGTGGCTCAGGTCCGCGGGGTGCACGCGCGGATCCGGGGCAGGACCCCGGAGGGCGTGCCGTACAGAGCCGACGACCCCGAGCTGCTGTCCTGGGTGCACGCGGCCGAGGCGTACTGCTTCCTGGAGGCCCACCAGCGCTACGGCAGGCGGCCGTTGGACGCCGCGGGCCGGGACGCGTACCTCGCGGACGCGGCGCGGGTGGCCCGGGCCCTCGGCGCGGACCGGCCGCCGGAGAGCGAGCGCGAACTCGCCCTGCGCATGGCCGCGTTCCGGCCCTCGCTGCGGGTCACGCCCGCCTCCCGGGACACCGCGCGCTTCCTGCTGTCGGACCCGCCGCTGCCCGGTCCCGTCCGGATGCCGTACGCGCTCCTGGCCGCGGCCGCACTGGAGTTGCTGCCGCCGTGGGCCGGTCCGGCGGTGGCCGCCGCGGCCCCGGCCTCCGTCGCGCGGGTCCCGTCGCCGGCCGCGCGCCTCGGCGGGCACGCCGTGACCCGGGGCCTGCGCTGGATCCTTCCGCCCCCGCCGCCGCCCCCGCCCGGGTCGCTCAACACACCGACCGGGTAGCGCGGTTCGGGAGGGCCGGCGGCGGGGTTCAGCCCCGGGCGGTGCCCTCCCCGGCGCCGCCGTCGGGCGCCCCGCCGTCCGGGGGCCACAGCCCCTCGGGCCAGTCGTCGTCCGGGTCCGGTCCGGCCGGGTCGTCCTGTGCGAGGGCGAGGGCGAGCTGCTGGAGGATCTCCGCGGCGCTCTCCGGCGGATCCCCCTCGTCGTGGGCGTCGGCCAGCGCGTCGAAGGCCATGAGGAAGCCGTTGACCAGCGCGCTCAGGGACTCGGAGAGCTGTTCCAGTACCGCGCACCCCACCTCGGCGGGGGTGGCCCCGGCGGGTACGAGGAAGCGCGTGGGGATGGTCTCCCCCAGGAGGTCCGACACGAGGTCGTCCTCGGCTCCGGCCCTGGCCGCCGTGATCGCGGCGATGGCCCTCAGTTTGACCTCGGTGTCCCTCATCGGCGCCCCGCGTCCCGTTCTCGTCCGAATGCCTGACCGTGCCCGTTCCCGTAGACGTGCCCGCTCCGGTCCTCTTCGCGTGCTTCACGCTGTCCGTTCGCGTACGCGCGCACGCCCCGCCCGCCTGCGCCCGCGGGAGACGCGTTCCTCAGGCCGTCGCCGGTGTGCACGGCGACCACCGCCGTGATCGTCTTTCCGGCCGGCCCGGTCCGCACGGTCACCCGCTCGGCGATCCGGTGGACCACAACCCAGCCGAACCGGCCGGGCACCCCCGCCGGGGTCGGCCGGCTGTGCGGGAGGTCCTGCCGGGCGTCGGACACCTCGACCACGGCCCGCCCGGAGCCGCACGAGATGCGCAGGGCCGTGACCCCGCCCGCGTGCCGCCGCGCGTTGGAGACCAGCTCCGTGACCAGCAGGAGCACGTCGTCCGCCTCCTGCCCCGCGACGCCGCGGGCGGCCAGGACCGCCCGGGCGGAGGCGCGGGCCTGCGCACACGTGGGGCCGCTCTCCGCCGGTGACCGCATACACCGCCGCCTCCTCTCACCTGCAGCCGGGATTCCGCATCCCGTGCCCTGTCCCGTATCCCGCGTCCCGCACAGTGCGTCTGTCCCCGCCGCGGACCCCCGAAACCACTGCCGTACCTCAGGCGGCGGCCGCACCCCGCCCCGGGGCCGGGGTGCGGCGCGTGCGCAGCGGCGGCGTGGCCAGCCCCGTCCCCTCGCGCAGCCCGCGCAGCAGGGCGGCGACGGCCTCCTCGGCCGTGTGGCGCGGGCGCCAGCCGAGCTCCTGCCGGGCCCGGGAGGCGTCGAGCAGCGGCAGCCGCAGTACGGCGTCCAGCAGTCCCGGGTCGGCGGGTACGAGGTGCAGCCGCCACGCGGCGGCCGCTGCGGCCCGTACCGGCGCCGCGGGCAGCCGCAGGGGGCGCGCCTCCAGCAGCCGGGCCAGGGCGGCGGGGTCGATGACGGGGTCGGCGGCGAGGTTGAAGGGGCCGTGCACCGGCCGGAGCACCGCTGCGGCGTACGCCTCGGCCGCGTCCTCGGTGTGCACGGCCTGGAAGCGCAGCCCGGGGAGGTCGGGGACCAGCGGCAGCAGGCCGGGCCGCAGCAGCCGCACCGGCAGCAGCCGGCCGCCGAAGATCCTTCCCTGCTCGGGCGCGGAGGCCTCCTTGAACAGGAAGGCGGGGCGCATCCGCACCACCCGCATCCCGGGGTGGGCGTGCTGGAACCCGTCGAGGTAGCGCTCCAGGTACGCCTTCTCGCGGGTGTACGCGGCGCCCGGCCAGCCGTGCGTGGGCCAGGACTCGTCGACGGGCCGGCCGTCCTGCGGCCCCGGGGAGTACGCGCCCACGGACGAGGCGTGGACGAGGGCCCCTACGCCGGCCTCCGCGGCGGCCTCGAAGACCCGCACGGACCCGAGCACGTTGGTGCGCCAGGTCTCCACGGGATCGCGGGCCGGCTGGAACTGCCAGGCCAGGTGGACCACGGCCGCCGCGCCCTCGAAGTGCGCGGCGAGGCCGCCGTGGCCGGGTGCCACGTCGGCCCGGGCCCAGCGGACCCCGGGGGGCCGCCACTGCGGCAGCCGCCGGGCCAGCCCGAGGACCTCCGCGACGCCCTCCTCGCGGGCCAGGCGGGCCACCAGGCTGGTGCCGGTGTTCCCGGTGGCGCCGGTCACCACGACCTTCACGCCCGTTCGCCCCATGGTGCGCCTCCTCACGGGCGCCGCCCCCGCCCGCAGGCGCCGCCCCGCTCCTCCGGCGGCAGCCCGCCGGAGCCCCCCGCGCCTACCCCGCGGCCCCGGGCGTACGCAGGGCCCCGGGACCGGGGGCGGTGCCCGGGGCCGTCAGGGGGAGAGCCGCCGGTAGGAGGTCCGGGCGTGCAGGAGGCGGGCGGTCGCCGTGCCGAGGGCGGCTGCGGCGAGGAGGCAGGCGATGCGGGAGAGGTCGTAGGGGGCGGCCCAGGTGATCCGGCCCATGGGCGGGGTCGCGAAGGCGTTGAGGACCGCCCAGCACAGCACGGCGCTGCCCGGTGCGGCCGCGAGCCGGGCCCCGCCGCTGATGACGGCGACGACCAGGGAGAGCGCGACCAGGTCGGCGGTGGCGCCGCCGTCCTGGTGGCCGAGGAAGTTGAAGACGGTGACGACGAGCAGGGCCGCGGCCGCGATCAGGGCCCAGACGGAGGAGGTCGCGGCGGGTACGGGTACGGGCCGGCGGCGCCGGCCGGTCCGGACGGGGACCCATACGAGGGCTGCGGGCCGCCCCGCCCCGCGCGCCCGCCGGCCCTTCTCGAACGGTTCCATACCGCGCCTTACCCCCCCGTGCCGCACCTCGTTTCCGCACACTGTGCCCGACGCGGGCGCCGAGTGCACAAAGCCCGGGGTGCCGGGCGGCCGGATCCGCCTCCCCCGGGGCGGCCGGGTGCCGGCTGCCGGCCGTCTGAGGGCCTACGGCTCGATCAGGCCGGCGCGGATGGCGTACCGGGTGAGTTCGAGGCGGTCGCGCAGGCCGAGCTTCTGGAGGAGGTTGGCGCGGTGGCGCTCCACGGTCTTGGGGCTGATGACGAGGAGGTCGCCGATCTCCTTGGAGCTGTGCCCCTCGGCGACCAGCTTGAGGATCTCCTCCTCGCGCTCGGTGATGGCCCGCTCCGGCAGCGGGCCGCCGTTGCGGGCCCGGTCGAGGTAGCTGCGGATGAGGGCGGTCTCCGCGCCGGGGTAGATGAAGGGCTCGTCGCGCAGGGCGGCGCGGCAGGCCTCCACGAGGTCGCGGTCGGCGACGGATTTGAGGACGTATCCGGAGGCCCCGGCCCGCAGGGCCTCGAAGAAGTACTGCTCGTTGTCGTACATGGTGAGCATGAGGATCCGCAGGTCGGGGCGGATCCGGGCCAGTTCGCGGGCGGCCTGGAGGCCGGTCCGCCGGGGCATCGCGATGTCGAGGACCGCGAGGTCGGGCTCCTGGCTGCGGGCCAGGGCCACCGCCTCGGCCCCGTCGGCGGCCTCCGCGACCACCGTCAGGTCGGGCTCGGCGTCGAGGATGAGGCGCACGCCGCGGCGCACGAGGGTGTGGTCGTCGGCGAGCAGGATGCGCGCGGGCCCGGCCGGCGGCTGGGTCATCAGGTGGCCTCTGCGGTGTCGGTGGGGTCGGTGGGGTTTGTGGTGCGGACGGGACCGGTGGTGCCGGCGGTGGGGGGCGTACCGGCGTGGGGCGTGATGTCGAGCCGGACCTGCGTGCCGCCGTGCGGTCCGGCGCCGACGGTGAGCCCGGCGCCGATGAGCAGGGCGCGCTCGCGCATCCCCTGGATGCCGGCGCCCTCGGGGGCGCCGCCGAGCCCGTGGCCGTCGTCGCGGACCAGGAGGCCCGTACCCCCGCCGGGCAGGGGTCTGAGGTGGACCTCGACGCGGCCGGCCCCGGAGTGGCGGGCGGCGTTGGTCAGGCCCTCCTGCGCGACGCGGTAGACGACGAGCTCGGTGGCCGGGTCCAGCGGGGGCAGCCCGGGGGTGATGTGGGCGGTGACGCCCAGGCGCGGGGTGGTGAACTCGGCGGCCAGGGAGCGCACGGCGCTGTGCAGGCCGAGTTCCTCCAGGACCCCGGGGCGCAGCCGGCGGGCGATGCGGCGGATCTCGTCGAGCCCGTCGCGGGCGGCCTCCTGGGCCTGGAGCAGATCGGCGCGTACGGGCTCGGGGGCGCGGCCGGCGGCGTACTTGAGCTGGAGGAGTACGGCGGTGAGGGTCTGGCCGACCTCGTCGTGGAGTTCGCGGGCGATGCGCTGGCGCTCGCCCTCCAGGGCGGTGAGGACCCGGCCGCTGCTGGTGGCGCGCTCGGCTTCGAGGCGGTCCAGCATGGCGTTGAAGGTCTTCGTGAGGGCGGCGATCTCCCCGTCCCCGGTGACGGCGGGCCGGGTGCCGGGCTGGAGGAGGTCGGCGGTGGCCATGGCCCGGTTCAGCCGGGCCAGCGGGGCCAGCCCGATCCGCAGCAGGGCCGCGTTGACGACGAGCATCGCGGCCAGCCCGGCGAGCAGGACGAGCGCCTCGGCGAACAGGACGGGCGTGGAGACCGTGACCGGGCCGAGCAGCAGGGCCACCGCGACGAGGAGCACGCCGGCGTTCAGGAGGAAGATCCGCCAGTACAGCGAGAGGGAGAGCGACAAGGACCGCACGACCACCGACACCCGCCCTTCCGACCGGTCCCCCGCTTGCGCCCCCGCCTGCTGGTCCACCCGCTGCCCCGCCTGCCGCCCCGTCTGCCGGTCCACCCGCCGCCCACTCCGCTCCACCGCACCCGCCGGGGGCGCCACCGGCTCTGAGCTGCGCGGAAGCCGACTCCCCCACCCCATCCTGACCGGCTGCGAAGGCGGCTGTCCATCCGTGCCTGCACCCATATTTCACCCTGCCGGAAGGTGGCAGGATGAGCACGCCGCGCGGCTTCTCCTGCCCGAGACGCGACGTCCGCCGCCGCGGCACCACGTACGGAACGAACACGAGGGGGGACAGCTGTGCCTGCTCCACGGATGAGCACCACACCACTGCCCGGCATCGGGGTCCAGTACGACCTCACCACCCGCGAGCACCGCCACCTGTCGGTGATCGCGCACCGCGACGGCACGCGCACGGTGAACCTGTACCGGGCCGACGACCCCGATGCCTGCGCCCAGTCCCTGCACCTGACGGGTCCCGAGACGGCCTCGCTGATCGACGCGCTGATGCCCGCCCACCACAGCCCGAACCTGCTGCACACCACCGACCTCGGCCTGGTGGCCGAGCGCCTGGAGCTGTCGGCGCACTCGTACTGGAACGGCCGGGTGCTCGGCGAGACCCGGATGCGCACCGAGACCGGCGTGTCGGTCGTGGCCGTGCTGCGCCGCGCCGAGGCCCGGCCCTCGCCCGCCCCGGACTTCCGGCTCGCGGGCGGGGACACCCTCATCGTGATCGGCACCCGCGAGGGCGTCGACGCGGCCGCCGCGATACTCGGTCGGGAGTGACGCCTGTGCACTCCGCCCTCTTCCTCATCGAGTTCGGTGCGATCATCCTCGGCCTGGGCCTGCTCGGCCGGGTCGCCGGACGCCTGAAGTTCTCCCCCATCCCCCTCTACCTCCTGGCGGGCCTCGCCTTCGGTACGGGCGGCCTGCTCCCGCTGCCCGCCAGCGAGGAGTTCGTCGCGATCGGCGCCGAGATCGGCGTGATCCTGCTGCTGCTGATGCTGGGCCTGGAGTACACCGCCTCGGACCTGGTCTCCAACCTGAAGACCCAGTACCCGGCCGGGCTGGTCGACCTCGGCCTCAACGCGGTCCCCGGCGCGGTCGCCGCGCTGCTGATGGGCTGGGGCCCGGTGGCCGCCGTGGTCCTGGCGGGCGTCACCTGGATCTCCTCCTCGGGGGTGATCGCCAAGGTCATGGGCGACCTGGGCCGGGTCGGCAACCGCGAGACCCCGGTCATCCTGTCCATCCTGGTCCTCGAGGACCTGGCCATGGCGGTCTACCTGCCGATCATCACCGCGCTGCTGGCCGGGGTGAGCCTGGCCGCGGGCAGCGCGACCCTGGCCATCGCGCTCGGCGTCGCGGGCGCGGTGCTGTTCGTGGCGGTCCGCTTCGGCCGGCACATCTCCCGCTTCGTCTCCAGCGACGACCCGGAGAAGCTCCTCCTGGTGGTCCTCGGCCTGACCCTGCTGGTGGCGGGCATCGCCCAGCAGCTCCAGGTGTCCGCGGCCGTCGGCGCCTTCCTGGTCGGCATCGCCCTGTCGGGCGAGGTGGCCGAGGGCACGCACAGCCTGCTGAGCCCGCTGCGGGACCTGTTCGCCGCGGTGTTCTTCGTCTTCTTCGGCCTGCACACCGACCCGGCGAGCATCCCGCCCGTCCTGCTGCCCGCCCTCGCGCTGGCCGTGGTCACGGCCGGTACGAAGATCGCCACGGGCTACTGGGCGGCGAAGCGCGCCGGGGTCGGCGTCAAGGGCCGCTGGCGGGCGGGCGGCACGCTCGTGGCCCGCGGCGAGTTCTCCATCGTCATTGCCGGGCTCGCCGTCACCGCGGGCATCGAGCCCGACATGGGCCCGCTCGCGACCGCGTACGTGCTGATCCTCGTGGTCGTCGGCCCGCTCACCGCCCGCTACACCGAGCCAGTCGCCGCCTGGGTGTCCGCCCGCCGCGGCTCCCCGGGCCCGGCCCCGGCCGTCCCGGCCCGGCACGCCCACCCCGGGGAGCCCGCGGCCGGGACGGACGGGGCCGCGCCGGACCCGGCCGGCGGGGCGCAGCAGGCCCCGGAGCAGGCGGGCCGCTCCTGAGGCCCGTACCCCGGCAGCCGAGAATCCGCCCCCGGGCGGACGGCTCCCACCGTCCGCCCGGGGTAGGGCCCGCGGCTCCCCCGGCCGCTCACGGCCGCCCGGCCCCGCGCCCCCCTACAGCCAGCCGCTGCGCTGGGCCTGGAGGGCCATCTGGAAGCGGTTCTCGGCGCCGAGGCGGGCCATCAGGATCTGGAGCCGGCGGAAGAACGTCCGGCGGCTGATGCCCAGTTCACGGGCGATGACCTCGTCGCCCGCGCCGCCCGCGAGCAGCCTCAGCAGCCGCCGGTCGGCAGCGGGCAGGCCCGCCGGCCGGCCCGCCCCGCCGTGCAGCGGCAGCGCCGCCTGCCAGGTCTGCTCGAACAGCGCGACCAGCGCGGACAGCAGCCCGCACGGCTGCACCACCAGCATCGTGTTGTGCACGTCCGCCTCGCGGATCGACAGGGACACCATCGCGTACGCCTCGTCGATGACCACCAGCTTGACCGGCACCGCCGGGACCACCCGGGCCTGCTCCCCGGCCTCGATGCACGGCTCGATGGCCCCCTCCAGCTGTCCGGGCACCTCCAGCGAGGCCTTCGAGTAGACGACCCGCTGGACGACCCCGCGGGCGAGGGTGGCCAGCGCGTCGTCGGTGGCCCCGGGCAGCGGGAAGTACGGCGGCGAGTCCAGCTGCCGGATCTGCTCGCGGGCGCTGGCCCAGGCGTGGCGCATCCGGCGGCCGACGGCGTCCCCGGTCACCACCTCGACGAGGTCGTCGTTGTACGCCGCCAGGCGCTGGCGGCGGAAGGAGTCGAAGGCGCCGCCCACGGTGATCCGGGACTCCTCCAGCTCCGCGGCCCGGCGCCGGGCGAGGATCTCCAGCCCGGCGGCGGGCGGCACCGGCGCGACCACGTCCGCACCCTCCCCGGCCGCGCTGGCCAGCCCGGCGTCGACCAGCTCCCCGTACGCCCGCGCGAGGGCGGCCGGGTCCAGGCCGGCCGCCTCCCCGATCGCGGACAGCGGGGCGGGGGCCGATTCCAGGAGGGCCAGGTACACCCGGCCCGCCACGGGGTCGATCCCGAGCAGTCGCAGGGCCTCGCCCAGTCGCGCGTTCGCCATGCACCGCATTATCGGCGGCGTCCGGGCCCCGCCGCACCGCCCTGGTGGCCGATCGGTGCCACTGGCACGGAGGGACCACCGGGGCGCGGCGGCGGGCAGTACGGTCCGGGGGGCGCCGAGGCCCCTCGGCGGCCGCACCCGTCGGGAAGAAGGAGCACGCCGTGGCGAAGGCGCGCAAGAACGGCCTGTACTCGGAGATCTCCGGTGAGCTGTCCGCCCTCATGAGGACGGGCTGGGCCGACACCGAGCAGCACGACCTGCCCGAGGACGAGCAGGCCCCCTACGCGGCCCGCCGGCGCGCCGCGCTGTCCGCGCTGTTCCCGGGCGAGCGGCTGGTGGTCCCGTCCGGCGGCCTGAAGACCCGCTCGAACGACGACACGTACCCCTTCCGCCCGTACTCCGGGTACGTCCACCTGACCGGGGACCAGGCCCGCGACTGCGCGCTCGTGCTCGAACCGCGGGCGGACGGCGGCCACGACGCGTACTGCTACCAGCTGCCGCGCGACAGCCGGGACACCGACGAGTTCTGGGTGGGCTACACCGCCGAGCTGTGGATGGGCCGGCGCCGCTCCCTCGCCGAGTCGGAGCGGGTGCTCGGGCTGGCCTGCCGCGACGTGCGCACGGCCGCCGCCGACCTGGCCGCGGCGCCCGGGGCGCCCACCCGCATCGTGCGGGGCGTGGACCCGGCGCTGGAGGCGGCCGTCGCGACGGACGAGGAGCGGGACGCGGAGCTGGAGGAGGCCCTGAGCGGGCTGCGCCTGGTCAAGGACGCCTGGGAGATCGGCGAGCTGCGCAAGGCGGTGGACTCCACCGTGCGCGGGTTCACCGACTGCGTGGGCGAGCTGTCGCGGGCGGTCGCGACCTCCGAGCGCTGGGTCGAGGGCACGTTCTTCCGGCGCGCCCGGCTGGAGGGCAACTCCGTCGGCTACGGCTCGATCTGCGCCTCCGGCGAGCACGCCACGATCATGCACTGGACGGACAACGACGGCCCGGTGCGCCCCGGCGACCTGCTCCTGCTGGACGCCGGAGTGGAGACGCACACCCTCTACACGGCCGACGTCACCCGCACCCTGCCGGTCAACGGCACCTTCACGCCCGTCCAGCGCACCGTGTACGAGGCGGTGTACGAGGCCCAGGAGGCCGGGATGGCGGCCGTGAAGCCGGGGGCCGCGTACCGCGACTTCCACGAGGCGGCGCAGCGGTACCTCGCGGAGAAGCTGGTCGCATGGGGCTTCATCGAGGGCCCGGCGGAGCGCGCGTACGAGCTCGGCCTCCAGCGCCGCTTCACCATGGCGGGCACCGGGCACATGCTCGGCCTGGACGTCCACGACTGCGCCGAGGCGCGCAGCGGGGAGTACGTCGACGGGGTTCTGGAGCCGGGCATGGTCCTCACCGTCGAGCCCGGCCTGTACTTCCAGCCGGACGACCTCACGGTCCCGGAGGAGTGGCGCGGCATCGGCGTCCGCATCGAGGACGACCTGCTGGTGACCGCCGACGGCCACGAGAACCTCTCGGCCGGCCTGCCGCGCTCGGCGGACGAGGTCGAGTCCTGGATGGCCCGCGTCGCGGGCTGAGCGGCGGACCGGCGGGCACCTGCCAGGTGCCCGCCGGTCCGCCGGCGACCGGTCGGTGCCCGCCCGGCCTCAGCGCTCGCCCGCGAGGTCCAGTTCGCCCAAGCGGGTGCCGTCCGCCGGGCGGTCGACGGGCTGCGGGCGGCGCCAGGGGCGGGGGATGGGGTCGGAGACCGCGCGCCACCAGGGGTCGGCCGGGAGGGTGCCGGCCGGTTCGAAGGGCTCGCCGGGGCGGGGTACGGCCACCGCCTGGCCCGCCTCCTGGGCGGCGTCGCGGGTCCACTCGCCCGGCTCCGCCCAGGCGTGCGGGGCCAGGTTGAACGTGCCCCAGTGGATCGGCAGCAGGACCCCGTGCGGGGCCCCGCCCTGGAGGTCGAGGTGGGCCCGCACGCCCTCGGCCGGGGTCATGTGGATGTCCGGCCAGAACTCGCTGTACGCACCGATCTGGATCATCGTGGCGTCGAAGGGGCCGTGCTCGGCGCCGATCTCGCGGAAGCCGGGGAAGTAGCCCGTGTCCCCGCTGTGGTAGATCCGGTGCCGGTCGCCCGCGACGACCCAGGAGGCCCAGAGGGTGTGCTGCTGGTTGCGCAGGCCGCGGCCGCAGAAGTGGCGGGCCGGGGTCGCGGTCAGGGAGAGGCCGGCGATCTTGGCGGTCTCGTTCCAGTCCAGTTCGCGGATGCGGTCCGCGGAGACCCCCCAGCGCTCCAGGTGCGCGCCGACGCCGAGCGGTACGGCGAAGACCGTGTCCGTGCCGACGAGGGCGGTGATGGTGGGGAGGTCGAGGTGGTCGTAGTGGTCGTGGGAGATCACCACGGCGTCGACCGGGCCGAGCGCGGCCAGCGGGACCGGTGCGGCGTGCAGCCGCTTGGGGCCGGCGAAGGGGAAGGGCGAGCAGCGCTCCCCCCAGACGGGGTCGAAGAGCACCCGGCGGCCGTCGATCTCGGCGAGGACGCTGGAGTGGCCCATCCAGGTGAGGCGCAGGCCGGTGGCGGGCGGCCGGGAGATGTCCTTGAGCGTGGTGGGGTGGACCGGGATGGCCGCCCGGGGGGCCCGGCGGGCCCGCTCCTCGCGGCGGAAGTAGACCTTGGCGAATTCGAGCGTCGAGCCCGTGGGGCGGCGCCGGGCCCCGACCGGGTTCTGGAAGACCCCGTCCGCGAAGTTCGGGGAGCGGCGGATGCGCTCCATGCGGGCGCCCGAGGGGTCCGCGCCGAAGGAGGCGGGGCGCAGGGCGCGCAGTTCGGAGCGGAGATCTCTGGAGCCGGAGCCGGAGCCGGTCAAGGCGCCTCCTGGTGGGGTCGGGCGGGTGGGCGGGCGCCGGGCGGGCGGCCGGCGCCCCGGGGCCGGCAGGGCCGCGGTCCGCGGGGCTGCGGTCGCCGCCGGCACTGCACACAGGCACGATAGGCCCGCGCGGTCCCGGTGGGAGCGGTGCTCCCACCCCTCCCAACGCGTGTCCGGGCCCGGGGATTCCTGCGGGCCCGGCCGGGTGCCTCCCGCGGCCCGCTTCCGCGCGGCCCGTGGAGCCTTCCGCCCGCGGGCTTACAGGGGCAGCAGGTCGGGGCGCTTGGGTTCGACGTGGTCGCCGGAGGACTCCCCGCGCAGGCGCCGCCCGATCCACGGCACGAGGTACTCGCGGGCCCACTGGATGTTGTCCCGGGTGGCCTCCGCCGACCCCCTGGGCTGCTGCGGGGGCCAGGGCTGGTCCGGGTCCGCGGGCACCGGCAGGCCGAGCACCTGCGCGGCGCGCAGGGCGACGCGGGTGTGCCCCTCGGGCGACAGGTGCAGGCGGTCGTCGTCCCAGGCCCGGCGGTCCTGTACGGACCGCAGCGACCAGAGGTCGAGTACGGGGCAGTCGTAGCGGTCGGCGATGGCGCGCACGTGCGCGGAGTACGTGGCCACCTTGCCGCGCAGGTGCTTGAGCACCGGTACGCCGCGGGTGTCGAAGCCCGTGGTGATCATGACGGTGCCGACGGCGCCGGCGAGGTCGGCGACGGCCGCCTCGAAGCGCTCGGCCACGTCGTCGGGGTCGCTGCCGGGCCGGATGATGTCGTTGCCGCCCGCGCAGAAGCTGACCAGGTCGGGGGCGAGCTCCTTGGCGCGCGGGACCTGCTCCGAGACGATCTGGTCGAGGAGCCGGCCCCGGACGGCGAGGTTCGCGTACCGGAAGTCGTGCTCCTCGCGCCGGTCCGCGAGGAGTACGGCGAAGCGGTCGGCCCAGCCCACGAAGGCGTCGCCGGGACCGGGGTCGCCCACGCCCTCGGTGAAGCTGTCGCCGAGCGCCACGTACGAGCCGATGCGCGCGTCGGATCCGCTGAGTGCCTGAAGAGTCGATTCGCCTGCCACGGGAGCACATCTTTCACCGAAGGGTGTGACCTACGCGACCGTAGGCAGGGGTTGACGCAGGGTGATCTATACCACCCGGTCAGTTTCGGCCATGCCGGAATACGCCGCAGCCGGGCCGCGGGAACGGCTGCGGCCGGGGTCCGGGACCCTTCGGTTCCGGACCCCGGCCGGGGTCGCACTGCGCTGCGGGCGGCGGCTGCCGCCCGCGCTGCCGTCAGATGCCGACGCCGTTGCCGCGCAGGTAGGCGAGGGGGTCGATGTCCTGGCCGTAGGAGGGGCCGGTGCGGATCTCGAAGTGCAGGTGGGGCCCGGTGGAGTTGCCGGTGGAGCCCGACAGGCCGATGGTGGTGCCCGCGGAGACGCTCTGGCCCGCGGAGACGTTCAGCGAGGACAGGTGGGCGTACTGGGAGTAGCGGCCGTCCGTGTGGCGGATGACGACCTCGTTGCCGTACGCGCCGGCCCAGCCGGCCGAGACCACGGTGCCCGAGCTGACGGCGCGCACGCTGGTGCCCGTACCCACGGAGAAGTCCACTCCGGTGTGGTAGCCGCTGGACCACATGCCGCCGCCCTGGCGGTAGGGGGTGGTGACGGAGGCGGCCACGGGGGCGGAGAAGGCGGCGCCGGAGGGGGCCTGCGCGGCCTCGGGGGCGACGGCCTTCGGGGCCGCGGCCTTGGGGGCGGCCTCGGCGGCGCGCTCGGCGGAGCGGGAGGCGCGCGGGGCGGAGGAGCCCTTCTTCTCCGGGTTCTCCTGCGTACGGGCCTCGGAGCGCTTCTGGGAGGCCGCGGCGGCGGGGGCCTTGCCGCCGAGGGTCAGCTCCAGGCCGGGGTGGATCATCGAGGGGTCGGAGCCGACGGCGGCCCTGTTGTCCTCGTACAGCCGCTCCCAGCCGCCCGCGAGGTTCTCGCGCTCGGCGATCTTCGAGAGGTAGTCGCCCGCGACGACGGTGTAGACGGAAGGGGCGGCCTGGTCCGCCGCGGGGGCCGCGGCCTTCGCCGGGGCCGCCTTCGACGGGGCGGCCGAGACCGCGGCCGGCGCGGCGGACTGCTCCGCGGCCTGGGCGCCGGAGGCCCCGATCAGCGGCAGCGCCAGCGCGGCGCCGCCGGTGCCGGCCGCGACGAATCCGCGGGCGATCGTGCTGGACTTGGGACGGCGGTGCTTACCCTTTCCGGGCATGGCGCATTCCTCTCCGTCGCCTGCGAGGTGAGCTGTCGGGTTCGGACTGGAGATGTCCGGCCGCGCGAGCTGCGCCCGCGGGGCTTCACCCCGAGCCGTTCCGGATCGTTCTCCGGTACGGCGGCTTACCTGGTTCCCCCGCTCCTGCCGCACGTAATTGTTCGGATGCGGTTTCCGGGTGGCGGCAGGACTCGGCGTTCCACCCGGCTCGGCGGTGACCGTAATCCAGTGCGGCCGAGCGGAACAAGCCGTGAATTCACCACCGGATTCCGGGGGCTGAATGATCGCCGGAATTCCGGTCACTGTCCGTCTATTGCAGTCGTGTAACAGCCGTCGCCACAAGGGAATTAAGCATTCCGCCACCGCCACGCACGGTCACCGTATGATTCTGCTCACGAGCGCCGCTCACATCTGCCCGTCGGATGCGGCAACTTGACGCCAAGTAGCGCAATTCGGACAGATCACCCTCCACCTCGGCCGAACCGCAGGAGTCCGCGTGACCCAGCCCATACCCCCCGCCCCGCCCGCGGAGCCGGAGCTCACCGGAGTCCGCAACTTCCGTGACGTAGGCGGCCTTCCGACTAGGGACGGGCGTACGGTTCGTACCGGGCATCTGTTTCGAAGCGGACATCTCGCTCATGCCACCGAGGCGGACGCGGCCTTCCTGGCCTCCCTCGGGCTGCACACCGTCTTCGACTTCCGCAATGCGGCCGACCAGTCCCTCGAAGGGCCCGACGTGGAGCTCCCGGGCGTACGGAACGTGAACGTCCCGCTCTCCGACCCCGCCGACGGCCACGAGTTCTGGCAGATGGTCCGCAACGGCGACCTGGCCCAGCTCCAGCAGATCCTGGGCGAGGGCAGGGCCGCGGCCAGGATGTCCCGTTCGTACCGGCAGATCATCGTGGAGCGGGCTCCCGACCACAGCCGCGTCCTGCACGCCGTCGCCGAGGACAGCGTCCCCGTCCTGATGCACTGCGCCGCGGGCAAGGACCGGGCCGGCCTCTCCATCGCCGTCACCCTGCTCGCCCTCGGCGTCGAGCGCGACGCCATCACCGCGGACTACCTGGAGTCCAACGCCCCGCACCGGCGCTACCGGCTGCGGCGCGGCGCCGACACCGACGCCGAGCGCTCCCCCGAGGCGCTGGCCCTCCTGAGCCCCCTCTTCGAGGCGCGCGCCGCGTACCTGGACGCCGCCTTCGAGGCCGTCACGGAGACCTGGGGCAGCACCGGCGCCTACCTGTCCGAGGGGCTCGGCCTCGCGCCCGCCACCCTGGAGCGGCTGCGCGACCGGCTCCTGCACTGAGCGGACCGGCGCCGGCACCGGGCCCGGGCGGGCCGCGGACGGGCCGCCCCGTCCGCACGGCCCCCGCCCGGCGCCTCAGCGGTTCGCGACCGCCTGCCTGACGAGCGTCCGCCCGAAGTCCCACATCAGCCCGCCGCCCCCGTGGGCCTCGTCCATGACGGCCCGGAAGGCGGCCACGAACCGGTCGACGTCGGCCCCGTCCACGACGAGCGGCGGAATCAGCTTGATGACCTCCATGTGGTCCCCCGACACCTGGGTCAGGATCCGGTGCTTCTGGAGCAGCGGTACGACGACCATCTGCGCGAACAGCCCCTTGCGGGCCGCCTGGAGCACCTTCCACCGGCTGCGCAGCCCCAGCGAGGAGGGCCGCCCGAACTCGATGCCGATCATCAGCCCGCGCCCGCGGACCTCGTGCAGCAGCTCGTACTCGTCCACCATCGCCGCCAGCCGCGAGCGCAGCAGCTCCCCCGTCTCCCGGGAGCGCGCGACGAGCCGCTCGTCCTCCATCACGGACAGCACGGCCAGCCCGGCGGCCATGGCCTGGGCGTTGGAGCCGAAGCTCGCCGAGTGCACGAGCACCCGGTCCATCGAGGAGTACACCTTCTTGAAGATCCAGTCCCGGCCCAGGGTGGCGCCCACCGGCACGTACCCCCCGGACAGGGCCTTGGCCACGCACACCAGGTCGGGTTCCACGCCCGGTTCGTGCTGGTACGCGTAGAAGTCCCCGGTGCGGCCGAGCCCGGTCTGGACCTCGTCGGCGATCAGCAGGGCCCGGTGGCGGTGCAGCAGCTCCTGCGCCGCCTTCAGGTAGCCGGGGGGCGCCGCGTGCACGCCCTTGCCCTGGACCGGCTCCACGATGAGCGCCGCCACGTCCCCGCGGCGCAGCTCGCGCTCCAGCGCCCCCAGGTCCCCCAGCGGGACGGCGGTGTCCGGCAGCAGCGGGGCGAACCCGTCGCGGAAGCCGTCCTCCCCGTTGACCGACAGGGCGCCCGTGGTGAGCCCGTGGAAGGCGTGGGCGCAGTACAGGACCCGGGGGCGGCCGGTGGCGTACCGGGCGAATTTGAGTGCGGTCTCCACGGCCTCCGTGCCGCTGTTGCCGAAGAACACCCGGTCCAGGTGCGGGCTGTGCGCCAGGAGCCGTTCGGCGAGCAGTCCGGGCAGGGGCTGGCAGTCGAAGCGGGTCAGGTCGGCGAGCGAGAGGTCCAGGACCTCGTGCAGGGCCCTGCGGACCACCGGGTGGTGGCGCCCCACCCCCATCACCCCGAAGCCCGCGAGCATGTCGAGGTAGTCGTTGCCCTCGGCATCCCAGAAGTGGGCGCCCTCGGCCCGTACGTAGACCTTGTCGAAGCCGATGGTGTGGAGCATCCGCGGCAGCTGCGGATTGAGGTGGCGGCCGTGCAGCGCGTACCGCTCCTCGCCGCGCTCGGCGAGCAGCCGGCCCAGGTCGAATCCGCCGGGGGCGGCGGCCTCCGGGTGCTTGCCGGCCGGGGGCTCGTCGGTCATGTGCTCTTCTCCTCAACCTGGTCGGTGGTGCGGTCCTGCGGGCGGGCGCCCAGGGCCTCGCTGATGCCCCGGGCGATCGCCGCCGGGGTCAGTCCGATGTCCGCGAGCACCTCGGAGCGCTTCGCGTGGGCGAGGAAGCGCCCGGGGACCCCGAAGGTGCGCAGGGGCACGTCCACCCCGGCGTCCCGCAGCACCTGTCCCACCGCCCAGCCGGCCCCGCCGCTGCGGCTGCCGTCCTCGGCCACGGCCACGAGCCGGTAGCCGCGGGCCAGCGGCGCGAGCGCCGGGTCCAGGGGTTTGACCCAGCGGGGGTCGACGACCGTGCAGCCGGTGCCGCGCTCGGCGAGCAGGGCGGCGGCCTCCAGGCAGACGGGGGCGAGCGCGCCGACGGAGACGAGGAGCACGTCCGGCGGGGCGCCCGCCCCGGCCAGCACGTCCAGCCCGCCGATCCGCCCCAGCGCCGGTACCGGCTCCCCGGCCGCCTCCTTCGGGAAGCGCAGCACGGTCGGGGCGTCGGACACCGCCACCGCCTCCCGCAGCTGGGACCGCAGCTGCGCCGGGTCGCGCGGGGCGGCGATGCGCAGCCCGGGTACCGGCTGGAGCAGGGCCAGGTCCCACACGCCGTGGTGCGAGGGCCCGTCGGTGCCGGTGATCCCGGCCCGGTCGAGGACGAGGGTCATCCCGGCCCGGTGCAGGGCCGCGTCCATGAGGACCTGGTCGAGGGCCCGGTTCAGGAAGGTGGCGTAGACGGCGACGACGGGGTGCAGCCCGCCGAGGGCCAGGCCCGCCGCGGAGGTGACGGCGTGCTGCTCGGCGATGCCCACGTCCCAGACCCGGTCGGGGAAGCGGGCGGCGAAGCGGGTGAGCCCGACGGGGTGCAGCATGGCCGCGGTGACGGCGACCACGTCGGGCCGCTCCTGCCCGATCAGCTCCAGCTCCTCCCCGAAGACCTCGGTCCAGGAGGGGCCGGGGGGCGGGCCGAGCGGCTCCCCGGTGGCCGGGTCGACGACCCCGACGGTGTGGAAGCGGTCGGCCTCGTGGGCGAGGGCGGGCGGGCAGCCGCGGCCCTTCTCGGTGACGCAGTGGACGAGGACCGGGCCGCGGTGCGCGGCGGCCCGGCCCAGGGCCTCCTCCAGGGCCCCGGTGTCGTGCCCGTCGACGGGTCCGATCCAGCCGAGCCCCAGCTCCCCGAACGCGCCCCGGGCGGCGGGTGCCTCCCGGAGCGCGGCCAGCTGCCGGGCGAGCCCGCCCGCGGTGGGCAGGTACGAGCGGCCGTTGTCGTTGACGACGATGACGAGCGGGCGGTCCCGGGCGGCGGTGATGTTGTTCAGCGCCTCCCAGGCCATGCCTCCGGTGAGCGCGCCGTCGCCGGTGACGGCGACGACGTGCCCGGTGCCGCCCCGCAGGGCGCGGGCCTTGGCCAGGCCGTCGGCCCAGCCCAGGACCGTCGAGGCGTGGGAATTCTCGATCACGTCGTGCTCGGATTCCGCCCGTGAGGGATATCCCGAGAGTCCGCCTTTTCCGCGGAGTTTCGAGAAGTCCTGGCGGCCGGTCAGCAGTTTGTGCACATAGCTCTGGTGGCCGGTGTCCCACAGAATGCGGTCGGCCGGGGAGTGGAAGACCCGGTGGAGGGCGATGGTGAGTTCCACCACCCCGAGATTGGGCCCCAGGTGCCCTCCGGTTCGTGATACCGAGTGGATCAGGAATTCCCTGATCTCCGCGGCGAGTTCACCGAGGCGCGCGCCGGGGACCGCTTTGAGGTCGTGCGGTCCCCGGATGCCTTCCAGGATCGACATGCGGGTCCCCTCCTTGGCGCGGGTGGCTGCCGGTGCCGGGGCGGGATCAGTCGCGGTTGCCCGTGACCGTCTCCCGGGCCGCCCGGAGGGACTCCTTCAGCGAGCCCATGGTGGCGAGGACGGCCGTGGGCTCGTAGCCGCAGTGCGCCATGCAGTTCGCGCAGCGCGGGTCCTTCCCGCGGCCGTACTTGCTCCAGTCGGTGTCCTCGACGAGCTCGCGGTACGTGGGGACGTACCCGTCGCTCATGAGGTAGCAGGGGCGCTGCCAGCCGAACAGGGAGTAGTTGGGGATGGCCCAGGCGGTGCAGGGGAAGTCCGCCTTGCCCTCGAGGAAGTCCAGGAAGAGCGGGGAGTGGTTGAGCCGCCAGCGGCGGCGGTTGCCGCCCGCGAAGGCCTTCTTGAAGAGCTCGCGGGTCTGCTCCACGCCGAGGAAGTGCTCCTGGTCGGGCGCCTTCTCGTAGGCGTAGGCGGGCGAGATCATCATCTCGTCCACCTTCAGGTCGTCGTTGAGGTAGTTCAGGACCTCGATGACGGTCTGGGGGGTGTCGGTGTTGAAGAAGGTGGAGTTGGTGGTGACGCGGAAGCCGCGCCGCTTGGCCTCCTTGATGGCGGCCACCGCCTCGTCGAACACCCCCTCCTTGGCCACGGACTCGTCGTGGCGCTCGCGCAGCCCGTCGATGTGCACGGCGAAGGCGAAGTACGGGGAGGGCCGGAAGTTCTCGAGCTTCTTGCGCAGCAGCAGGGCGTTGGTGCACAGGAAGACGTACTTCTTGCGGGCGACGAGCTGGCGCACGATCTCGTGGATCTGCGGGTGCATGAGGGGTTCGCCGCCGGCGATGGAGACCATGGGCGCCCCGGACTCCAGGACGGCGCCCACGGCCTGGGCCACCGGCATGCGCTGCTTGAGCACCCCGGCCGGGTGCTGGATCTTGCCGCAGCCCTCGCATTTCAGGTTGCAGGCGTAGAGCGGTTCCAGCTCGACGATCAGCGGGAACTTCTCGCGCTTGCGGAGCTTCTGTTCGAAGAGATAGGTCCCGACCCTGATGGACTGTCGCAGCGGCATGGCCATCTGGCTCACCTCCTGGGGAGCAGCAAAGAACGGTGCCAGTCGAAGAATGCAGGCAGGACGGCACGAAGGACGCGGAACGCCGATATTCCACCGCGCACCGTGCCGATTCGGACGAGCTCATGGTCCGGAGCGTCCACGATCACCCGGACGGCCGCAACCGGGCGCCCGCCGGGGGCACCCGGGCCGCCGTCCCGGCTGCCGCCGGCGAGGGCGGCGGCCGTGCGCAGGGTGGCCGCCGACTCCATGTCCACGGCGACGGCCCCGGTCCCGCGCAGCCGGGCCCGCTCGGCCCCGCGTACGACGTGGTCGGAGCCGGCGAGGGGCCCGGTGTGGACCGTGCGGCCCGGGAAGGCCCGGGCCAGGGCCTGCGCCAGCGCCTCCGTGCCGGTGCACGGGGTGCTGCCGCGGTCGTCGCGGGTCTCCCCGGCCACCACCAGGTCGCCGGGGGCCATCCCGGGGAGGAGGCCCGCGCAGAAGCCGGTGGCGAGGACGGCGGCCGCCTGCAGGGGCGGCTCGGCGAGCGCGCGGGCCACGGCCCGCTCGGCGGCCCGGGGGCCCATGCCGGTGCGCAGGAGGGTCAGCCCGGCCGCGGCGGGCGGGCGGCCGCTGCGCAGGGCGGCGGCCTCGATCCCGAGGGCGCAGGCCACCAGCAGCGGCCGGTCGGCCCCGGCCGCGGCACCGGACGCCGGGCGGTCCCGGTCCCGGGTCACCGCGGCACCCCGTCCGGGGCGGGTTCCCGGGCCGCGGACCCGCCGCGGGCCGGGCCGGTGGCGCCCGTACCGCCGCCGAAGGGCTCGCCGTACAGGTAGCGGCCGAGGGCGGTGAGCGGGAACACCTGTCGGTACAGGTGGTAGTTGATCGAGAAGTCCCAGGGGAAGCCGGTGCCGGTGAAGTGCGGCTCGTCCCAGGAGCCGTCCGCGCGCTGGGTGCGGACGAGGTAGGCGATCCCGCGCTCGACGGCCCCGCCCTCGCGCTCCCCCGCCGCCAGCAGGGCGAGCAGGGCCCAGGCGGTCTGGGAGGCGGTGGACTCCCCGCGCCCGGCCCAGGCCTGCGGGTCCTGGTACGAGCGCTGGTCCTCGCCCCAGCCCCCGTCCTCGTTCTGTACGGACTCCAGCCAGCCCACGGCCTTGCGGACGGCCGGGTGGGCGGGGGCGATCCCGGCGGCGACGAGGGCGGGCACCACCGAGCCCGTCCCGTAGACGTAGTTGGTGCCCCAGCGCCCGAACCATGCGCCGCCCGGCTCCTGTTCGGCGAGCAGCCAGTCGATGCCGCGGCGGGTGCGCGGATCGGCGGCGCGGCCCTCGGCGGCGAGCATCTCGACCACGTGGGCGGTGACGTCGGCGGAGGGCGGGTCGACGACCTCGCCGAAGTCGCAGAAGGGCAGCCGGTTGGGCAGGGTGCTGGTGTTGTCCGCGTCGAAGGCGCCCCAGGCGCCGTTGCGGGACTGCATCCCGAGGGTCCAGGAGACCCCGCGGGCGATGGCGGCCTCCAGCCGCGGCCGGTCGGGGTGGCGGATCCGGCGCAGGGCGAGGACGACTTCGGCGGTGTCGTCGATGTCGGGGTAGGTGTCGTTGTGGAACTCGAAGGCCCAGCCGCCCGGTTCGAGCCCGGGGCGGCGCACGGCCCAGTCGCCGGTGCGGTCGATCTCCTCGGTGAGCATCCAGTCGGCGGCCTTCACCAGCGCCGGGTGGTCGGCGGGCAGTCCGGCGTCGGCCAGGGCGATGGCGGCCAGGCAGGTGTCCCATACGGGCGACTGGCAGGCCTCGATCATCCGGGAGCCGTCCTCGCGCCAGACGGCGAAGCGGTCCAGGGAGGCGAGTCCGGCCTTCATCACGGGGTGGCCGAGGTCGTAGCCGAGGAGGTGGAGGGCGATCACCGAGTACACGGCGGGGGGCTGGATCCCGCCCCAGCAGCCGTCGTTCTCCTGCCGTTCGACGATCCAGCGGGCGGCGGTGTTCACCGCGGTCCGGCGCAGGGCGCGGGGGGCGAGGCGGTGGTAGACGTGCAGGGCGCGGTCGAGGCGCTGGAAGAGCCCGTCCAGGCTGAGGGGGGACGCGAGGGGCTTGGCGGGGTTGGGGCGGCGGGCGTCGGTGTGCAGCTCGTCCAGGGCGAAGGGGGCGGGGCGCACCGGGCGCTTCGCGGAGACGATGGTCAGCGGGACGATGGTCTGGCGGGCCCAGCAGCCGAAGTCGTAGATGTTCAGGGGCACCCAGGGGGGCAGGAAGATCAGCTCGGGCGGTACCTCGGGGAGGTCCTCCCAGCGCCACCAGCCGAAGAGGGCGAGCCAGATCCGGGTGAAGACGCGGGCGGCGGCGATCCCGCCGCGGGCCCGCACCCAGGCGGAGGCGCGGGCCATGTGCGGGGCCTCGGGCGGGTCCCCGGCGAGCCGGAGGGCGACGTACGCCTCGATGGTGGCGGAGAGTTCGGGGGGGCCGCCGTGGAAGGTGGCCCAGGTGCCGTCCTCGCGCTGCTCCCGGCGGATGTGCTGGGCGGCGGCCCGGGTGGTGTGCTCGTCGCGGATCCCGAGGAACTGGCGCAGGAGGAGGTCCTCGGCGTCCATGGTGACGTTGGTCTCCAGGTCGCCCTTCCACCAGCCCGCCTCGTCCTGGCGGGCGAGCAGGTGGCGCACGGCGCGGGCGGCGGCGTCCGCCGCGGTGGGCTCCGGCGGTGTGCTCCCGGCCGATTCGGCGCCGGGGCCGGCCCCGGCGCTCCCGTCGGTCGTCGCTGTCATGGCTTCCCCTTCCTGCAGTGTCCTCTGCTGTGCTGGGGACTGACGTCGGCCGGCGCTCAAGAGCGGGCGGCGCCGGCCGGCGACGTCTCAAACTCATCTCCAGACGGAGATCATCGCTTGCGTACCACCACAAAGTCGGCAAGCGCGACGAGTTGCTCGCGAACGTGCTGCGGCATGTCGACCTCTTCGAGCGCCTGTACGGCGACCGCGTGTTGACGGCGGGCCTCCTCGGCGGTCCAGTCGCGGCCGCCGGCCTCCTCGATCAGGGCGGCGCGGGTCGCGAACTCCTCCTCGGAGAAGCTGTCGAAGTCGTTGCTCTTCGCG
This sequence comes from Streptomyces sp. NPDC038213, assembly GCF_055600495.1. Lineage (NCBI taxonomy): Bacteria > Bacillati > Actinomycetota > Actinomycetes > Kitasatosporales > Streptomycetaceae > Streptomyces > Streptomyces sp. NPDC038213. The sequence goes on from NZ_JBVJYM010000006.1 coordinate 375,144, forward strand.
TCGGCCGCGAGCAGCTGGGCGAGCCGCTCCGAGGCCGGACCGCCCGCGGCGAGGGCGGCGACCACCGGCAGGGACTTCTTGCGCTGGCGCAGGTCGCTCCAGGTCTGCTTGCCGGTGGACTCCGGGTCTCCCCAGATGCCGAGGAGGTCGTCGACGGCCTGGAAGGCGAGGCCGAGGTGGTAGCCGTACTCCTCCAGCTTGTCGGCGGTGCGGTCGTCGGCGCCGCCGAGCACCGCGCCGATGGACACGGCGCAGGCGAGCAGGGCGCCGGTCTTGTTGCCCTCCATCTCCAGGCACTCCGCGACGGTGACGCTCTCGCGGTGCTCGTAGGAGATGTCCTGGGCCTGGCCGTCGATGAGCTTGCGGGTGGCGGTGGTCAGCCGGCGGGTGGCGCGCCCGGCCTCCACCGTGCCGATCTCCAGGAGGAGTTCGTTGGCCAGCGCGAACAGGGCGTCGCCGACGAGGATGGCCTGCGCGGGACCGTGGACCTTCCACACGGTGTCGCGGTGGCGGCGCTGCTCGTCGCCGTCCATCAGGTCGTCGTGCAGCAGCGAGAAGTTGTGGACGAGCTCCACGGCCACCGCCCCGGGGATGCCGGTCTCGGCGGGGGCGCCGGCGGCCTCGGCGGAGAGCAGGGCGAGCGCGGGGCGGACGGCCTTGCCGCCGTCGCCGTCGGCCGGGTTGCCCTGGGCGTCGATCCAGCCGAAGTGGTAGGCGGCGACGGTGTCCATGGGCGGTGCGAGCCGGTCGACGGCCGCGCGCAGGACGGGGGTCGACAGCGCCCGGCCCCGCTCCAGGAGGGCGAGCGTGTCCGCCTTCTCGGCGCCCGCGGCGCCGGTTGCGGTGTCCGCGTTGTCGACAGCCGGGTTCCCCGGGTTCACTGGCTCTCCTCTTGTTGCTGTGCTGCGTACCGTCGTGCTGCCCGGGCTGGTCGGGCTGTCCGGGCTGGTCGGGACTGTGGCGCTGATCGTCATGCCGGCCTCCTGCCGGGGGTCCCCGCGGCCGCGCCGCGGGGCTGGTTCTCTCGGGGCCGGCCGAGCGTGGCGAGCGCCGCCCGCGCCGCGGTCTGCCCGCTGCGGACGGCTCCTTCCATCGTGGCGGGCCAGCCGGTGGCGGTCCATGCCCCGGCGAGGAACAGGCCCGGCGCATGGGTGCGCGCCGCCGGGCGCAGCCGCCCGACGCCGGGGCTGGGGGCGAACGTGGCCGTCCGCTCCCGGGTCACGAAGAAGTCGCGCACCTGCGCGCCGCGGGCGGCGGGCAGCAGCCGCTCCAGCTCGGGCAGGTACTTGGCGCGCAGGGCGGCGACGGGCTCGTCGATATCGTCCTGGGCGGCGGACTGGGACAGGGCGAGGTACTGGCCCCCGCCGGTCAGCCCGGAGGTGCCGGTGCGGTCGAAGACCCACTGCACGGGGGAGCCGAGGGCCGCGAAGAACGGCTGCCGCAGCACCTTGCGGTCGTAGACCACGTGCACGTTGAGGATGGGCGCGGTCCCGATGTCGAGGAGCTTGTCGGGGTCGTCGAGGGCCCCGGGCGGCAGCAGCCCGTGCGCCTCGCGCTGGGGTACGGCGAGGACGACGGTGCCGGCGGCGAACCGCTCGGGCCCGGCGGCGGTCTCGGCGTCGACGTGCCAGCCGCCCTCGGGGGCGTGCGCGAGGGCGCCGACGCGGGCGCGGGTCACGGTGCGGACCCCGGCGGCGTCGAGGGCCCTGCGGGCGAGGGTGTCGTGGAGTTCGCCCAGGGGGACCGCGGCCCAGCCGATGTCGGCGGCGCCGGGCTCGGAGAGCAGCCCGGTCTTGAAGACCATCGCGGCCAGGCCCAGGGAGCACTGGTCGGCGGTGGCGTTCAGGGTGGCGACGCCGACGAGGTCCCACAGGGCCTCGACGGTACGGGCGGACTGGCCGTAGCGGCCGAGCCAGGTGGCGAAGTCCAGCCCGTCCAGGGCCGGGTCCTGCGGGTCGAGGGCGCGCAGCGCGAGGGCGGCGCGGCCGACGGCGGCACGCTCGGCGAGGGAGAGGTGGGGGTAGCGGGCCAGGGATCCGGCCAGGTGCAGGGGGACGGGCAGGGCGGTGCGCCGCAGCCGGCCGAGGCGGGCGCCGCCGGGGCGGGCGGCGTCGAGGACGGGGACGTCGAGGCGGTCCTGCACGGGGGCGAGGCCGGCTCCGCCGATCCGGTCGAGGAACCACCGGTAGGCGGTGCAGCAGCGCAGGTAGACGTGCTGGCCGTTGTCGACGGTGAGGTTGCCGCGCTGGAAGGAGAAGGCGAGGCCGCCCAGGCGCGGGCGTCCTTCCAGGAGGGTCACCGAGAGTCCGGCGTCGGCGAGTTCGAGGGCGGCGGTGGCTCCGGCGAGGCCGCCACCGACGACCACGGCGCGGTTCGCGGTCATGCGTCCTCCTGAACGGCCGGGCCGGTCCGCCGCGGTCGGGCGGCCGTCTCCTTCTGGGACGCGGCGGCCGGGTGCGGGGTTGCGCCCCGCTTCCGGCGGTTCGTCCGCTGCGCCGCGTGCACCGCGCTGTGCTGCCCCATGTCAGACCCGCCTCCCCGCCTGCCGGCGCGAGACGGTCCGGGCGTCGAGCCCGGAGAGGCCGCGGACGGCGACGTACGCCTTCTCGCGCACGGGCAGCGAGACGCGCCCGCGCAGGACCGCCTCCGGCTCGCGCTCGATGCGGTCGAGGAGGCGTCGGTAGATCCCGGCCATCGCGGCCACGCACGCGCCGCTGCGCCGGTCGAGCATCGGCAGCAGCCGGTACCCCTCGGCGAACAGGGCCCTGGCGCGCCGTACTTCGTGGTGGACGAGGCCCGCGAAGTCCGCGCCGGCCGGTGCGCGTCCGGAGGCCGCGTGCGCGGTCCAGTCCTCGGCGCAGCCGAATTTGGCGAGGTCCTCGGCGGGCAGGTACGTCCGGCCGTTGCCCGCATCCTCCCGGACGTCCCGGAGGATGTTGGTGAGCTGGAGCGCGAGCCCGAGCGTGTCGGCGTATTCGGGGGCGCGCGCCGCGTCCCGCGCGCCGGGTGCGGTGCCGAACACGCCGAGCGAGAGCCGTCCGATGGCCCCGGCGACGCACCGGCAGTACCCGGCCAGGTCGTCCCAGGTCTCGTAGGCCTCGCCGCGGACGTCCATGAGGACCCCGTCGATGAGCTCGTCGAGCCCTCCCAGCGGGATCGGGAAGCGGCCCGCGGCGTGCGCGAGCGCGACGGCCACCGGGTCGGTGTCGTCCTCCTCGACCGCGCCCTCGCGGATCCGGCCGAGCAGGGCGCGGGTCTCCTCCAGCCGGGTCAGCTTCGCCGGGTCCGGCAGGGTGCCGTCGCCGATGTCGTCGACGCGCCGCGAGAAGGCGTACAGGGCGGACATCGCCTGCCGCTTGTCGGCGGGCAGCAGCCGGATCCCGTAGGCGAAGTTGCGCGCCTGGGTGCCGGTGACGGCCTCGCAGTAGCTGTACGCGGCCTGTACGGGAGCGGACGCGTGCGGTTGGCCCTCCACTGTGGGGCTACCCCTCTCTCGGCGCGGAGCGCAGAACGGCGCCCACCCGGCGGAGCAGTCCGGTGCGGGTGGGCTTGGGAGGGCCGGGCGCCACGTTGAACCCGGCCTTGGCGATCGAGTCGAGCGCGGCGTGCCCGCCGCCCGCGAACCCCGCGAGCAGCAGCCGCAGCCGGCCGTGGACGCTGCCGACCAGCGGGGCGCCCTCGTCCAGCAGGACCCGGGCGCGCTCGGCCTCGAAGGCGATCAGGGCGCGCACCGAGGCGCCCGCGGACGGGGCCGCGAGGTCCGCCTCGGTGACGCGGAAGCGGCGCATGTCCTCGGCGGGCAGGTAGATGCGGTCGCGGCCGAGGTCCTCGGTCACGTCCTGGAGGTGCTCGACGATCTGGAGCGCGGTGCAGATGCGGTCGGAGAGGCGGATCCGCTCGGGGCTCGACGCCCCGGTGATCCCGAGGACGAGCCGGCCGACGGGGTTGGCGGAGTACTCGCAGTACTCCACGAGCTGCGCGTACGTCTCGTAGCGGCGGACCACCTGGTCGCGGCGGTTGGCCTCGATGAGCCCCAGGAAGGGCTCCGGGGTGAGCCCGTAGGACGCGGCCACCGGCTGGAGGGCGCGCAGCAGGGGGTGGCGGGGGCTGCCGCCGAAGACGCGGTGCAGGTCGGCCTCGAAGGCGTCGAGCATCGCGAGCCGGTCCCCGGCCCGCTCGGGGGCGAGGCCGAGGAGGCGGGCGTCGTGGCCGCCGGGGGCCAGGTCGCCGTCGCCGATGTCGTCGACCAGGCGGGCGTACCCGTAGACCGCGGTGAGGCCGGCCCGCCAGGCGCGGGGGACGAAGAAGGGGGCCACGGGGAAGTTCTCGTCGGCGGCCTTGCCGAGCGTGGCGCGCGCGTGGGCGTCCGCCGGGGTGCCGTGCGCCGGGGTCACCGACCGCCACCCGCTGCGGGGACGGCTCGGCCCTCTGGGGGCAGGAGGATTCCCGTAGCCATTGCCGTCACATCTCCCGTTCTACACTGCCGACCCAATACATCCCATTTCGGACACGCCGCCGGTCGGCCCCCGGGGGGCGGACCGCCGTCGGGGTGGCGAATCGTCCCGACTTGCCGCGGTTCGGCACCGCTACAGCTTACGTTGTACAACGCACACCGGCCCCACCGGGTGTCCGGGCCGTCACCGGATGTCGCGCCGCACAGCAGACCCCCGCCGCACCGGTGCGGCGGGGGTCCGGATCCGCAGGAGGCGGCAGGGGACGGCCTAGCGGCTCGTCTCCTTCTCGTACGCCTTCACGACCTCCTCGGTCGGGCCGTCCATGAGGAGCTCGCCCTTCTCCAGCCACAGGACGCGGTCGCAGGTGTCCCTGATCGACTTGTTGCTGTGGCTGACGAGGAAGACCGTGCCGGCCTCCTTGCGCAGCTCGCGGATGCGCTCCTCGGAGCGGATCTGGAAGCGGCGGTCACCGGTGGCCAGGGCCTCGTCGATCATCAGCACGTCGTGGTCCTTGGACGCGGCGATGGAGAAGCGCAGGCGGGCGGCCATGCCGGAGGAGTACGTGCGCATCGGCAGGGTGATGAAGTCGCCCTTCTCGTTGATACCCGAGAAGTCGACGATCGACTGGTACCGCGCCTTGATCTGCTCGCGGGACATGCCCATCGCCAGACCGCCGAGCATCACGTTGCGCTCGCCGGTGAGGTCGTTCATCAGCGCCGCGTTCACACCGAGCAGCGAGGGCTGCCCGTCGGTGTAGACCTTGCCGGACTCGCAGGGCAGCAGCCCCGCGATGGCCCGCAGCAGGGTGGACTTGCCGGAGCCGTTGGAGCCGATGAGGCCGATGGCCTCGCCGCGGTACGCCGTGAAGGACACGCCGCGCACGGCGTGCACCTTGCGGACCCCGCGGGTCTCCTCGGTCTTCTTGCGGCGGATTATCTTGCTGAGCGCCGCCGTGGCGCTGCCGCGCCCGCCGCCGCCGGTGTTGACGCGGTACACGATGTGCACGTCGTCGGCGATGACGGTGGGGACGCGGGCCCCGCTGGGGTCGTAGTGCGTATCAGCCACGGCCGTAGCGCTCCTCAGCCTTCCAGAAGTACACGAACCCGCCGAGGCCGATCACGACGGCCCAGCCGACGGCGAAGGCCCACACGTGCGGGGGCAGGAACGAGGAGTCGTACTTGTCGATCAGGGCGAACCGGATGAGGTCCATGTAGATGGCGGCCGGGTTCCACTGGAGCACGTCCGCGACCCACGCCGGCTGGTCCTTCAGGTACTCGCCGATGGAGAACATGACGCCGGAGGCGTACATCCACGTCCGCATGACGAAGGGCATCAGCTGGGCGAGGTCGGGGGTCTTCGCGCCCGCGCGCGCCATGATCATGGCGAGGCCGGTGTTGAAGACGAACTGCAGGCACAGCGCCGGGATCACCAGCAGCCAGGACAGCTTGGGGTAGTTGCCGAAGCCGACGGCGACCGCGAAGACCACGATCATCGAGTACAGCAGCTGCTGGAGCTGCTGGAGCGAGAACGAGATCGGCAGCGAGGCCCGCGGGAAGTGCAGGGCGCGCACCAGCCCGAGGTTCCCGGAGATGGCCCGGACGCCCGCCATCACCGAGCTCTGGGTGAAGGTGAAGACGAAGATGCCCATCACCAGGAAGGGGATGTACGTGGCCTGGTCCATGCCCCGGCCGGCCTCGAGGATCAGCCCGAAGATCAGGAAGTACACGAAGGCGTTGAGCAGGGGGGTCGCCACCTGCCAGATCTGGCCGAGCTTCGCCTGGCTGTACTGCGCCACCAGCTTGGCCGAGGAGAAGGCCAGGATGAAGTGGCGGCGGCCCCACAGCTGCCGTACGTACTCGGCGAGGCCGGGACGGGCGCCGCTGACCGACAGGCCGTACTTCGCGGCGAGCTCCGCCGCGGTCAGCCCCGCGTCGGGAGACGGCGGCTTGCTCGTGGCGAGGGCGCCGTCGTGGGTTGTGTCACTCACAAGTTGAAACTTTCGTCTTCAAGATGCGCAGCAGGGGCGGACGTCGGGTGCTGGGCCCCGGCCCGGGACCGTCCCGGAGTACGGACATGGTCCCAGAAGGGAGCTTGTCAGATGACAGGAGGTCGGCCCAGCCGGGTCAGGTGCCAGACCGTACGCCACTTCATGGGCCGCCGGGGTCCGCAGGGGCTGGTCCAGCCCTCGCGGAAACCGCCGAACCAGGCCTTGAGCGCGGGGCCCGAGGGCCTGCGCAGCAGGGTCAGCAGCAGCCAGACCCCCAGGTAGGCGGGGACCAGCGGGGCGGGCAGGTTGCGGCGGGCCAGCCAGACCCGGTTGCGGGCCACCATGCGGTGGTAGACCGCGTGCCGGGCCGGGGAGGTGGTCGGGTGGTGCAGGACCATGTCCGCCCGGTAGTCGATCTGCCAGCCCGCGTCCAGCGCGCGCCAGGCGAGGTCGGTCTCCTCGTGGGCGTAGAAGAACTCGTCCGGCAGGCCGCCGACCTGCTCGAACACCTTCGTGCGGACGGCGTTGGCGCCGCCGAGGAAGGTGGTCACGCGGGAGGAGCGCATCGGGTCCGAGGCCCGCAGCCGCGGTACGTGCCGGCGCTGGGTGACCCCGGTGTCGGGGTCGGCGATCCGGAAGCTGACGATGCCGAGCTCCGGGTCCTCGCTGAAGGCCCGGCGGCACAGCTCCGCGGTGTCGGTGCGGGGCAGCAGCCCGTCGTCGTCGAGGAAGAGCAGGGCGTCGACCCCGCTGCCGCCGGGACCGAAGGCCTCGATGCCGGCGTTGCGGCCGCCCGGGATGCCCAGGTTCTCGGGGAGGTCGACCGTACGGATGCCCGCGGGCAGCCCGGTGACCTTGACCCCCTGGCCGACCACGACCACCTCGACGGGCTCGCCGTCCTGGCGGGCCACCGAGTCGATCAGGGCGTGGAGCTCCTCGGGCCGGTTGCCCATGGTGATGATGACGGCGCCCAGCCGCATCGCCGTACTCACTTCAGCCTGCTGGAGACGAGTACGGACACCAGGTGCAGCACGGTCTGGAGCAGGGCGATGCCGGCGAGGACCGCCACGCCGACCCGGGACCAGTACAGGTCGCCGCGCATCTGGTCGGCGACCGCCAGGACCAGGATGAGCAGCGAGGCCTCGATGCCGAGGATCAGGCGGTGGAACTTGAGCGCGGCGGCGGCCCGCCGGGCCAGCGCCATGCCCGAGGAGCGCGGCTCGGCGGCCGACTCCTGCACCGGGGCCATCCCGGCCTGGTGCCGGGCCACGCCGACCAGGTCGGTCTCGGCCTTGATCAGGATCGCGCCGAGGGCGGCGAGGGTGCCGAGGAAGGCCCACAGCCAGTCGATGCGGCCCTCGCCCCAGAGGTCGGCCGCGCGCAGGCCGAAGCCGACGAGCACGGCCGCGTCGCACAGGTAGGCGCCGACCCGGTCGAGGTACACGCCGGAGAGCGAGTACTGCTTCTTCCAGCGGGCGACCTCGCCGTCGACGCAGTCGAGCAGCAGGTACAGCTGCACCATGACCACGCCGAGTACGGCGCCCCAGATGCCCGGCAGCAGCAGGGCGGGGGCGGCCAGCACTCCGGCCAGGGTCATCAGGTAGGTCAGCTGGTTGGGCGTGACCCTGGTGCCCACGAGGACGCGGGTGATGCGCAGGGAGATCTCGCGCATGTAGAGGCGGCCGCCCCAGTGCTCCCCGCTGCGCCGGTCCTTCACCCCGGCGGGGTGGACGACCGGTCGGAGCTCAGCTACGGATGGTCTGGGCATAGTCGGTGAAGGCGTCCCTGATGTCGGCTGCGGACAGGTTGAGGTGCTCCAGGACGGTGAACCGTCCCGGGCGGGTCTGGGGGGCGTACTCGACGGCCTGGACGAACTCGTCCACGCTGAAGCCGATCTCCTCGGGCAGCACGGGCAGGCCGTGGCGGCGCAGCACCTCCGCGAAGAGGCCGGCCTGCTCCTTGGCGCCGCGCAGGTGCATGGCGAAGGCCGCGCCGATGCCGACCTGCTCGCCGTGGAGCGCGGAGCGGCCCGGGTAGAGCAGGTCGAAGGCGTGGCTGATCTCGTGGCAGGCGCCGGAGGACGGGCGGCTGTCGCCGCTGATCGACATGGCGATGCCGGAGAGGACCAGGGCCTCGGAGAGCACGGTGAGGAACTCGTCGTCGCCGCAGCCGCCGGGGTGGCGCAGCACGGACTCGCCGGCGGTGCGGGCCATGGCGGCCGCGAGGCCGTCGACGGGCTCGCCGGTGATCTCGTGGGAGAGCTCCCAGTCGGCGATCGCGGAGATGTTGGAGATCGCGTCGCCGATGCCGGCGCGGATGAACCGCACCGGGGCGTCCTTGATCACGTCGAGGTCGATCACCATGGCGATCGGGGTGGGGACCCCGTAGGAGCCCCGGCCGTTGTCGTTGTCCAGGATGGACACCGGCGAGCAGATCCCGTCGTGGGAGAGGTTGGTGGCGACGGCCACCATGGGCAGCCCGACCCGCGCCGCGGCGTACTTCGCCACGTCGATGATCTTGCCGCCGCCCAGGCCGACCACGGCGTCGTAGCGGCGTCCCTTTATGTCGTCGGCGAGCTTGACCGCCGAGTCGATGGTGCCGTCGACGACCGGGTACCAGTCGGCGTGCGGCAGGACGGGCTCCAGCTTGGCGCGCAGCGCCTGGCCGGAGCCCCCGCTGATCGCGATGGCGAGCTTCCCGGAGGCCGAGATCCGCTGGTCGGCCAGGAGGCCGGCCAGGTCGTCCATGGCGCCCCGGGAGATGTCGACGACGACCGGCGACGGGATCAGCCGCGTCAGTACTGGCATGCGATCTTCCGGCCCTTGGCGAGGTCGTCGTGGTTGTCGATCTCGACCCACTGGACATCGCCGATGGGGGCCACGTCGATGGTGAAGCCGTTGTCGACGAGGTGCTGGTAGCCGTCCTCGTAGTAGAGGTCGGGGTCGCGCTCGAAGGTGGCCTTGAGGGCCTCGGCGAGGGGCTCGGCGGCCTCGGGCTCGATCAGGGTGACGCCGATGTACTCGCCGGTCGCGGTGGCCGGGTCCATCAGCTTGGTGATCTTCTGCACGCCGGCACCGTCGGCGGTGATGACCTTCATCTCCTCGTCGGCCAGGCTCTTGACCGTGTCGAGGGCCAGGATGATCTTCTGGCCGTTGCCGCGGGCGGCGAGCAGGGTCTTCTCCACGGAGACCGGGTGCACGGTGTCGCCGTTGGCGAGGATGACGCCGCGCTTGAGGACCTCGCGGGCGCACCACAGGGAGTAGGCGTTGTTCCACTCCTCGGCCTTGTCGTTGTCGATCAGGGTGATCGACAGTCCGTACTTGGCCTCCAGGGCCTCCTTGCGGGCGTACACGGCCTCCTTGCGGTAGCCGACGACGACGGCGACCTCGGTGAGGCCGACCTCGGCGAAGTTGCCCAGGGTCAGGTCGAGGACCGTGAGGCTCTCCTCCTGGCCCTCGGGGCCGACGGGCACGAGGGCCTTGGGAAGGGTGTCGGTGTAGGGACGCAGGCGGCGTCCGGCACCGGCAGCGAGTACAAGGCCGATCATGCTGGTTCTCCTTCGTCATGTACGGCGGGTGCTCCGGAGGAGACCCAGAAGCGGATGCTCTCGGAGAGCACCACGAGTGCCACGCCCGCGGCCAGGGCCGTGAGCGCGACGGGGAGGTCTGCGCGTGCGAGGACGGCGGACAGGGCCACGGTCGCCAGGACCCGGCCCTCGTGGCCGCCGGTGGTCCGCACCAGCCAGTGCGGGGGCGCGCCGGTGCCGCCGCGGATGCGGTACACCGTGTCGTAGTGATGGTAGGCGACCGCCGCCACCAGGCCGAATGCCGCCGGGAGGGCGCCGGGTACCTCGGCCTTGGCGGCCAGGATCAGGACGGTGCCGTACTCCGCGGCCCGGAAGAGCGGCGGCAGGAGCCAGTCCAGGACCCCCTTGAGGGGGTGGGCGACGGCGGAGCCGGCGGCCAGGACGTAGAGGCCGGCGAAGACCAGGAGCAGGGGGTCGCCGTACGGCAGTGCGTACGCGGCGGTGAGCAGGGCCGCGGCGGCGCCCGCGCCGCTCGCGATGAACGCGGGGGCGGTGTACGTCGGGATCCGGCGCAGGCCCGCGGCCACCAGCTCGCCGAGCGGGCCGGTGTCGGTCAGGTCGGCGAGGGCCTGCGCGGCCCGGTCGGTGCGCTTCGCCTTGCGCGTCACGGAGCGCAGGACCCGGCCGGCCGTGGTGTAGAGGGCGCCGAAGGCGCAGCCGATCAGGAGGGCGTAGAAGGTGATCCGCGGGGTGGTCGCGGCCGTCAGGACCGCGATCATCGCCCAGCGCTCGCCGATCGGCAGGATGATCATCCTGCGGACCCAGACCGTCCAGCCGACGCTGTCCAGCTTGTCGGAGAGGGCGGCGGTGGGGCTGGTGTTCGCGGTGGCGTCGTGGTTGGCCTCGTTGAAGGAGAAGTCCACGACGTGCCGGCAGGTCATCAGCACCATGGAGCCGAGGGCGAGGGCCCAGACGTCGTCTCCGTTGCGGGCCGCGCCGAGGGCGAGGCCGGCGTAGAAGGCGTACTCCTTGGCTCGGTCGAAGGTGGCGTCGAGCCAGGCGCCCATCGTGGAGTACTGGAGCGAGTAGCGGGCGAGCTGCCCGTCGGTGCAGTCCAGGACGAAGGAGACGATGAGCAGGACGCCGGCGGCGACGTAGCCCGCGCGGTCGCCGGTGGCCGCGCAGCCGGCCGCGATCAGCGCGGTGAGCAGCGAGGCGGTGGTGACCTGGTTGGGGGTCAGCCCGCGGTTGGCGCACCAGCGCGCGATGTAGCGCGAGTACGGGCTGATGAAGAAGGTGGTGAAGAACCCGTCGCGGGACTTCACGGCGGTCCGCAGGCGCACCGCCTCCCCGTCCACGGCGGCGACGGCGGCCTCGGCGGCCGGCCGGTCCTCGGGGACCGCGGGCACCCGGGCGACCAGGCTGCCCAGGTCGGGCCGCTGGACCGGGGTCCCGTCGGCCTCCAGCGCGGCGGCGAGCCGGTCGGGCAGGGCCGCGGCCGCGTCGGCGACGAGGAAGGGGTCGGACGCGGTGGCGGCGGCGGTCAGCCGGGCCCGCAGCGGGCCCTCCACGGCGAGGGCGCCGGGGACGGCGCAGGCCTCGAAGCGGGGGTCGGTCAGGGCGAGCCGGAGCGCGTGGGTGTGGCCGACGAACCGGCTGTCCACGAGCGCGACCCGCTCCGCGTCGGGTACGGACGCCAGGACGTGTCCGGCGTCCCAGGGTGCGGGGGCGTGCCGCACCTGGAAGCCCAGTGAGCGCAGTTCGCCTTCGAGCGGCGATCCGGGTACCGGCGGACCGGTGAGGATGGCGGTCGGCAGACGAACCCACTCCTTACAGCGAACGCGTGCGGCCGGGCGCCCTCGGGGGGCGGCGGCATGTCGGCAGAGGCTATCGGATGCCGCGAAGGGGGTGTTCATCACCCGTTCACGCCCCGATCAGCAGATGATCGCGGGCCCTCCCCCGGTCCGGGGCCGTGATCATCATGGTCGATCGGCCCCGCCGTCCACAAACCGCCGGGTGCTAGGGTGTTCGCTGAGACGTTCGGTTGATTGCGGCGGCCCTGCTGGTGCGCCGCGGATGCGAGGAGGAGGTGGGTTGATGACCGTCGTGAGCACCGCTGCCACGTGCGGCGGACACAGGTCCATCCCCACGCTCCGGGCATCCGGCCGCGTCTGACGCGCGCTTCCTCTCCACTGCGCGCCGATCAGGCCGCCGGCCGTGCCCTCCCACTCCAAGGGTTCACGTTGACCGACCAGCAGCACTCACACCCGTCCCACCCCTCCGACGCCCCTTCGGCGTCCTCCCCCTCCCCCTCCTCCGGCGGCGCTCCCGGTGCGGCCTCCGCCGCCTGGGAGGCCTTCCTCACCCTCCACCGCGGCCTGCCGCGCCAGGGACCGGGCTCCGACGCGACCACCCGCCGCCTGCTCTCCCTCGCCGGCCCGCTCCCCGAGCGGCCCCGGGTCCTCGACCTGGGCTGCGGTCCCGGCCGCAGCGCCCTGCTCCTCGCCGCCGAGGCGGGGGCCGAGGTGACGGCCGTCGACCTGCACGAGGGCTTCCTCGACGAGCTCCGCGCGGCCGCCGCCGAGCGCGGGCTCGCCGACCGCGTCCACCCGGTGCGGGCGGACATGGGCGACCTGGACTTCCCCGACGGCTCCTTCGACCTGGTCTGGGCCGAGAGCTCGGTGTACTGCATCGGGTTCGACACCGCGCTGCGGGACTGGCGCCGGCTGCTCGCCCCCGGCGGCACCCTGGTGCTGACCGAGTGCGTGTGGACCGCGCCGGAGCCCTCCGCTCCGGTGCGGGAGTTCTGGGAGCGGCACTACGCCCTGCGCACCGACGCGCAGAACACCGCCGCCGCCGAGTCGGCCGGCTACCGCGTCCTCGGCACCTACCGGCAGCCCGAGGCCGACTGGGACGAGTACTACGGCCCGCTCGGCGCCCGCGCCGCGGCGGCCGACCCGGCGGTCCCCGGCATGGCGGAGGCCGTGGCGGGGGCCCGCGAGGAGATCGCCGTACGCCGGGAGCACGGAGCCGAGTACGGCTACAGCGGGTACGTCCTGCGGCCCGCGGAGCCCGTGCGGGCCGCAGGGGCGCCCGGCTGGGCGGTGCGCGAGGAGCGGCCGGCCGACCGGGAGGCCGTCTTCGCCGTGCACGCGGCGGCCTTCCCGACCGCCGCCGAGGCGGAGCTGGTGGAGGCCCTGCGCGCCGATCCGGCCTGGGTGCCGGCCTACTCGTACGTGGCCGAGGCCCCGGACGGGTCGGTGGCGGCGCACGCGCTGATCACCCGCTGCCGGATCGGCGGGGCGCCCGCCCTGGCCCTGGCCCCGGTGGCGACGGCCCCGCAGCACCAGGGCACGGGGGCGGGCAGCGCCGTGATCCGTGCGGTGCTGGAGGCCGTCCGGCAGGCCGGCGAACCGCTCGTCCTGGTGCTCGGGCATCCCGGGTACTACCCGAGGTTCGGCTTCGAGCGGGCCTCCCGGTACGGGATCGCACTGCCCTTCGAGGTTCCGGACGAGGCCCACATGGTGCTGCGGCTCGACGGTTCCGCGCCGGTTCCGGCGGGCATGATCGAGTACCCGCCGCCGTTCGGGATCTGAGCGGCGCGGCAGGTCCGCGCCGCCCCGGCCGATCCGTCGGTCCCCGCCGCATAGCACGCGGCGGGGGCCGGACAGGCACAGACCGGCGAAGTGCGGACAAGCCGCTTTTGTGCGGCAGACTGAAGGCCGTAGACCGAAGCGAAGGATGGTTATGCCGATCACACCAGCCACCGCCGCCACCAGTGCGTCGAGCGGCACCGCCGAGGAACCGATCATGCTCGAACTGGTCGACGAGGCGGGCAAGACCATCGGCACCGCGGAGAAGCTCTCCGCCCACCAGGCGCCCGGGCAGCTGCACCGGGCGTTCTCCGTGTTCCTCTTCGACGAGGCGGGTCGGCTGCTGCTCCAGCAGCGGGCGCTGGGGAAGTACCACTCCCCCGGGGTCTGGTCGAACACCTGCTGCGGGCACCCGTACCCGGGCGAGTCCCCGTTCGCCGCGGCGGCCCGCCGGACGTACGAGGAGCTGGGCCTGTCGCCCTCGCTGCTCGCGGAGGCGGGGACGGTCCGCTACAACCACCCCGACCCGGCCTCGGGTCTCGTGGAGCAGGAGTACAACCACCTGTTCGTGGGACTCGCGCAGGCGCCGGTGCTGCCCGACCCGGACGAGGTCGGCGACACCGTCTTCGTCACGGCGGACGAGCTGGCGAAGCGGCACGCGGCCGATCCGTTCTCGGCCTGGTTCATGACGGTGCTCGACGCGGCGCGGCCCGCGATCCGCGAGCTCACCGGGGACGCCGCGGGCTGGTAGCCGTACGGCGGCTACGCGGCCCGCCCGGTCAGCGGCAGGGCCGCCCAGATCACCTTGCCGCCGCCCGCGGTGTGCTCCACGTCGCAGACCCCGCCCGCGAGGGCGGTGATCTCCCGGACCAGCAGCAGGCCCCTGCCGCCGGTCTGGCCGAAATCGGCCTCCAGGGCCTTGGGGCGGTACGGGTGGTCGTCCTCGACGGCCACCCGTACCCATTGCGGGCCGATCGCGATCTCGATGGCGACCTGCGGGGAGAGCAGGGCCGCGTGCCGTACGGAGTTGGTGACCAGCTCCGAGACGATCAGCAGGACCGAGTACGCGGTGTCGCCGTCGGGCACGCCCTGGCGGCGGAGCAGGTCCCGGACGGCCCGGCGGGACTGCGGAACGGATTCTTCAACTGCGGGGGCCGTGAACCGCCACACTCCGTCGTAGGCTGGTCCGGCCGCGGGTTGTTCGCTCGGGGGCGGCGCGTCCATGTCCCGGCCCCCGTCTTCACGCTCGATCGTCTCCACAGGTCAAGGGTGGGGAAACCCCAGGTATCCCCTGGGTACCTGACCAGAAATCGGCGCTATTCGGACACCTTTTGACCGCTGGCTTATGACAGCGTCAGTTGTGCGACTGCTACTGATCCGCGCGGCGACCCTTACCGTACTCCCCGGTCACGCCCGCCCCGCCGGCCACGTCGGTCGACCCGACCACCTCGCCCGGCACCACCGTCCCGCCCGCTCCGCCCGGCCCGCCTGCCTCCTCGTCGTCGTCGAGCAGCCCGAGGATCTTGCGCGCGCCCATCCCCAGGGCGAACAGGCTCAGCCCGTCGAAGAGCAGCGCGAGCGAGAAGAACCCGCCGATCACGTACTGGCTGCTGCCGGGCCAGCCGGCCAGCACGAGCAGGCCCAGCAGCACCCCGAAGGCGCCCTGCACCAGGGCCAGCCACAGGTTCGGCCCGCGCACCACCAGCGCGCCCGCCAGCCGGAACACTCCGCCGGTCAGGAAGAGCAGGGCGGCGAACATGGTCAGGGCCTCGGCACTGGCCTCGGGCCTGCGCAGGATCACGAACCCGGCGGCCAGGTTGATCGCGGCGACGATCACCGCGAGCCAGAAGTAGCTGCTCTTGCGGGACTGCACCGCCTGCACCAGGCCGACCGCTCCGCCGATCAGCAGCAGCCAGCCGAACAGGAACATGGAGGTGAGGGTGGCGACCCCCGTGTAGACCAGGCCCACCAGCCCGGCCAGGACGAGGATCACGCCGAGCGCCGCGAGCAGGGCGAATCCCCTGTTCAGCTTCTTCTTGTCCTTCAGCTGCTGCTGCTCGGCTTCGGTGCGGTCGGCGGCCATGCGGGCTCCTTCTCCAGCGCCCCCCTCCCGGACTCCCTTGATCATAAGTTCGGACGGCCGGGATAGCATCCGGCGCATGGACGCGCAGCTGCTGCACACCGTGGCCGACGGGGTCGCCACGGTCGTCATCTCCCACCCCGCCAAGCGGAACGCCATGACCGCGCCGATGTGGCGGGAGCTGCCGCGGCTGCTCGACGCGCTGGCCGCCGACCGGCGGGTACGGGCCCTGGTGCTGACCGGCGCCGGGGAGACCTTCTGCGCCGGGGCCGACATCTCCTCGCTGCGCGACCCCGCGGCCTCCGGGGACCCGCAGGCCCTCGCCGTGGCCGCGGAGGAGGCGCTCGCCGCCTTCCCCTGGCCCACCCTGGCGGCGGTCCGCGGCCACTGCGTGGGTGGCGGCTGCCAGCTCGCCGCCGCCTGCGACCTGCGGTTCGCGGAGGAGGGGGCCTCCTTCGGGGTCACCCCCGCGCGGCTGGGCATCGTCTACCCGGCCTCCTCCACCCGGCGGCTGGCCTCGCTCGTGGGACCGGCCGCGGCCAAGTACCTCCTGTTCTCCGCCGAGTTGGTCGACAGCGACCGCGCCCTGCGCACCGGCCTGGTGGACGAGGTGCTGCCGGCCGGGCAACTCGCCAAGCGCGTGGCCGAGTTCACCGCGGTCCTGGCCTCCCGCTCCCGGCTGACCCAGGCCGCGGCCAAGGAGTTCGCCGACGGGCGCACCGGCCGCGAGGCCCACTGGGCACAGCAGGCCCGTGGCAGCGGGGACACGGCGGAGGGCGTGGCCGCCTTCCTGGAGCGCCGCACCCCCGCCTTCACCTGGCCGGAGGAGCCGGCGGAGGGCTGAGCCCGCCCCCTCGGGCCGCCTCCCCGGGCTGCCCCCTCGGGCGGTTCCGTCCCCTTCCGCCCCGGCCCGGCCCCGTCCGCCCTACTCGAAGGCGAAGCGGCTGCTCGCGCGCCACTCCTCGACCAGGTCCGCCGGGGCCTTCTCCGGGGAGCCCGCGTCGTAGGGCGGCTGGGGGTCGTACTCGGTCAGCAGCTGGACGGCCTGGGCGGCGCGGTCCCCGGCGATCCGGCCGACCAGGGTCAGGCCCATGTCGATCCCGGAGGAGACCCCGGCGGCCGTGACGTACTTGCCGTCGGTGACGACGCGCTCGCCGGTGGCCTCGGCTCCGTAGCGGGCCAGGTGCTCCAGGGCGAGCCAGTGCGAGGTGGCGCGGCGGCCCTTGAGGGGCCCCGCGGCGGCCAGGAGCAGCGAGCCGGTGCACACGGAGGTGGTCCACGTGCTGGTCGCGTCGGCGGTGCGCAGCCAGTCGAGGACGGCGGGGCTGCGCATGGCCGCGGTCGGGTCCGGGCTCCCCGGGACGACCACGATGTCCGGGGCCGGGACCTCCGCGAGGGAGCGGTCCGCGACCATGGCGAGGGCGCCGGAGTCGTTGCGCACCGGGCCGGGCCGCTCGGCGGTGAAGACGGTCTCGGCGCCGGGGAGGCGGCCGAGGGTGTCGAAGGGGCCGACGGCGTCGAGCGAGGTGAAGCCTTCGTAGAGCAGGATCGCGATCTGCACGGTGGTCCTCCGGTGGGTTCGGGTTCGGATGCCGGTACGGGTGCGGGTGCCGGTACGTTCACGTTCCTTGCGGCCGGGGTGGGTTCGGCCGGATCGGGTTGGTCCGGCGGCGGTACTCCGCGGGCGACTGGCCGAGCGTTCTGACGAAGGCGCGCCGCAGCGCCTCCGGGGTGCCGTAGCCGCAGGCGCGGGAGATCTGGGAGACCCCGTCGGTGCTCTCCTCCAGCAGGCGCCGGGCGTGTTCGACGCGGACCCGCTCCACGTACCGGCCGGGGGTGACCCCGGTCTCGGCCTGGAAGGCACGGGCGAAGTGGCGGGGGGACAGCCGGGCCAGGGCGGCCAGGGCGTCCACGCTCAGATCCCCCTCCGGGTGCTCCCCGATGAACCGCTGCACCTCGCGCAGCGGTTCGCGGCGCGCGGTCTGGGCGGCCAGCTGGGCGCTGAACTGGGCCTGGTTCCCGGGCCGGTGGAGGTAGACCACCAGGTGGCGGGCGACCGCCAGGGCCACCTCGCGGCCGTGGTCCTCCTCGACCAGTGCCAGCGCGAGGTCGATCCCGGCGGTCACCCCGGCGGAGGTGGCGACGTTGCCGTCGCGCACGTAGATCGGGTCCGGGTCCACCTCGACGGCCGGATAGCGGCGGGCCATCGTCTCGCAGTACCGCCAGTGCGAGGTGGCCCGGCGGCCGTCGAGCAGCCCGGCCTCGGCGAGCAGCAGGGAGCCCGTGCACACCGACACCAGCCGCTCGGCGCGCGGCCCGTGCTCCCGCACCCAGGCCGTCAGCCGCGGGCCGGCTCGGCGGGTGCCCTCGCCGCCCGGCACGAGGAGGGTGTGCGGCCGGGGTGCCCTGTCGAGCGGGCCGTCGGGCGCCAGGACCAGTCCGCTGCCGGTGCGCACCGGGCCCCCGTCGAGGGAGGCGGTGCGGATCCGGTAGCCGGGTCCGGGGGCCAGGTGGGAGGCCCCGCTGAAGACCTCGACGGGTCCGGTGACGTCGAGGCTCTGGACCCCGTCGAAGAGCACCACCAGTACGGTTCGCTGCGGCATGGACCCATCCTCGGACGGGCTCCGGGACGTCCGCAATGACGGTGTTCCCACCTTTCCTGCCATGGCCCGTACCGCTCGGCCCCACCTAGCCAGGTCCTCGCCGACGGTGGCCGAAAAGGGCTTACCGGGCCTCCCGGGCGGCGGTTAGCGTGCGCGCATGACCTCCCTCCTTCCCGCGCACGCGGTGCGCAACTGCGCCCAGGGCACGCTCAATCCGATGCACGCGATCCTGTACTTCGCCCCGGAGCACGGCCGGGAGCTCGCGGCCGCCGGCATCGAGGACCCGGTGGCCGCGGGCCTCGCGGCCCGGGCCGCGGCCCTGGGCGCCGTGGGCCCCGGCGCGGTGGCCGCGGCCTTCTTCAACTACAACCACGCACTGCTCGCGCGGCACCTGCCGGCCGTGTGGCAGGAGGCCTCCCCCGAGCAGGTCCTCGACGCCCGCGTGCGGGCCGCCGACGCCACCCTGCGGCGGCTGCTGGGCGAGGAGGTCATCGCCTCCGCCGAGATGAAGGAGGCCGCTGAGCTCGCGCTGCGCGCCGCCGAGGCCTGCACCCGGCACGGCCGGATCCTGTACTCGGCGCACGCGGACCTGCCCGTCCCGCAGGAGGCGCACCTCGCGTACTGGCACGCGGCCACCCTGCTGCGCGAGCACCGCGGCGACGGCCACATCATCGCGCTGGTCGGGGCGGAGATAGACCCGATCGAGTCGCTGGTCTCGCACACGGCTTCGGGCCTGGGCATGACGCCGAAGTGGACCCGCAACACCCGCGGCTGGACCCAGGAGGACCTGGACGCCGCCAAGGACCGGCTGCGCGGGCGCGGGGTGCTGGACGCCGCCGGCGAACTGACCCCGGCCGGCCTGGAGCTGCGCGAGGCCGTGGAGTCGGAGACCGACCGGCTGGACCGGGCCCCGTACGAGCACCTGGGCGCGGCGGGCACGGCCCGGCTGACCGAGCTCGGCCAGGGGTGGTTCGTACGGGCGCTCCAGAACGGCGCCTTCCCGGCCGACCTGCTCGGCAAGGAGTGACGCCCGCGGGGGCCGCGAAACCCCGCGCGATCTGACCCGGGCCACACCCGCCACCTGCCACAATTGCAGCCCCCAGGCTCAAACGAAGGCGGGACCGGATCGTGACCACGTCCATCGAAGGCAGGATCGCCGAGGAGCTCGGCGTACACGAGCGACAGGTGAAGGCCGCCGTCGAGCTCCTCGACGGCGGCTCGACCGTGCCGTTCATCGCGCGCTACCGCAAGGAAGCCACCGAGATGCTCGACGACGCGCAGCTGCGCACGCTCGAGGAGCGGCTGCGGTACCTGCGCGAGCTGGAGGACCGGCGGGCGGCCGTGCTGGAGTCCGTACGGGAGCAGGGCAGGCTGGACGCCGCCCTGGAGGCGCGGATCCTGGCGGCGGACACCAAGGCCCGGCTGGAGGACATCTACCTGCCCTTCAAGCCCAAGCGCCGGACCAAGGCCCAGATCGCCCGCGAGGCGGGGCTGGAGCCGCTCGCCGAGGGCCTGCTGGCGGACCCGTCGGCCGAGCCGGCGGCCGCCGCGGCGGCGTACGTCTCCGCGGACCGGGGGGTGGCCGACGCGGCCGCGGCCCTGGAGGGCGCCCGGGCCATCCTGACGGAACGCTTCGCCGAGGACGCCGACCTGATCGGCGAACTGCGCGAGCGGATGTGGACCCGCGGCCGGCTCGCCGCGCGGGTCCGTGAGGGGCGGGAGCAGGACGGGGCGAAGTTCGCGGACTACTTCGACTTCGCCGAGCCGTTCACGGCCCTGCCCTCGCACCGCGTGCTCGCGATGCTGCGCGGGGAGAAGGAGGACGTCCTCGACCTGACCCTGGAGCCGGAGGAGCCCGCCGATCCGGCCGCGCCGCCCGTCCCCTCCGCGTACGAGGGCATGGTGGCCCGCCGTTTCGGGATCGCCGCGCAGGGCCGCCCCGGGGACAAGTGGCTGGCGGACACGGTGCGCTGGGCCTGGCGCACGAAGATCCTCGTGCACCTCGGGATCGACCTGCGCACCCGGCTGCGGCAGGCCGCCGAGGACGAGGCGGTCCGGGTGTTCGCCGCGAACCTCCGCGACCTGCTGTTGGCCGCCCCGGCCGGCACCCGCGCCACGCTGGGCCTGGACCCGGGCTTCCGTACGGGCGTGAAGGTCGCCGTCGTGGACGCGACGGGCAAGGTGGTCGCCACCGACGTCATCCACCCGCACGTACCGGCCAACCGCTGGGACGAGGCGCTGGCGAAGCTGGCGCGGCTCGCGAAGGAGCACGCGGTCGAGCTGGTCGCGATCGGCAACGGCACCGCTTCCCGGGAGACCGACAAGCTCGCCGCCGAACTGTGCGCCAAGCACCCCGAGTTGGGCCTGACGAAGGTCATGGTCTCGGAGGCGGGCGCCTCCGTGTACTCGGCCTCCGCGTTCGCCTCGCAGGAACTCCCCGACATGGACGTGTCCCTGCGCGGGGCGGTGTCGATCGCCCGGCGGCTCCAGGACCCGCTGGCCGAGCTGGTGAAGATCGACCCGAAGTCCATCGGGGTGGGGCAGTACCAGCACGACCTGTCCGAGGTGAAGCTCTCGCGCTCCCTCGACGCGGTGGTCGAGGACTGCGTCAACGGCGTGGGCGTGGACGTCAACACCGCCTCGGCGCCGCTGCTTTCGCGGGTCTCGGGGATCAGCGGCACCCTCGCCGAGAACATCGTGGCGCACCGCGACGCCCACGGCCCCTTCCGCAGCCGCCGGGCCCTGAAGGACGTGTCCCGGCTGGGCCCCAAGGCGTACGAGCAGTGCGCGGGCTTCCTGCGGATCCGCGGCGGCGAGGACCCGCTGGACGCCTCCAGCGTGCACCCCGAGGCCTACCCGGTGGTACGGGCGATGGGGAAGTCGGCGGGCGGCGAGGTGGCCGCCCTGATCGGGAACACCTCCGTGCTGCGCTCGCTGCGCCCCGAGTCCTTCGTGACGGAGTCCTTCGGCCTGCCGACGGTCACGGACATCCTGCGGGAGCTGGAGAAGCCGGGCCGGGACCCGCGCCCGGCGTTCAAGACGGCCGTCTTCAAGGAGGGCGTGGAGAAGATCGGCGACCTCGAGGCCGGGATGGTGCTGGAGGGCGTGGTGACCAACGTGGCCGCGTTCGGCGCCTTCGTGGACATCGGCGTCCACCAGGACGGCCTGGTGCACGTCTCCGCGATGTCCAAGAACTTCGTGAAGGACCCGCGGGACGTGGTCAAGCCCGGGGACATCGTCAAGGTCAAGGTGATGGACGTGGACATCCCGCGCAAGCGGATCTCCCTGAGCCTGCGCCTGGACGACGGGGCGGAGGCCGGGGCCGCGGGCGGCCGCGGCGGACAGGGCGCTCCCGGCGGCCGTGAGGGACAGGACGGCGGGCAGGACGGCGGCCGGCGCGGCCGCCAGGACCGCCGGGGCGGCGGCCGGCCCCCGCAGCAGCGCGGCGGCGCGGCGGCGGGCTCGGGCGGCGCGGGCTCCGGCTCCCGCTCGGGCTCGGGCGGTTCCGGCTCGGCGGGCGTTCCGGGCGGCGGCGCGGGCCGCGGCGGGCGGGGCGGGGGCGCCCCGGCGCCCTCGAACAGCGCCATGGCCGATGCCCTGCGCCGGGCCGGTCTCGCGGGCCCGGAGGGCCGCGGCAGGCGCTGACGGCCTGATCGCGCCCCTCCGGCGGGGCCCGCCTTGCCGGGGGCGCGGCAGGATCGGTAGGGATGGCCGCAGGCCCGCGCGCCGCGACGGCGGGCGGGCCTGCGGCTGTCCGCATTCCGCGACGGCAGCGTGGACCGCCCGGAGGAGCAGGTGTGACGACCGTACTGATCACGGGTGCCAGTGCGGGGCTGGGCGCCGCATTCGCGCGGGCCTTCGCGGCGCGCGGGTGCGCGCTCGTCCTGGTCGCCCGGGACGCGCAGCGGCTCGCGGCGGCCGCCGCGGAGCTCGGGGCGGCCCACGGGGTGGCCTGCGAGGTGCTCGCGGCGGACCTGCTGGAGGCGGACGGCTGCCGGCGGGTGGCGCAGCGGCTCGCGGATCCGCAGCGGCCGGTGGACGTGCTGGTGAACAACGCCGGCTTCGGGCTGGCGGCCCCGTTCCCGTACAGCCCCGTCGAGGACGAGGAGCGGATGCTCGACCTGCTCGTACGGGTGCCGATGCGGCTGACGCACGCGGCGGTGCCGGGGATGCGGGAGCGGCGCCGGGGAGCGGTGCTCAACGTGTCCTCGGTGGCGGGGATGCTGCCGACCGGCACGTACGGGGCCGCCAAGGCCTGGGTGACGGCGTTCAGCGAATCGCTGCGCGTGGACCTGGCCCCGTACGGGGTGCGGGTGCTGGCGGTGGTGCCCGGGTTCACCCGTACGGAGTTCCAGGAGCGGGCCGGGATGGACCTCGGCGCGCTCCGGGAGTCGCTGTGGCTGGAGGCGGACCAGGTGGTGGCCCAGGCGCTGAAGGACCTGGCGCGGCGCCGCCCGGTGAGCGTGGCGGGCTGGCGCTACAAGGCGTACGTCCAGGCCGTACGGCACCTGCCCCGGCACCTGGTCGCCACCCGGATGGCCCGCAGGCGGCGGGCCCCGGCGGGGGTCTGAGCCCGCGCCGGGACCCGGCCGGGCCGCGTCAGTCCTCGGTGACCCTGCCCGCCTCGACGCGCAGCCGGCGGGTGGTGCGCACCGCCTCCAGCATCCGGCGGTCGTGGGTGACGAGCAGCAGGGTGCCCGTATAGGCCTCCAGGGCCGATTCGAGCTGCTCGATGGCCGGCAGGTCGAGGTGGTTGGTCGGCTCGTCGAGGACGAGCAGGTTCACCCCGCGGCCCTGGAGCAGCGCGAGGGCCGCCCGGGTCCGCTCGCCCGGGGACAGGGTGGCGGCCGGGCGCAGCACGTGCACCGCCTTCAGGCCGAATTTGGCGAGCAGGGTGCGGACCTCGGCGGGCTCGGTGTCGGGGACCGCGGCGCAGAAGGCGTCGAGGAGGGACTCCTCGCCGAGGAACAGCCCGCGGGCCTGGTCCACCTCGCCGACGAGCACGCCGGAGCCGAGGGAGGCGTCCCCGGAGTCCAGGGGCAGCCGGCCGAGGAGGGCGGCGAGCAGGGTGGACTTGCCGGCGCCGTTGGCCCCGGTGATGGCCACGCGGTCGGCCCAGTCGATCTGGACGGTGGCGGGTCCGAAGGTGAAGTCCCCGCGGCGCACCTCGGCTCCGCGGAGGGTGGCCACGACGGAGCCGGAGCGGGGTGCGGAGGCGATCTCCATCCGCAGCTCCCACTCCTTGCGGGGCTCGTCCACGACCTCCAGGCGCTCGATGGCGCGCTGCGTCTGGCGGGCCTTGGCGGCCTGCTTCTCGCTGGAGTCGGCGCGCAGCTTGCGGCCGATCTTGTCGTTGTCGGAGGACTTGCGGCGGGCGTTGCGCACGCCCTTGTCCATCCAGTTGCGCTGCATCTGGGCGCGGTCCTCGAGGGCGGAGCGCTTGTCGGCGTACTCCTCGTACTCCTCGCGGGCGTGCCGGCGGGCGGTGTCCCGCTCCTCCAGGTAGGACTCGTAGCCGCCGCCGTAGAGGTTGATCTGCTGCTGGGCCAGGTCGAGTTCGAGGACCTTGGTGACGGTGCGGGCCAGGAACTCGCGGTCGTGGCTGATCACGACGGTGCCGGCGCGCAGTCCGCGGACGAACTCCTCCAGGCGCTCCAGTCCGTCGAGGTCGAGGTCGTTCGTGGGCTCGTCGAGCAGGAAGACGTCGTAGCGGGAGAGCAGGAGGGAGGCGAGGCCGGCGCGGGCCGCCTGGCCGCCGGAGAGGGCGGTCATGGGCAGGTCCAGGCCGACGGCGAGGCCGAGGGAGGCGGCGACCTCCTCGGCGCGCTCGTCGAGGTCGGCGCCGCCGAGGTCGAGCCAGCGGTCGAGGGCGGCGGCGTAGGCGTCGTCGGCGCCCGCTACGCCGTCCACCAGGCCCTGCGTGGCGGTGTCCAGCGCGCTCTGGGCGGCGGCGACCCCGGTGCGGCGGGCCAGGAAGTCCCGGACGGACTCGCCGGGGCGGCGCTCCGGCTCCTGGGGCAGGTGGCCGACGGAGGCGGTGGGCGGCGAGAGCCTGAGCTCGCCTTCCTCGGGGGTGTCGAGGCCGGCGAGGAGGCGCAGGAGCGTGGACTTGCCGGCTCCGTTGACGCCGACGAGGCCGATGACGTCGCCGGGGGCGACGACCAGGTCGAGTCCGGCGAAGAGGACGCGTTCGCCGTGGCCGGCGGCGAGGTCCTTGGCGACGAGGGTTGCAGTCATGAGGGGTCCGATCCTACGGGGTGCGGGGCGCACGGCCGGGCGGGACCGCAGGCCGGGGCGGGTGCCGGGCGCTGCGGACCGGTCGGCAGCCCGTCCCGGTACCGGCCCGCAGGCCGGAAACGATCTTCACTGTGACGGCCGGATGGCGGTCGCGTGACAAGGCTCGGAAGGGCCGTGACCCGGGGCGGGGCGGCTGTCTACGGTCGGACCGAAGCCCGCCCCCCTACCCCTTGGAGCCCTTCGTGCACCGCAAGTTCATCGCGCCCGGCGTACTTGCCGCGTCCGCTCTGCTGGCGATCCCGGCATCGGCCGCAGGTTTCGCTCCCGGCGCCCCCGGCCTCGGAGACACCTACTACCCGGCCGCCGGCAACGGCGGGTACGACGTCTCGCACTACGACCTGAGGCTGAAGTACCAGCCGGTCACCGACCTGCTGGAGGGCACCGCGACCCTGGTGGCCACGGCCCGGCAGGACCTGTCCCGCTTCAACCTGGACTTCGGACTCAAGGTGAGCGAGGTGCGGGTCAACGGGGTCAAGGCGAAGTTCGCCACCTCGGGCACCCAGGAGCTGGAGGTGACCCCGGCGTCCCCCGTGGCCCGGAACAAGCCGCTGACGGTCGTGGTCACGTACGCGGGCAAGCCCTCCGAGCTGAAGGTGGACGGCTGGACCGCCTGGCACCGGACCCCGGACGGCGGCGTCGCCGCCCAGGAGCCGGACTCGGCGATCTGGTGGTTCCCGAGCAACGACCACCCGCTGGACAAGGCCACCTACGACGTGTCGGTGAACGTGCCGGACGGCACCCAGGCCATCAGCAACGGCGTTCTCCAGTCGACGAGTTCGAAGCTGGGCTGGACCCGGTACAACTGGCGCTCCAACAAGCCCCAGGCCACGTACCTGGCCACCCTGGCCGTCGGCAGGTTCGACATCACCACCGACAAGACCGCCGACGGCCTGCCGGTCCTGAACGCGTACAGCCGCGACCTGGGCGACAACGCGGGCGCGGCGCGGGCGAGCCTGGAGCGGACCGCGGAGGTCGCGGAGTGGCTCACCGGCTACTTCGGCCCGTACCCGTACAACGCGCTGGGCGGCTACGTGCCGAACGTGACCAGCGGTTACGCCTTGGAGACCCAGACCCGGCCGTTCTACAGCCCGCGGCAGTTCGCGAACGGCGCGAACGTGCAGGTGGTCGTGCACGAGCTGGCGCACCAGTGGTACGGCAACAGCGTGTCCGTGAACAACTGGAAGGACATCTGGATCAACGAGGCCTTCGCCCGCTACAGCCAGTGGCTGTGGTCGGAGAAGGAGGGTGAGGGAACCGCGCAGGAGCTGGCGGACTGGGTGTACTCCTCCCGCCCGGCCGACGACCCGTTCTGGCAGGTCAAGCCGGGTGACCCGGGTCCGGAGAACCAGTTCCACGCGGCCGTCTACGACCGGGGCGCGCTCGCGCTCCAGGCGCTGCGCAACGAGATCGGCGACGAGAAGTTCTTCGCGATCCTCAAGGGCTGGCCGACCGCGTACGCGCACGGCAACGCGAAGGTCGCCGACTTCGTCCGCTACGCTGAGCGGATCTCGGGCAAGCAGCTCGGCGGGCTCTTCGACACCTGGCTGTACACCGCGGGCAAGCCGGCCTCGATCCCGGCCGCCGCCGCCCTCCGCACGCCCACCGCACCGGGCGCGGCCGCGGGCAGGCCCACCGCTCGGGCCGGCGCGGCCGCCGAGGCCCGTCCGGGCAAGGCCGTTCCCCCGAAGTCCTGGAAGAAGATCGCCGCGACCAACTCGGTCCACGACAGCGGTCACTGACCGCCCGTCAGGCGCCCGCGGCGGACCGCCGCGGGCGTCCGGCCCCGATCCACTCGGCCCGCGCCCGGCGGGCGATCGGCAGATAGCGCAGCCCTTCCGGGAGCAGCGGGACGAGCAGGGCGGCGGCCCTGCTGAGCCGGCGCAGCCGGCGCTCCTGGGCGGGGGTCCAGTCCAGCCGCAGGGCGGCGCGGGCGTCGGGGGGCATGTACCCGGCGGTGACGAAGGCGCGCAGGCGCAGGAACGGGCGGCGCAGGACGGGCCACAGGGTGCGCAGCAGCAGCCGGACGGCCCGCGGGCCGCGGTCGGGGGCGGGCAGCGGCAGGTCGGTGGCGACGAGTTCGGCCGCGACGGCCGTGCGGGCCAGCTCCTCGGTGAGGATCCTGCGGTAGTACGGGCCGTACTCCTCGACGGTCTGCGGCATGTCCCGGTCGCGGATCCCGAGCACGCGGCCGACCTGGAGCCATTCGGCGAACAGCGCCCGCTCCTCGGCGGGGGTCAGCGGCCGGCCCCAGAGCATCGGCAGGGCGTACCGGAAGACGGCGAAGCCGGACTCGTGGACCCAGGTGTAGCAGTCCGGGTCGAGCGAGTGGTACGCCCGGCCCGCGGGGGTGCGGCCCTTGATCCCGCGGTGCAGGGCCCGGACCCGGCGGCCCTCGGCGGCGGCCTCCTCCCCCGCGTAGACCCACTTCTGTACGGATTCCACGGAGCGCACCCCGCGGCCCCAGGGGTCGGTGCGGAACACCGAGTGCTCGTCGACCCCGGCGGCGATGACGGGGTGGGCCACCTGCAGGGTGAAGGCGGCGGGCAGCATCAGCAGCAGCCGGACGTCCCCGGCGACGCTCCACAGGATGCCGCCCGGCGGGGGCGGCTGGGGGTGCTCCGGCTGCCTCATGCCCGTCCTCCGGGGGTGGTCGGTGTCGGATGTCCAGTATGCGCGGCGCAATGGTCGCAACCCGTCAAGATTCCCGATGCACGGGTGTTACCCCGAGGTAACTCCGGATGATGTGATGGCCGGGCCGATCAGTCCTCCACCTGATTCAGGAGTCTTCATGACGTCCTCCCCGCTCCGCCCCGGCACGGCCGTGTCCGCTGCACTGGCCGCCCTGGCGGCCGCCGCGCTCACCGCGACCGCCGTACCGGCCGCCTCCGCCGCGGAGTCCGCTGCCACCCCGCAGCTGAGCGTCCTGTCGTACAACGTATTCCTGTTCTCGAAGAACCTTTACCCGAACTGGGGCCAGGACCACCGGGCGCGCGAGATACCGAGGACCTCCTTCTACAAGGGCCACGACGTGGTCGTGCTCCAGGAGGTGTTCGACAACGCCTCCGGCGACGCCCTGAAGGCCAACTCGGCCTCCGAGTACCCCCACCAGACCCCGGTGGTGGGACGCAGCAAGTCCGGCTGGGACGCCACCGGCGGCGCGTACTCGGCGACCACGCCCGAGGACGGCGGGGTGACGATCCTCAGCAAGTGGCCGATCGTGCGCAAGGAGCAGTACGTCTTCAAGGACGCCTGCGGCGCCGACTGGTGGTCCAACAAGGGCTTCGCCTACGCGGTCCTCGACGTGAACGGCACCCGCGTGCACGTGGTGGGCACGCACGCCCAGTCCACGGACCCGGGCTGCTCGGCGGGCGAGGCGGCGCAGATGCGCAGCCGGCAGTTCAGGAACATCGACGCGTTCCTCGACGCGAAGAACATCCCCGCGGGCGAGCAGGTCATCGTGGCGGGCGACTTCAACGTGGACTCGCACAGCCCGGAGTACGCGTCGATGCTCGCGGACGGCGGCCTGGCGGGCGCGGACTCGCGCTCGGGCCACCCCTACTCCTTCGACACCGCGGACAACTCGATCGCGAAGGACCGCTACCCGACCGACCCGCGCGAGGACCTGGACTACGTCCTGCACCGGCAGGGCCACGCCCGCCCGGCCGGCTGGGACAACAACGTGGTCAAGGAGCAGAGCGCCCCGTGGACGGTGAGCAGCTGGGGCAAGTCCTACACGTACTCCAACCTTTCCGACCACTACCCGGTCGTGGGTTCCTGAGCGGACGCCCGTGACACGCCCGCGGGGCGCCCCCTCCCGACCGGAGGGGGCGCCCCGCGGGGCGTGGTGCGGGAGGTCAGCCGCCGGCGCGCGAGCGCTCCCATTCGGTGGCGTAGTCCTGGAAGATGGCGCGCAGGTGGTGGCCGATCTTCAGGTAGTCGAGGTCGTCGAGGTTGGCGAGGGAGACGCGTACGGACCACTGGGGGCCGTCGAAGCCGCCGCCGTTGAGGAGGACCACGGAGGTCTGCTCGGCGAGGCGGAACAGCGGGTCGACCGGCTCGTAGTTCTTCTCCAGGAAGGCCGCGAAGTCCTTGCCGTGGACCCGTTCGGCCTCGGCCAGCAGGTCGAGTTCGATGTAGTACGCGGCCCGCTTCTCGTCCTCGGAGATCTTCATCTGGGCGCCCTCCAGGAGGAGTTCGAGGCGCCGGTGGACGATCTCGCGGATCCTGCGCTTGTACGCCTGGCCCTCGTCGAGCAGGTCGAAGAGGGAGAAGAGCACCATCATCGTCTGCTGGGGCAGGGAGAGTCCGGCCGTGTGGTTGAGGGCGACCTCGCGGGAGTCGGCGACCAGGCGGTCGATGAAGCGGATCTTCGAGGGCTCCAGGGTGAGGGTGCCGTACCGCTTGTCGAGCCGGTCCTTCTCGGCCTGCGGGAGGGCGGCGAGCATCTCGTCGAGGACGTTGTCGTCGTGCAGGCCGATGACGCCCAGGCGCCAGCCCGTGCACCCGTAGTGCTTGGAGTAGGAGTACACGAGCAGGGTGTTGCGCGGCAGTTCGGCGGCGATCGAGCGGAAGCCCTCGACGAAGGTGCCGTAGACGTCGTCGGTGACGACGAGCAGGTTGGGGTTGGTGGTGGCGACGATGTCCTTGATCTGGTTCATCACCCGGTCGCTCATCGCCAGCGAGGGGGGGTTGCTCGGGTTGACGATGCACACCAGCTTGACCGAGGGGTCGGCGAGCTTGGCCACCTCCTCCTCCGGGTAGCGCCACTGGCGCACGCCGGTCTCGGTGAAGAGGCTCGCCTCGACGTTGACCACCTCGAACTCGAAGGTGTCGAGCTCGGGGATCTCGATGTACGGGGTGAACACCGGCACCATCAGGGCGATCTTGTCCCCCTTGTGCAGGATCCCGTTCTTCATCAGGGAGTCGAAGATGTAGCACATGGCGGCCGTGCCGCCCTCTGTCGCGAACAGGCTCATGCGGTTGCCGGCGGCGGGCCGCTTGTCGAAGAGCTCGTCGCCGATGTAGCCGCGCACGATGTGCTCGGCGTGCTTCAGCATCCGGTCGGGCACGGGGTAGTTGTCCCCCGTGATCGAGTCGGCGAGCTCGTGGACGAAGGAGTCCCGGTCGAAGGCGAAGCGGTCCATGGCGTACGCCACGCAGCGGCCGAGGAGTTCGGCGCCGGGCAGGTCCGGGTGGCGGCGCAGGAAGGCGTCGAAGCGCTCCCCGATGCCCTGCTTCTCGGGCATCCCGCCGAGGTTGTCGGCGGTCCAGACCCGGCGGGACTCCTCCAGGGCGAAGTAGCCGAGGGCGTAGAAGGCCTCGCGGGGGCCGGTGGCGATCCAGTTGGGGTTGCCGCGGCCCGCGTTGAGCATGGCGCGCGCGGCCTTGCCCTTCTGGCCGGGCTTGTCCTCCTGAGCCGCCTTCGCGATCTGGATGAACTTGTCCTTCAGCTCGAAGGGGCTGAGCTGGGCGAAGGACTGGATCTCCTCGCGGCTGAAGCTGGTCTCGGGCACGGTGCACGTCCTTCTCGGTGGGGGCGGGAGAGGAGGGTGGAGCGGGGGCGGGTCAGTGGTTGAGGAGCACGATGACGGCGCCCCAGATGGTCAGGAGCACGTTGCCGATGGCGTAGGGAATGGTGTAACCCAGCGTCGGCACCTGGGATTTGGAGGCCTCGTTGACGGCCCCGATGGCGGCCGTGGTGGTCTGTGCGCCGGACAGGACCCCCATCAGGACCGGGAAGCGGATCTTCTGGACGTGGTGCCCGACGAGGAAGCCGACGATCAGCGGAATGACCGTGGCGACCGCTCCGAAGACCAGCAGGCCCCAGCCGGCCGTGGACAGCCCGCTGGTGAAGCTGGGCCCGGCGTTGATGCCCACGACCGCGACGAACAGGCAGAGCCCGAAGGTGTCCATGAACCACTGGGCGCCGGGCGGCACGTTGCCGAAGGTCGGGTACTTGCCGCGGATCCAGCCGAAGACCAGGCCCATGATGAGGGCGCCGCCGGAGGTGGACAGGGAGATGGGGACCCCGCCGGCGGTGAGCGCCGGGATGCCGATGCAGCCGCCGAGGAAGACGCCGAGGCCCACCCAGACCATGTCCGTGGCGAAGCTGGTCGGGACGGGCTTGCCGAGGGCCCGGCCCGCCGGGTCCACGAGCCGCTTGGGCCCCGACAGCACCACCGTGTCGCCGCGTTCGAGCGGTGTGGAGAGCCGGTAGGGGAACTCCGCGCCCGAGCGGTACAGCTTGTCGATGAAGACGCCCACCATGAACTCCTCCTGGCGGAGCTCCGCGATGGTCTTGCCCAGCTGGGCCTTCTCGGAGGCGACCACGTGCAGGGTCTCGGTCTGGTAGCCGAGCAGCTCCACGTCGTCGGTCTCGGCCCCGATGTGGGTCCGGGCGTCGAACTCGACCAGTGAGCCGCGCAGGGCGCTGACGGCGACCACGTCGCCCTCGCGCAGCTCGGTCTGCTGGGTGTGGTCGAGCACCTCCCCCGCGCGGCGGATCCGCGTGAGGTAGATCCGGCGGCCGAGGGCCTTCTGCTGCTGCTCGAAGTCCTCGATGGTCCGCCCCGCGAGGTCGGGCCGCTGGAGGGTGTAGGCGCGCAGGACGACCTCGTAGTAGCCCTCGTGGAGGTCGGGGTCGTCGCTCGGCGCGTCGAGCTCCTTGGCGAGCTGGGCGCTCTCGGCGGCGAGGTCGCGCCGGTAGAGGCGGGGCAGGACGTTGGCGAGGAGCATCGCGCACAGGATGGTGCCGAGGGGGTAGGTGACGGCGTACCCGACGGCGACGAGGTTCTGCTGCTCCTTGACCTGGTCGGCGCTGAGGCCGGGGAGGTTGCCGATGGCGTCCTGGGCCACGCCGATGACGGCGGACTGGGTGAGGGCGCCGCCGAGCAGGCCGGCGCTGAGCCCGGGGCCGTAGCCGAGCATCACCGCGAAGCCCCAGGAGACCAGCAGGCCGGTGATGCAGACGACCACGGCGTTGACGACCTGCGGCAGGCCGTCCTTCTTCAGACCGCGGAAGAACTGAGGGCCGACCCGGTAGCCGAGGGCGAAGAGGAAGAGGGTGAAGAAGAGGTTCTTGACCGTGCCGTCGATGGTGACCTGGAACTGGGCCCCGAGGACCAGCCCGAGGACGAGGCACCCGGTCACCGCGCCGAGCGCGATGCTCTTGTAGCGCAGTTTCCCGGCGAGGAATCCGAGGGCGACGGTCAGGAAGACGAGCAGCTCGGGGTGTGGGACGAAGATGTTCCGGTTGAGGAAATCGATCATGTGAGTGCCGTCCGGATCGGGGCGTTCAGGCGCCGAGGATGCCGACGAGGATCGGCCCGGTCAGAGGGAGCAGGAAGTTCGAGAGGGTGTACGTGATCGTGTAGCCGAGCATCGGTACGGAGCTCTGGGCGACCTGGGTGATCGAGGTGATGGCCGGGGTGGAGCACTGCTGGCCGGCGATGGCACCGATGAGCAGGGGCTTCTCGATCTTCAGCAGCTTGCGGCCGACGACCAGGGAGATCGTGGCCGGTACGAGCACCATGGCGATCCCCGCAATGGGCAGCAGGGCCCCGTACTCCTTGAGCAGCGGGCCGGCCTGGGGGCCGGAGGTGAGCCCGGTGCAGGCGATGAACACCGCGAGGCCCATGTCCTTGATGGTGGTCGCGGCCTGCGGGGGGAAGGCGCCGAAGGTCTGCTTGCGGGAGCGGAACCAGCCGAAGAGCAGGCCGGAGATGAGGCAGCCGCCGCCGGTGCCCAGCGAGAGCGGGATGTCCCCGAGGCGGACCACGATCTGGCCGATCAGGGAGCCGGCGGCGATGCCGAGGCCCAGGTAGATGAAGTCCGTGGCGTCGTTCTTCGCCACGGTCCCGATCTTCGCCACCAGGCGCTGGAGTCCGGCGCGGGCGCCGACCAGGGTGACCACGTCGCCGCGGGCCACCACGGTCTCGGGGGTGGCGGGCAGGTGCGAGTCGCCGCGCTGGACGTCGGTGACGTACACCCCGTCGCGGGCGAACTCCGGGTGCTCCTTGGTGAGCTGGTTGAGGGTCCGGCCGGAGACCGACTTGTCGGTCAGTGCGATCTGGCTGGTGGCCAGCGGGGTGTCCAGTCCGGGGATGCCCGGGGTCTCGGGGCCGATGAGCCGGCCCGCCTCGATGGCGTTGGCCCGGCGGCCCACGATCAGGACCAGGTCGGAGAGGGTGAGTTCGAGGCCGGGCGCGGGGGTGAGGAGCTTGGAGCCCCGTTTGACGGCCTCGACGGTGATCCGGCCGCCCAGCTCGTCCTGGAGGGAGCCGACCGTGCGGCCGTCCCCGTGGGTGACCAGGAACGTGCGGCCCACCAGGCCCGGCAGGGCCTCGCGCTCGTCGCTCTCCAGCCCGCCGCCGCCCCCGCGCATCTTCTCCCACAGCTCGCGGGAGGCGTCGCGCAGGTTGATGCGCAGCAGCATCGGCATGATCTGGCTGGTGTAGATCACGATGGTGATCAGGCCGAAGAGGTAGCAGACGGTGTACGCGGTGGCCACGTGCCCCTGGTACTGGCTGATCTGCTCCGCGCTCAGGCCGGGCAGCTTGGCGATGGACTCGGAGGCGGTGCCGACCACGGCGGACTCGGTGGCCGCGCCCGCGAGGATGCCGGAGGCGGTGCCCACGTCGAGGTCGAAGGCCTTGGCCAGCCCGTAGGCGATGCCGAGGACGGCGACGAGCTCGATGAAGCACAGGGTGAAGAAGCGCAGGCTCTTGCGGTTGAGGTTGGCGAAGAACTGCGGTCCCGCCATGTACCCGAGGGCGAAGATGAACAGCGCGAAGAAGATCGTCTTGACATCGTCCGCGACCTCGATCTCGGCCCACGCGCCGAGCAGCAGGGAAACGATCAGGGTTCCACAGATGCCCCCCAGGGTGATCGGTCCGACTCTCAGTTTGCCGACGAGGTATCCGGCGGCGAGGCACAGGAACAGCGCCAGTTCGGGATGGTCTCGGAGTACGCCCACGGGACCACCCTGGTCCGGCGGGCGGGGCGGCGCCCACCGGACCGGGGCCGAACGGGTGAGCGGCCGCTAGGCTTCGGGCCCCCCGCCCGGCTGGCCGTACGGCTCCTCGTACATCCCCTCGATGACCTGCGCGTACGCGGCGCGCACCACCCGGCGGCGGAGTTTGAGCGAGGGGGTCAGCTCACCCGTCTGCGGGCCCCACTCCTGCGTCAGGAGGCGGTGGCGCTTGATCTGTTCGGTGCGGTTGAGCCGGGCGTTGGCCGCGGCCACGGCCCGCTCCACCTCCTCGCGGACGGCGGGGTGGGCGGCCAGCTCCGCGAGGGAGTCCGCAGCGATCCCGCGGGCCGCCGCCCAGGCGGGGGCCAGTTCGGGGTCGAGGACGAGCAGGGCGACGAGGTACGAGCGGCCGTCGCCGTGTACCAGGGCCTGCCCGATCAGCGGGTGCTCCTTGACGGTGTTCTCGACCAGGGCCGGCGAGACGTTCTTGCCGGTCGAGGTGATGATCAGCTCCTTCTTGCGGTCGGTGATCCACAGGAAGCCGTCCCCGTCGAGCCGGCCGACGTCCCCGGTGGGGAACCAGCCCTGCGGGTCGCGGGCGTCCTCGAGCGAGCCGTCGGGGCGCAGGTACCCGCCGAAGACGGTGGCCCCGCGGGTGAGGATCTCCCCGTCCTCGGCGATGCGCAGTTCGACCCCCTCGATGGCCCGGCCCACCGAGCCGAGCCGGAAGGCGTCGGGGCTGTTGACCGTGCAGACCCCGGAGGTCTCGGTCAGCCCCCAGGCGTCCATGATCGTGATCCCCCAGCCGGCCCAGAAGCGGACCACGTCCAGGGGCATGGGGGCGGTGGCGCTGGCGGTCCACTGGAGCCGGTCCAGTCCCGCGAGGGCGAGCAGCGGGCCGAGCACCTCCTCGCGGGCCCGCCGGGCGGCCTCGACGGCGGCCGCGGGCGGCTCCTCGCCCCGCTCGCGGTGGCCGGCCAGGGCCCGTACGGCCTCGTTGGCGGCCGCGATCGCCTCCTGCTGCTCCGCGGGGAGTCCGGCGAGCACGGCCCGTACGGACGCGGCCAGCTTCTCCCAGACCCGCGGGACCCCGAAGAACTGCACCGGGTGCAGCTCGCGCACGGACGCGGCCACGGCGGCGGGGTCGGCGCAGAGCCGGACGTGGGCGGCGCGCAGCAGCGGGAGGTAGATGCCG
The DNA here is from genome assembly GCF_055600495.1 of Streptomyces sp. NPDC038213. Taxonomy (NCBI): domain Bacteria; kingdom Bacillati; phylum Actinomycetota; class Actinomycetes; order Kitasatosporales; family Streptomycetaceae; genus Streptomyces; species Streptomyces sp. NPDC038213. Next base: position 409,850 of record NZ_JBVJYM010000006.1, read on the forward strand.
AGGACCCGTTCGGCGATGTGCGCGAAGGGCAGGTAGCACAGGTGCTCGGCGTGCTCGGGGAGGTCCACGTGCCGGTCGAGGCGGACGGACTGGAGCAGGATGTTGCGGTGGGTGAGCCGGACCCCCTTGGGGTCGCCGGTGGTGCCGGAGGTGTACACGACGGTGAGGGGGTCCCCGGGCCGGGTCTCGCGGCGGGCCTTCTCGAAGGCCTCGCCGCTGTGGACGCGGGCGCCGCTCGCGTACAGGGAGCCGTACGGGAGGTGGGCGCCGGCCTCGGCGGCCTCGGCGACGACGAGCCGCTCCAGCGGGACGTCCGCCGCGCCGAGGAGGGGTTCCCAGCGGGGGAGCTCCCCCGCGCCCTCGACCACGGCGATGCGGGCCCGGCTGTGGCGGGCGATGTGGGCGATCTGCCCGGGGGCGGAGGTGTTGTACACGGAGACGGGGACGGCGCCGAGGTGGACCAGGGCGAGGTCGCTGAGCCAGTGCTCGGCGCGGTTGCCCATCATCATCAGGACGTGCTCGCCGCGGCCGACCCCGAGGGCGGCGTAGCCGGAGGCCAGGACGGCCACCTTGCGGCGGACGTCGGCCCAGGTGAGGGTGGTCCAGCCGGCGCCGGTGCGCCAGGACAGGGCGGGCAGGTCCCCGTGCTCGGCGGCGTTGCGGGCGAGCAGGTCGGGCACGGTGGTCTCGTCGGGGGGTCCGGGCAGTCGCAGGTTCGTGGGCATGGCAGCTCCTGGCCGTTTCACATCGTTGGTGCGACAGCAATACTGTTGAACCTGAAGCGAGGATCTGGGAGCGCGGAGAACGGGGCACAGGCGATGACCACACCGGCGCAGGAGTCCGCCCTCACGGTCGACGAGCTCGCCGCGCGGGCCGGAGTCACCGTCCGCACCGTACGTTTCTACAGCACGCGCGGGCTTTTGCCCCCTCCCGTGATCGGACCCCGCCGGGTGGGGCACTACGGGCCCGAGCACCTGTCGCGGCTGGCCCTGATCGAGGAGTTGCAGGTCCAGGGCATGACCCTGTCGGCCATCGAGCGCTACCTCGACGCCCTCCCCGAGGGCCTGAGCGCCCACGACCTGGCCATCCACCGGGCCCTGGTCGCCACCTGGGCCCCGGAGGCGCCCGGACGGGCCTCGCTGGCCGACCTGGAGAAGCGGGCGGGCCGCACCCTGGCGGAGGCGGACCTGCGGCGGCTGGCCGCGATGAACGTGATCGAGGAGCTGGACCCCGAGAGCGCGCAGAACGCCCAGAACGCCGAGGACACCAGGGACCCCGGATCCGGGAGCTACCGGGTGGAGCCGGGCCTGCTGCGGCTGGGGGTGGCCCTGCTCGACGTACCGGTGTCGCACGGCACGCTGCTCGCGGCCCGGCGGGTGCTGCTGGAGCACACCCGCTCGGCGGCCCACGAGCTGACCCGGCTGTTCCGGGACGAGGTGTGGGGGCCGTTCACCGAGGAGGAGCCGGATCCGGAGCGGGTGGAGGCCATGAAGGCCCTGTCGGCCCATATGCAGCCGCTGATCGTGCAGGCCCTGGTGACCGCCTTCCAGCGGTCGCTGAAGGAGGAGCTGCGGGCGGCGTTCCAGTCCGGGGAGGACTGAGGCCGCCGCCCGCTGCGGGTGCGTGCGCGGCCGTCAGTCGGTGAAGGTTTCGCCGCTCTCGGCCTTGGCCACCAGGAGGGCGGGCGGGGTGAACCGCTCGCCGTAGGTGGCGGCGAGCTCGCGCGCTCGGGCGACGAACCCGGGCAGGCCGCCCTCGTAGCCGTTGATGTACTGGAGCACGCCGCCCGTCCAGGCGGGGAAGCCGATCCCCATGATCGAGCCGATGTTGGCGTCGGCCACGGAGGTCAGCACGCCCTCCTCCAGGCAGCGGACGGTGTCCAGCGCCTCGGAGAAGAGCATCCGCTCCTTCATGTCCTCGAAGGGGATCTGCGCGTCCGGCTTGCCGAAGTGCTCGCGCAGGCCCGGCCACAGCCGGGTCCGCTTCCCCTCCTCGTACTCGTAGAACCCGGCGCCGCCGCTGCGGCCGGGGCGGTCGAACGCGTCGACCATCCGGTCGATGACGGCGTCGGCCGGGTGCTGCGCCCAGCTGCGGCCCTCGGCCTCGAAGGCCTTGCGGGTCTCGTTGCGGATCTTGCGGGGCAGGGTGAGGGTCAGCTCGTCCATCAGGGAGAGCACCTTGGCCGGGTACCCGGCCTGGGCGGCGGCCTGCTCCACGGAGGCGGGCTCGATGCCCTCGCCGACCATGGCCACGCCCTCGTTGATGAACTGGCCGATGACCCGGGAGGTGAAGAACCCGCGGCTGTCGTTGACCACGATGGGGGTCTTGTTGATCTGGCGGACCAGGTCGAAGGCGCGGGCCAGGGCCTCGTCTCCGGTCTCCGCGCCCTTGATGATCTCGACCAGCGGCATCTTGTCCACCGGGGAGAAGAAGTGCAGGCCGATGAAGTCGGCCGGGCGGGAGACGCCCTCGGCGAGGCCGGAGATGGGCAGCGTGGAGGTGTTGGAGCACAGCAGCGCGTCGGGCGCCACGATGTCCTGGACCTCCTGGAAGACCTTGTGCTTGAGGCCGGTGTCCTCGAACACCGCCTCGATGACGGCGTCGCAGCCGGCCAGGTCGGCGGCGTCCCCGGTGGGCGTGATCCGGGCGAGCAGCTCGGCGCGGGCCGCCTCGGTGGTACGGCCGCGCGAGAGCGCCTTGTCGAGGAGCTTCTCGGAGTACGCCTTGCCCTTGGCCGCCGCCTCGGCGCTGACGTCCTTGAGGACCACCTCGATGCCGGCGCGGGCGCAGGAGTACGCGATGCCCGCGCCCATCATCCCGGCGCCGAGCACGGCCACCTTGCGGACCCGGCGGGGCGCGGGTCCCTGGGGCCGGTTGGCTCCGGAGTTGACGGCCTGGAGGTCGAAGAAGAACGCCTGGATCATGTTCTTCGCGGTCTGCCCGGTCACCAGCTCGGTGAAGTAGCGGGCCTCGATGACCAGCGCGGTCTCGAAGTCGACCTGGGAGCCCTCGACGGCGCAGGCGAGGATGTTGCGGGGCGCCGGGTACGGGGCCCCCGCGAGCTGCTTCTTCAGGTTGGCCGGGAAGGCGGGGAGGTTCGCGGCGAACCGCGGGTTCGAGGGGGTGCCGCCGGGGATCCGGTAGCCCGGTGCGTCCCAGGGCTGCTGCGACTCGGGGTGCGCGTCGATGAAGGCGCGGGCCTTGGCGAGCATCTCCTCGGGGGTGGCGGCCAGTTCGTGGACGAGCCCGTTGTCGAGGGCGCGCTGCGGGTTGTACTGCGTGCCCTGGAGCAGCACCTTCAGGAGGGCGTCGGCGATGCCCATCAGGCGGACGGTGCGGGTGACGCCGCCGCCGGCGGGGAGCAGGCCGAGGGTGACCTCGGGCAGGCCGATCTTGGAGCCGGGGGCGTCGAGGGCGATCCGGTGGTGGCAGGCGAGGGCGATCTCGTAACCGCCCCCGAGGGCCGCGCCGTTGATGGCGGCGACCACGGGCTTGCCGAGGGTCTCGATGCGGCGCAGCGCCGCCTTGATGGCGGTGCCGGTGTCGAAGGCGATCTGCGCGTCCCCGGGGCCGAGGCGGATCATCTCCTTGAGGTCGCCGCCCGCGAAGAAGGTCTTCTTCGCGGAGGTGACGATGATGCCCCGGATGGAGTCCTTCTCGGCCTCGGCGCGGTCGGCGACCGCGGCGATGGAGGCCTTGAACGCCTGGTTCATGGTGTTGGCGGACTGGTGGGGGTCGTCGAGGACGAGGGTGACGACGCCGGTCTCGTCCTGTTCCCAGCGGATGGTGCCGGTCTCGCTCATGGTGGCTGCTTTCCTTGGAGAGGGGTCTGGGGACAGGAGGGGTCAGAGGCGTTCGACGACGGTGGCGATGCCCATGCCGCCGCCGACGCAGAGGGTGGCGAGCCCGTACCGCTTGTCCTGGCGCTCCAGTTCGTCGACGAGGGTGCCGAGGATCATCGCGCCGGTGGCCCCCAGCGGGTGGCCCATGGCGATGGCGCCGCCGTTCACGTTGATCTTGTCGAGTCCCACGCCCATGTCCTTGGCGAAGCGCAGCACGACCCCGGCGAAGGCCTCGTTGATCTCGATCAGGTCGATGTCGCCGATGGCCAGCCCGGCCTTGGCCAGGGCCTTGCGGGTGGCGGGGGCGGGGCCGGTGAGCATGATGGTCGGCTCGGAGCCGGAGACCGCGGCGGAGACGATCCGCGCGCGGGGGCGCAGCCCGTTCCGCTCCCCCGCCTCCCGGGAGCCGATGGCGACGAGCGAGGCGCCGTCCACGATCCCGGAGGAGTTGCCCGCGTGGTGCACGTGGTCGATCTTCTCGACCCAGTGGTACTTCTGCAGGGCGACGGCGTCGAAGCCGCCCAGGTCGCCGATGTCCGCGAACGAGGGCTTCAGCCGGGCGAGGGAGTCGGCCGTGGTGCCGGGGCGCATGAACTCGTCGTGGTCGAGGACGACCAGCCCGGTGCGGTCGGTGACCGGGACCACGGACTTGGCGAAGCGGCCGTCCTTCCAGGCCGCGGCCGCGCGCTCCTGCGAGAGGGCCGCGTACTCGTCCACGTCCCGGCGGGTGAAGCCCTCCAGGGTGGCGATCAGGTCGGCGCCGATGCCCTGGGGGACGAAGTTGACGGTGTAGTTGGTCATCGGGTCGGCGAACCAGGCCCCGCCGTCGGAGGCCATCGGGACCCGGGACATCGACTCGACGCCGCCGGCGAGCACCAGGTCCTCCCAGCCCGAGCGGACCTTGGCCGCGGCCATGTTGACGGCTTCGAGGCCGGAGGCGCAGAAGCGGTTCTCCTGTACGCCCGCGACGGTGTCCGGCAGCCCCGCGGCGATGGCCGCGATCCGCGCGATGTCGGAGCCCTGGTCGCCCACCGGCCCGACCACCCCGAGCACGATGTCGTCGATGGTGCCCGGGTCCAGCCCGGGGTTGCGCTCGCGCAGGGCGTCGATCAGGCCGACGACCAGGTCGATGGGCTTGGTGCCGTGCAGGGCGCCGGTGGCCTTGCCCCGGCCGCGCGGGGTGCGGATCGCGTCGTAGACGTACGCTTCGGAACTCACTGGTCGAGCCTTTCGGGAGGTGGAGCCGGGGAGGGTGCGGGGCGGGGCCCGGCGGGGTCGGGAGCCGGGGCCGGGGGTGGAGGGGCCGGGGGGCCGGACCGGTGGTCAGCCGAGCAGGGACCGGCCGATGATCTCCTTCATGATCTCGGTCGTACCGCCGTAGATGGTCTGGATGCGGCCGTCGGTGAAGGCCCGCGCGACCCGGTATTCGTTCATGTAGCCGTAGCCGCCGTGCAGCTGGAGGCAGCGGTCGGCCACCCGCTTCTGCAGTTCGGTGGCCCACCACTTCGCCATCGAGGCGTGGACGGCGTCCAGACCGCCCGCGTTGTGCTCGGTGAGGCAGCGGTCGAGGAAGGTGCGGGTGACCGCGCACTCGGTGGCCATCTCCGCGATCTCGAAGCGGATGTGCTGGAGCTTGGACAGCGGCCGCCCGAAGGCCTCGCGCTCCTTCACGTACGCCGTCGTGATCTCCACCAGGTGCTCGGCGGCGGCGATGGCGGCCATGGCGATGGCCAGCCGCTCCTGGGCGAGGTTCGTCATCAGGTGCACGAAGGCCCCGTCGGGCTCGCCGAGCAGGTTCTCCTTGGGGACGCGCACGTCGGTGAAGAAGAGCTCGGCGGTGTCCTGGGCCTTCTGCCCGATCTTGTCGAGGTTGCGGCCGCGCTCGAAGCCCTCGGCGCCCCGCTCGACCACGATCAGGGACAGCCCGTGCGCCCCGCCCTCGGGGGTGGTCTTCGCGACCACGATCACGAGGTCCGCCAGGATGCCGTTGGAGATGAAGGTCTTGGAGCCGTTGAGGAGCCAGTGGTCCCCGCGGTCCTCGGCGGTGGTGCGGATGCCCTGGAGGTCGGAGCCCGCGCCCGGCTCCGTCATCGCGATGGCGCTGATCAGCTCGCCGCTGCAGAAGCCGGGCAGCCAGCGGCGCTTCTGCTCCTGCGTGCCCAGCGAGGTCAGGTACGGGCCGATGATGTCGTTGTGCAGGCCGATCGCCAGGCCGGGGGTGCCGGCCCGGGTGAACTCCTCGGCCAGGACGGCGGCGTAGCGGAAGTCGGGGTTCCCGCCGCCGCCGTACTCCTCGGGCACGGCCAGGCCCAGCAGGCCCTGCCGGCCGGCGGCCCGCCAGGCCTCGCGGGAGACGACCCCGTCGCGCTCCCACTGCTCGTAGTGCGGCAGCACCTCCTTGTCGAGGAAGGTGCGCACGCTCGCGCGGAAGGCTTCGTGCTCGGCGTCGAAGATCTGGCGCTTCATCGGGACCGGTCCTCCGGGGTCGGGTGGGGGGCGGGCGGCTGCGGGGCGGACGGGGGCGCGGACGGCAGCGGTACGGGCGGCAGCCCCCAGTCGCGGGCCACCTCGTCGGCGTCCGCCCCCGGCAGGGCGGGGCCGCGGCGCACCGAGCCGGGGGTGGCGGAGAACCGGGGCGCCGGTGCGGGCTGGGTGATGCCGCCGGACTCCGTGAACGTGCCGCGGGCGGCGAGGTGCGGATGGGCCGGGGCCTCCCGCAGGGAGAGCACGGGCGCCACGCAGGCGTCGGTCCCCTCGAAGACGGCGGTCCACTCGGCGCGGGTACGGCTCCGGAAGGCCGCGGCCACCCGCTCGCGCAGCTCGCCCCAGCGGGCGAGGTCCTTGCGCTGCGCGGCGGCGTCCCCGATCCCGAGCAGGCCGGTGAACTCCTCGTAGAACTGCTGCTCCAGCGCGCCGACCGCCATGTGCAGCCCGTCGGCGGTCTCGTACGTGCCGTAGAAGGGGCAGCCTCCGTCGAGGAGGTTGGCCCCGCGCCGGTCCTGCCAGCCGCCGGCCGCGACCATGCCGTGGATCATCGCGGTGAGGTGGGCGGTGCCGTCCACGATGGCGGCGTCGACGGTCTGGCCCTCCCCCGTCGCACGGGCGTGGTGGAGGGCGGCGAGCACGCCCACGACCAGGTAGAGGGAGCCGCCCGCGTAGTCCCCGACCAGGTTGGCGGGGACGGCCGGGGGCTCGTCCGGCCTGCCGATCATGCCGAGCGCCCCGGTGATCGCGATGTACGCGATGTCGTGCCCGGCGCGCTGGGCGAGCGGGCCCTCCTGCCCCCAGCCGGTCATCCGCCCGTACACCAGCCGGGGGTTGCGGGCCCGGCACTGCTCCGGGCCGACCCCGAGCCGCTCGGCGACCCCGGGGCGGAAGCCCTCGATCAGGACGTCGGCACGCTCGGCCAGGTCGAGGACGCGGGCGGGCCCGTCGGGGGCCTTGAGGTCCACGAGGACGGAGCGCTTGTTGCGGTTGGTGACGTCGTACGCCGGGTTGACCGCCAGGGCGCCGCCGCCCGGGCGGTCCACGCGGACCACGTCCGCGCCGAGGTCCGCCAGCAGCATGGCGGCGAAGGGGCCGGGGCCGATCCCGGCCAGTTCGAGCACGCGCACGCCGGCCAGCGGACCGGCGGCCTCCGGCGCCCCTGCCGCATCCGGCCCGGTCCCGCCCGTCCCGGTCCCGCCCGCCGTGGTACCGGTGTCCGTCCCTGCCATCGAGCCCCCAGCGGCCTGTACGCGAAGCGGTCCGTGACCCGCGGTCCGCGCATGGATGTCGGATGTGACACAACCGATGTAACACCAGTGATGCTAGGAACGTGTTCCACTCCGCACAAGCCCCTGGGCGAGCAAGCGCTTAGCCGTTTTCGGCGCGCCGCTCGTCGAGCTCCTTGACCAGCCGCTTGAGGGCCACCGTCCGGTAGCTCTCCTCCACCCACTCGCACAGCACCTGCACCGAGGGCGCACCCTCCGGCGCCAGCGGCACCGTCACCCAGCCGGAGCGCCCCAGCCCGTACCCGGCGGGCTCGGCGCCCGGCACGGTCATCGCATGCCCGTGCAGGTCCTCGTCCTTCAGCTTGACGGTGACGCCGAGGGGGTACCCGCCCGCGACGTCCCCCAGGAAGACGAAGATCTTCTTGTTGACCTTCACCACGCAGTCCTCGGGCCCCCAGGGGAACTCCTCCCCCGCCCCCGGCAGTTCGAGGGCGAATGCCCTGACTTCCTCCCACTTGCGCTCGGCACCGTCCATCTCCGGACCTCCCTGGTCGCACGCTCCGTCACGGCCCACGCTAGCCTCGGCCGCCGACAGCAGCCGGGAGGAGCGGGGATGAACAGGCAGGACGGGCCCGAGCGGGCGTACGACGTCGTACTCTTCGGGGCCACGGGGTTCGTGGGGGAGCTGACGGCCGCGTACCTGGCCCGGCACGCCCCGGCGGGCTGCCGCTGGGCCCTCGCGGGCCGCAGCACCGCCAAGCTGGAGCGGCTGCGCGAGCGGCTGGCGCAGACCGACCCCGGCTGCGCCGGCGTGCCGCTGCTGCGCGCCGATGCCGGCGACCCGGCCTCGCTGCGCGAACTGGCCCGCTCCACGCGGGTGGTGGCCACGACCGTCGGCCCGTACGTCTGGTACGGCGCGGGGCTCGTCGCGGCCTGCGCGGACGCGGGGACGGACTACGCGGACCTCACCGGCGAGCCGGAGTTCGTCGACCGGATGTTCGTGGAGCACGACGCGCGGGCCCGGGAGACCGGGGCGCGGATCGTGCACGCGTGCGGCTTCGACTCCGTACCGCACGACCTGGGCGCGTACTTCACCGTGCAGCAGCTGCCCGAGGGGGTGCCGCTGCGGGTGGACGCCTTCGTCCGCTCCAACGCCGCCTTCTCCGGCGGCACCCTGGCCTCCGCCCTGACCGCCCTGTCCCGCGGCCCGCAGTCCCTCCGGGCGGCGCGCGAGCGGCGGCTGCACGAGCCCCGGCTGCTGGGGCGGCGGGCGCGGGCGCCGCTGGGCGCGCCGCACTTCAGCCGCGAGACGGGGACGTGGGCGCTGCCGCTGCCCAGCCTCGACCCGCGGATCGTGGCACGCTCGGCCGCGGCCCTCGAACGGTACGGGCCCGATTTCCGCTACCGGCACTTCGCCTCCGTCAAGCACCTGCCGGTGGCGCTCGGCGGTACGGCGGCCGTGGGCGCGGCCGCGGCGCTGGCGCAGCTGCCGGCCGCCCGGCGGCGCCTGATGTCCCTGTGGGAGCCGGGCCGCGGTCCGGACGCCGAGCGGCGCGCGCGCAGCTGGTTCAGCGTGCGGTTCGTGGGCGAGGGGGGCGGGCGGCGCGTCTTCGCGGAGGTCGCGGGCGGGGATCCGGGGTACGGGGAGACGGCGAAGATGCTGGCGGAGTCGGTGCTGTGCCTGGCGTTCGACGACCTGCCGGAGACTGCGGGGCAGGTGACGACGGCGACCGCCATGGCGGACGCCCTGACCGCCCGCCTCCGCACGGCGGGCCTCACCTTCCGCGCCACACCCCACCCCTGACCCCGGGTCCCGCTGCGCGGGGCCTGTTCCCCGACCCGCCCCTTCCCGAAACCGGGGCCACCCCCGGCCCCCGTTCCGAGCGCTCCGCGCCCGGTGCGCTCAAACGCCGCGCGGGCTGGATTGTGCCGCGGTCCGCTGGAATGTGCCGCCAGCGGCAAATCCAGCCCCGCCGGCGCTTGAGGCGCGGGGCCCGGGGCAGAGCCCCGAAACCCACCCACCCACCCGCACTTGACCCACCACCCCGGGCCAACTCCAGCCTCGCCGGCGTTTGAGGCGCGGGGGTGTGGGGGCGGAGCCCCCGCTTCGGGAAGGGGCGGGTCGGGGAACAGGCCCCGCGCAGCGGACCCGGGTCAGGACGGGGCGGCCTCGCGCAGGGCGCGCCGGCACAGCGCATCCGCCCTCCGCGTCGTCTCCGGAATCCGGAACTCCGGGCTCAGCGCCAGCACATGCGCACACGCAGTGTCCAAGGACACCCGATGCCCCACGGACACGTACACCGGCTTCACCCCGCCCCGCGTCCGCAGCGCCGCCCCCACCTCGCCCCCGCCCTCACCGACCAGCGCGGACCGGTCCCCCCGCTCCGGCCCCGGCTCCTCGTACCGGAAGGTGAAGGGGTTCTTGGCGACCCCGATCGACGGCAGCCCGGTCACCACCCCCAGGTGGCTGGCCAGTCCGAACCCGCGCGGGTGCGCGATCCCGTACCCGTCGCAGACCACCAGGTCCGGCACCGCCCCGGCCGCCGACTCCAGGGAGGACAGCGCGGACAGCACCGTCGGCAGCTCCCGGAAGGCCAGCAGCCCCGGCACGTACGGAAAGCTCACCCGCCCCACGGCCGTCGCCTCCGCCACCGTCTCCAGCGTGGCCGCGTCCAGCACGACGGCCGCCGCCGCGACCAGGTCGCGCGCGTCGTCGTACGCCACGTCCACGCCGGCGACCAGCCCGCGTCCGGGCGGCGGGCCGGTCTCGTCCCGGACCACGCGGACGCGCAGCTCGTCCTGTATCGCCCGGGCTTCCGTCTCGTCTGCGGGGGTTCTCGCACTCGTCGTCATGGTCGTCCGAGAGTAGCCTGGCGATCATGTTCGTCATGGAGCTGAGCTACACCGCCCCCATCGAGGCCGTCGAGGAGGTCCTGGACGCCCATATCGCCTGGCTGGACGGGTACTACGCAGCGGGGGTCTTCCTCGCCTCGGGCCGCAAGGTGCCGCGCGACGGCGGCATGATCCTCGCGGGAGGGGTCTCGCGGGCGGAGATCGAGCGGATCGCCGAGGAGGACCCGTTCACGGTGGCGGGCGTCTGCTCGTACCGCATCACCGAGTTCATCGCGACGAAGACCTCCGCCGACCTGGCGACCGTACGCGAGATCCCGTCGCTCTGACCGGCCCCGGCAGGCGCGCCGGACCCGCGTACGCCGCCCGCGCACGACGTGCCCGCGTACGCCGGCCCGCCCGTCAGCGCCGCTGGAGCCGCGCCGCCCGCCCCTGCTCGCCCGCGGCCCAGCACCCGCCGTCCGGGGCGCAGTCGACGGTGTCGAAGGAGCCGGGGTCCAGCGGGCGCCAGGTGCGGCCGCCGTCCGTGGTGAGGTCGGTGCCGGTGGGTCCGACCGCCAGCGCGGCCGCCCGCGTGTACGGCAGCCAGGCCACCCCGGACCGGTAGGCGGCCGGCGGGGCGGCGGAGGTCCGCCAGGAGCGCCCGACGTCGCCGGTGACCGCGGCCGCCTGCGGGGAGGCCTGCTCGGGGCGGTAGTCGCCGCCGACGGCGATCCCGTGCCGGCGGTCGCGGAAGGCCAGCCCGAACACGCCCTTGGCGCCCTCGCCGGCCGGCAGGGCCGTCGGGGCCGCCGTCCAGTGCAGCCCCCGGTCCGCGGAGTGCAGCACGCGCGCGGTCGCACCGCCGCCGGTGGCCATCCACACGTCCCGCGGGCCCGCGCTGACCAGGCACTGGCCGCTGGCTGCGAAACCCGCCTCGCCCGGCAGGGCCGCCGGCATCCCGGCGCTGGGCAGGACCTTCCAGGAGCGGCCGCCGTCGGAGGTGGACAGGATCCGGAACCTGCCGTCCACGGGGTCGCTCATGGCGAGGCCGTGGCGGCGGTCGAAGAAGGTCAGGCAGTCGTAGAAGGCCCGCGGGTCGGGGTTGCGGAAGGTCTCCGTCCAGCTCGCGCCGCCGTCCTCGGTGCGGAAGACCCGGGAGTCCTCACCCTCGCCGATGGACAGGGCGACCGCCCGGCGCGCGTCGAAGGCCTCGATATCGCGCAGCTGGAGTCCCGCGGCCGCGGCGGCGGGCGGGGAGACGTCGCGCCAGCTGCGGCCGCCGTCGGTCGTGCGCAGCACGGTGCCCTTGGAGCCCGACACCCAGGCGGTGGAGCGGCTCACGGCCGCGAGCCCGCGCAGCCTGGCGTCCGTACCGGTCTGCTTGAGGGCCCAGCTGCCCGGGCCCGCCCGGTCGGCCCCGTCGCCCCGGCCGCCCCGGCTGTCCGCTCCGGACGGGCTTCTGCCTGCGTCCCCGGGACCGGAGTCCGCCTGGGCCGCGGGGGCCACCAGGGCCCCCGCTAACACCGCTGCCGTCACTGCCCGTACACCCAGCACCAGAAGTCTCATGGCGCCGGAAGCTAACGCACTGCGGTGATCGCCGTCCAGAGTGCGGACGCCCCGCCCCGCCGCCGCCATCCGGTGCATCGAAAACCGGCCCTTCTGCCCCCGGTCCCGGATTCCGGGAACCGCGGGCGGCCCGCCTCCTGAGCAGCTACGCGCCGATCACTCTGTGCGATCACACGGGCGGCTTCGCGCCATTCGGTGACACACGTCACGCCCCCTCCGCATGCACGGATCGAGCCGTTCCTGCGTCTACCCCTATGCCCAACCTCTCGCCGCAAGGGAGCGCGCCTTGATCACCGTCATCGAGCAAGCAGTACAGGCCCGGCTGGTCGCGACCGCACCCAAGGTCGAGTCCGTACCCGTGACGCTCTGTTACGACCGCGCGGACCCCTTCGCCGTCCGGATGGCGTTCCCCGCGCCGGCCACGCTGGAGGGCGTCGAGGTGTCGTGGACCTTCGCGCGCGAGCTGCTGGAGGCCGGGACGGCGGGCCCGTCGGGCATGGGGGACGTCCGGGTGCGCCCGTACGGTTCCGGGCGCACGGTCGTGGAGTTCCACGCCCCCGAGGGGATCGCCATCGTCCTCATGGAGACGGGCGAGCTGCGGCGCTTCCTGGAGCGCTCCGCCGAGGTCGTCCCGCTGGGCCTGGAGCACCTGTACCTGGACCTGGACCAGGACCTCGCGGAGCTGCTCCGCGATTCGCTCTAGCGCGCCGCCCCTCCCGGATCCCGGCGGGGCCGGGCCGCCCCGGTCCCCGCGCCCGCCGCCGTAATTCGTTTGCGGGCCGGTCCGGCGGTCCGTAGCGTCGTCACCGAAGCGACCGGAAGCACCAGATCGGAGAAGGACGTTGGACTACAGGCCTTGAGACACCGCCCACCCGGTGTCTCCACGTGTTGTTGCCGTACTCACGCATGCAACCGGAGGCCTCCATGTCACGTTCTTCGCATTCCTCTTCCGCCTTCTCCTCCCCGTCCCCCGCCACGTTCGTCACCTGCGCGGCGCTCGGCTTCACCTGGCCCGACGGGACCCCCGTCTTCGACGGGCTCCAGCTGGCCGTGGGCCCGGGCCGCACCGGCCTGGTGGGGCTCAACGGCTCCGGCAAGTCCACGCTGCTGAAGCTCGCCGCCGGTGAACTGACCGCCACCGAGGGCCAGATCACGGTGGCCGGCTCGGTCGGCTACCTCCCGCAGAACCTCACCCTCCACACCGCCCTGCGGGTGGACGAGGCCCTCGGCATCGCCGCCACCCGCACCGCGCTCCACGCCATCGAGGCGGGCGAGGCCACCGAGGAGAACTTCGCCGCGGTCGGCGAGGACTGGGACGTGGAGGAGCGGGCCCGCGCCACCCTCGACCAGCTCGGACTGGACCGGATCGGCCTCGACCGGACGGTCGGCGAGCTGTCGGGCGGGGAGTCGGTCCTGCTCCGGCTCGCCGGGCTGCTGCTGCGCCGCCCCGACGTCCTGCTCCTCGACGAGCCGACGAACAACCTCGACCTGCCCGCCCGGCAGCGGCTCTACTCCGCGGTCGAATCCTGGCCCGGGGTGATGGTCGTCGTCAGCCACGACCGCGAGCTGCTGGCCCGCGTGGACCAGATCGCCGACCTCCACGACGGCGAAGTCCGCTGGTACGGGGGCAACTTCGACGACTACGAGCGGGCCCTGGCCGCCGAACAGGACGCGGCGGAGCGGCTGGTGCGGGTGGCCGAGGCCGATGTGCAGCGCCAGAAGCGCGAACTGTCCGAGGCGCACGTCAAACTGGGCCAGCGCAAGCGGTACGGCCAGAAGATGTGGGACCAGAAGCGCGAACCGAAGATCGTCATGGGTGCGCGCAGGCGGCAGGCGCAGGTCTCGGCGGGCAAGCACCGCATCCTCCACGAGACGAAGCTCGCCGAGGCCCGCGAGCGCCTCGACCAGGCGGCCGAGGCGGTGCGCGACGATGCCGAGGTCCGCATCCAGCTGCCCGCCACGGAAGTGCCCCCGGGCCGGGGCGTGCTGTCCCTGAGCGGGCTGACCCTGGCGCACTCCGGGGGCCGCCCCGCCCTGCCCGGCGCCTGGGAGGTGCGGGGTCCGGAGCGGATCGCCCTGGTGGGGCGCAACGGCTCGGGCAAGACCACCCTGCTGCGCACCCTCGCGGGCCAACTGGCCCCGCAGGAAGGAGAGGTGACGGCCCACGTGCCGCTGCGCCTCCTGCCGCAGCGGCTGGACCTGCTCGACGACGGGCTGTCCGTCGCGCAGAACGTGGCCGCGGCCGCCCCCGCGGCGACCGACAACGCCATCCGGGCCCGGCTCGCGCACTTCCTGTTCCGCGGCAAGCGCGCGGACCGGCCGGCCGGCACCCTGTCGGGCGGGGAGCGGCTGCGCGCCACGCTGGCGGCGCTGCTCCTCGCGGAGCCCGCTCCGCAGCTGCTGATCCTGGACGAGCCGACGAACAACCTGGACCTGGCCAGCGTGCGGCAGCTCACCGCGGCCCTGGAGTCGTACCGGGGCGCGCTGATCGTGGCGGGCCACGACGTGCCGTTCCTGGAGTCGATCGGGATCACGCGCTGGTGGCTGCTCGACGGCGGGCTGCGCCAGACCACGGGCGAGGAGGTCCGCCGGACCCTCTGGGAGGGCTGAGCCCGGCACCCGCCCGCCGCCAACGCGGCGCGGGCGTACGGCATGTGGCGCTTCCGCCCGCGGGGCCCTCCCGGCCCCGCGGGCGGCGGCCCGTCCCTGGCCGTCCGGGCGATCGAGGGGGCGCACGGGGTCGCCCCGTGTGAAACTTGCGCTACCGACCGTAGCGCGGTCAGGTGCACGGTGCTACTACTGGTGTCAGCACCTCGCACCATCTCAGGCATTTCGGACGCGGGCGGCGTCGTGCGCCGGGACCGCCTCCGCGAAAGGGGGAAAAGGTGCCGCCCAGGAGCACCCCGACGGCCCGGCAGCAGCGCCTCGGCGGCGAACTGCGCAAACTCCGCGAGCAGTCGGGTACGACGGTCCAGCAGGCCGCGGCCCTCCTGGGGGTGGACCGCACCCGCATCCCGAACATCGAGTCGGGCCGGATCGGCATCACCGCCGAGCGGGTCCGCACGCTCGCGTTCAACTACGACTGCCCCGACACCGCCCTGGTCGACCTGCTGGCCTCGATGGCGCAGGAGCGCGGCCGGGGCTGGTGGGAGCAGCACCGCGGGATGCTGCCGCCCGGACTGCTCGACATCGCCGAACTGGAGCACCACGCCGTCGAACTGCACACCGCCGTGACCACCCACGTACCGGGCCTGCTGCAGACGGAGGAGCACGCGCGGGCCGTCTTCGACACCGCCGACCCGCCGCTGCCGGAGCCGGACCTCCAGGCGCGCATCGCCCTGCGCATGGGCCGGCAGCGGGTCCTCGACCGGGAGCGGCCCCCGCTGTACGAGGTGGTGGTGCACGAAGCCGCCCTGCGGATGCAGTTCGGCGGGCCCAAGGTGGCCCGCGCACAGCTGGAGCACATCCTCGAACAGGCCGGGCGGGAGCGGACCATCCTGCGGGTCATCCCCTTCGCCGCGGGCGGGTTCCCGGGCGCCGGGCAGGCGTTCACGTACGCGGCCGCGGCGATGCCGCAGCTCGACACCGTCCAGCTGGACACCTCGCACGGCTCGATGCTCCTGGACGCGGACATGAAGCTGCGCCGGTACCGGGGTCTGCTGGAGCGGCTGCGCCTGCTGGCCCTGCCGGCCCGGGCCTCGCTCGATTTCGTCCACCGCGTGGCACGGGACCTGTGACCGCACGCCCGACGACCGCCCATCCGACGACCGACCGCGCGGCCGACCGCGACGGAAGCCCGAGGAGAGAAGACATGAGCGTGAGCGTGAAGGCGAACATGAGCACGGGCACGTCCAGGAGCACCGCGGGGGCGGCCGGAGCCGGATCCGGACCGGGATGCGCCACCGCACCCGGAACCGGCCCCGGGCCCGAATCCGCGGCCGCCCCCGACCCGGCCCGCATCGCCTGGTCCGAGGCCTTCTGCAGCGAGGGCGCCAACTGCTTCCGCTTCGGGCGCGACGACGACGGCAGGGCGTACATCGGCACGACCCGGTCCCCGGAGTTCGTGACCGACTCGATCGACGCCCTGCGGGCCCTGATCGACGCCGTGAAGGCGGGCGCCGCGGACCACCTGCTGGGCGTCCCCCCTGCTCAGAGTGAGCACGGGCGTGACCTGCCTCTCGCTTTTCCCGCCCCGACCTCCCTACATAACCGAACGTAGCCGGACATATCGAGGGCGGGGGTTGGCTCACCCTGACGCCGGGCTTAACCTACGGTTTCGTAACCTACGAAGCCGTAAGTATTCGGCCTGCCCCCTGGAGTACCCGTGACCATCACCTCTCCCCACCTCGGCAGCTCGGAGGCGTGGACGGACGCCAAGCTGCTGTTCGCGCTGGAAGAGGTGGTCGAGACGGAGCTCAACCGCCACCTGAAGGTGACCAAGGACTGGATGCCCCACGAGTACGTGCCGTGGGGCGACGCCCGGAACTTCCCCGGCTTCTTCGAGGACGGCGAGGCCTGGGACCCCAGCCAGTCCAAGGTGACCGAGATCGGCAAGATCGCCCTGGTGGTGAACCTGCTGACCGAGGACAACCTGCCCAGCTACCACCACGAGATCGCCAGCCTCTTCGGCCGCGACGGCGCATGGGGCACCTGGGTGCACCGCTGGACCGCCGAGGAGGGCCGCCACGGCATCGTCATGCGCGACTACCTGCTCGCCTCCCGCGCCGTGGACCCGGACAAGCTGGAGCAGTTCCGGATGCAGCACATGTCGGAGGGCTTCGAGTCCGACAACCGGCACTCGATGCTGCACTCCGTCGCGTACGTGGCCTTCCAGGAGCTCGCCACCCGCATCTCCCACCGGAACACCGGCCACCAGTCCGGCGACCCGGTGTGCGACCGGATGCTGGCGCGGATCGCGCAGGACGAGAACCTGCACATGGTCTTCTACCGCAACCTCCTCGGCGCGGCCTTCGAGCTGGCCCCGGACCTGACCATGCAGGCGGTGCGGGACGTGGTCGTGGAGTTCCGGATGCCGGGGCACGGCATGCCGGGCTTCGAGCGCATGGCGGCCCAGATGGCCATCGGCGGCATCTACAACCTGCGCATCCACCACGACGACGTCATCGCGCCCGTCCTGCGCTTCCTGAAGGTCATGGAGATCGACGGGCTCGGCCCGGACGGCCACCGCGCACAGGAGGAGCTGGGCCTGTACATGGCGGGCCTCGACGCGGAGGCCAGCCGGCTGGAGGAGCGCCTCGCCGCCCGCGCGGCCCGCGTCGCCGCCCGCGGCAGCAAGCAGGGCTAGGCCCAATGCTGGTGACTTAGATGTTCTGTGCTCGTTGGTTGTGGTGTGGCGAGGGTGGGGCAGGTCAAGTCGCCTGCGGGTGAGCGGTTGTCGGACCGGATCGCGATCGGGGTGCTGACGCGGGCGTTTGCCCAGCAGCTGATCGACGAGGTGGTCGAGGAGACCGGTCGGGCTGAGCAGCGCAGCCGTCTGCTGCCGGCCCGGGTGGTCGTGTACTTCATCCTCGCGATGTGTCTGTTCTTCGGGCAGCCGTATGAAGAGGTCGCGCGGCTGCTGGGCGACGGGCTCGGCGAGGGGCGGCGGTCCTGGCGGGTGCCGACGACTGCCGCGATCGGGCGGGCGCGTCGGCGCCTGGGTGTGGAGCCGTTGAAGGTGCTGTTCGCGCGGGTGTGCCGTCCGGTGGCGGTGGCGGAGACGGCGGGTGCCTGGTATCGGCGGTGGCGCCTGGTGGCGGTGGACGGCACGACGTTGGACCTGGCGGACACGGCGGAGAACGACAGTTTCTTCGGCCGCCCGGGCTCGGGGCGGGGAACGGGC